>DASQGF010000151.1:0-11579 GCA_035632755.1 Terriglobales bacterium
GCGCACTTCCGAGAATTTATACCGCTGCTCGGCATACATGTGCCGAAACATGTCGCAACTGCGCCGTTTGACTACCTTCCCGAGACCGGAAAGTTTGTGATGACAGGGTCGTATTTCGATCTGCCCGCGATTCTGATCACCTTCATTATTACCGTAGTTCTGGTGAAAGGCATTCGGGAGAGCGCCAGCTTCAATGCGGTGATGGTGGCCATCAAGCTGACCATTGTGCTGCTAGTGATCGGCATCGGAGTGTTCTACATCAATCCTGCCAATTGGCACCCGTTTGCGCCCTTCGGCTATTCAGGGATCAATTTCTTCGGCCACACGTTGCTGGGCAAGGAAGGCGCGGGCGGCGAGCCTTTGGGAATGTTCGCCGGCGCGGCGATTATCTTCTTCGCGTATATCGGTTTCGACTCGGTTTCCGTCCACTCGGAGGAAGCGCGCAAGCCCGCGCGCGATGTTCCCATTGGCATCATTAGCTCGCTCTTCATCTGCACCATTCTCTACATCGCTGTCTCGGCGGTGCTCACCGGAATGGTGCCCACTCCTCTCATTGATCGCGATGCCGCGGTCGTGGACGCGTTTCGCCGGGCGGGGCTGACCTGGATGCAATATCTGGTGGCGGCGGGCGCGATGACTGGCATCACCTCCGTGCTGCTGGTGATGATGCTGAGTCAGCCGCGCGTGCTGCTGGCCATGGGGCGCGACGGCCTGGTACCGCCGAGTGTCTTTGCCGCCATTCACCCGCGCTTTCGCACTCCTTGGAAATCCACGATTCTGACTGGTCTCTTTGTCGCCTCGATGGCGGGGTTCTTGCCTCTCAGTATTCTGGCCGAAATGACAAACATCGGCACGCTGTTCGCCTTCGTAATCGTCTGTGCTGCCGTAATGGTTATGCGGAAAACGAACCCGGATGCCAATCGGCCCTTCCGGGCCCCGCTGGTCCCGGTGGTGCCCATTCTGGGCATCCTGACCTGTCTGCTGCTGATGTTCTCCCTGCCGGCCGGCAACTGGTACCGATTGATTGTCTGGCTGCTTATCGGATTCGCGATTTACTTCTTCTACGGGCGCTACCACAGCGTCATGGCCAGGCAGCACCACCTCGAACATGAGATTGCCATCCATGGCACGGGCGCACCTGCGGTCGGGGACCCGGATGCGGGACCAAGCAGCCAGGCGGCTCCGATTGATACGACGATCAGGGACCCTAAGGGATGACCAGCGTTGCCGGTGAAGAATTGCATCCGCGTGGGAGCGGCTGAGCTCACGCCCTCACGTAACTCCCCGGAATCAAGGTTCTCTGTCCCCGCGCGAGTGCCCTTAGTCTATCCTGAGTATCTCGATGAAGGCCCTGCGCAATCTGAAGATCATTGTGGCCGCCTTGGCGGTGCTGGTTGCCGCTGGGACGACGGGCTTTCACCTCATCGAAGGCTGGCCGTGGTTCGACGGCTTCTACATGGTGGTGACCACCTTCACCACCATCGGCTACCAGGAGGTGCATCCGCTTTCCCACGCCGGCCGGATCTTCAATGTCACGCTCATCATCCTTGGCGTGGGCATGCTCTTCCTGGCCATCGGGACCGCCACCCAGGCTTTGTTAGAATTCGAACTCGGACAGTTCTTCGGAAAACGTCGCATGGAGCGCGAAATCGAACGCCTGTCGGGACACTACATCCTCTGCGGCGCCGGGCGCGTCGGACGTAGCACCGCACGCGAGCTGGCGCGGGAGTCTATTCCCTTCGTGATTGTCGAGAATGATCCCGAGAAGCTGGCCAAGTACAGCGACGCGGGCTGGCTGGCGCTGGTGGGTGACGCTACCCAGGAGAAGATCCTGCGCGACGTCCACATCGAGCGCGCCAGCGGGCTGGTCGCCGCCACCACTACGGATGCGACCAACATGTACATCGTGCTCACGGCGCGCAGCCTGAACCCGAACCTGCGCATCATCGCCCGCGCCAGCGAGGAACAGGCGGAGAAGCACCTGGTTTCCGCTGGCGCCGACACCGTGATTTCGCCGTACACCTTCGCTGGCCATCGCATCGCGCAATCGTTCCTGCGCCCGCACGTGCTCGACTTCCTGGACATCGCCACGGCGCGGGAAGGCAAACTCGGCCTGGAGATCGAAGAGGTGCACGTGGAGAACGGTTCCAGCTTCGCCGGCAAGACCATCGAGAGTTCGCGCATCCGTCAGGAGATGGGCGTGATCGTGCTGGCCATCAAGCGCGCAGGCGCCGGCATGCGCTTCAATCCCGCACCCGAAGATCGCATCGAAGCCGGCGACTGCCTGATCGCCATGGGCGAGCCCGCGAGCCTGCGCCGGCTGGAGGACACCGCCACGGCGCGCACCCACCCCAGCAAACCAAAATCGGGTTTGCTGGGGACCCCGGACGCGCGATGAAGATCGTTACTTCCTCCGAAATGCGCGACATCGACCGCGCCACCAGCGAACGCTTCGGCGTCCCCTCGCTCACGCTGATGGAGAACGCCGGCGCCGCAGTGGCAGATTTCGTCCTGCGCCGCTACTTCGGCGCCGAAAGCGTCGGCGTTATCTGTGGCAAAGGGAACAACGGCGGCGATGGATTCGTGGCGGCGCGCAAGCTGCACGAAGCAGGAATGCGGGTTTCTGTTCTGCTGCTGGCCGATCCCGGCGAACTCAGGGGCGACGCTGCGTCCATGTTCAAGCGCCTGGAACTCCAGCCGGCGCTGGCGCGCAATACAGAAGAGCTGCGAAGCTTAGCCGCCCAGCAGGTGTACCAGGCTGACGTGCTCATTGACGGCATCCTGGGCACGGGATTTCGTCCGCCGGTGAAGGGCTTCTACGCGGATGCGATCGAAGCGTTCGCGAAGGCCGACCGGCCCGTCGTCGCGGTGGACATTCCTTCCGGCCTCGATTCCGATGACATGCGGTCGCACCCGGATACGGGCAGTCCGATCGTCCCGGCGCACGCTACCGTCACCTTCACCGCGCCCAAGCCGGCGCACCTGTTCAGCAGCGCGGTTCGCGGACCGATCATGGTGGCGCCCATCGGCTCTCCCGAAGCAGCGATCATCTCGGAGTCAGGACTGGAGGTTCCCACGTGGCGTGAGATGGCGAGCCTGCTCTCGCCCCGCGATCCCGAAGCCCACAAGGGTAGCTTCGGACACGTGCTGGTGGTCGGCGGTTCGCTGGGGAAGGCAGGCGCTGCAGCCATGGCGGGCATGGCCGCGCTGTGCTCGGGAGCGGGATTGGTAACGGTCGCGTGTCCTCGCTCGGTGCTTCCCACCGTCGCCGGCTTCATGCCAGAGCTGATGACCGAGCCGTTGGAGGAGACCGAGGCGGGGACGATCTCCCTGAGAGCTCTCGAATATGGCCGCATGGATGCCCTCATTCAAGGCAAGTCGGTGATCGCTCTCGGACCTGGTATCGGGCGTCACACCGAGACCACCGAGTTCGTGCGCACTCTTGTGGAGAAATTCCGCTTGCCGACGGTAATCGACGCTGACGGCCTAAACGCATTCCAGGGCGCGGTTGAGAAGCTGGATGGCTCGGCACACCCGCTGGTGCTGACGCCGCATCCCGGCGAGATGTCGCGCCTGATTGGCGGCGCGACTGCCGACGTGGAGAAGGACCGCATCACGGTCGCTCGCACATTCGCGCAGCAGCACAACCTGACACTCGTCCTCAAGGGACATCGCACGCTGACCGCCCTACCGGATGGGCGGGTGTGGGTGAATCACAGCGGCAATCCCGGCATGGCGACCGGCGGCATGGGAGACATCCTCACCGGCATGGCCGCTGGTTTCTGGGCACAAGGGTTACACCGGAAGCCCGCGAGCCCGAGTGCGGGATCGCTTGCCTGGGAGGCCATCGCCACCGCCGTTTACCTGCACGGGCTGGCCGGCGATGTGGCTTGCGAACAGCAAGGCGAACTCTCGTTGACCGCTACCGACCTGCTGTCGGCCCTGCCCGAGGCCATTCGTCGCGTCCAGGCGTCCGCACGCGAAAAATATGTATGGCTGAACGAACTGCCCTCGCCTGCGCGGTCATGAAGGAGTTCCACACCCACTCCGCCGAGGAAACCACCGAACTGGGTCGGCGTCTTGCTGCCGAGCTAAGTCCGCCTAGGCTGGTGGTTTTGCGCGGAGCTCTCGGGGCGGGGAAGACAACTCTGATTAAAGGCATTGCAGAGGGGTTCCGGGCTGCATCACAGGAAAATGTGACCAGCCCCACCTTCACTCTCGTGCACGAATACCGCGGGCCTGGCGTGATCGTGTATCACGTCGATCTCTACCGGGTGGACACGCGGCGCGAACTGGACACGCTCGGCCTCGACGACCTTTTCGATGACAACAGCGTCATACTGATCGAGTGGGGTGAGAAGTTTGCCCGGTTTCTTCGCGAGCGCGATGTGGAGATCACGCTCGAGCGCCTGGGTGAGAACGACCGGCGAGTAATTTTCACCACAGAGGCACGGAGACACGGAGGAAAATGAACTCAAATCCTCTGTGCCTCCGTGTCTCTGTGGTAGGTTTCAGCTTAGTCCTTTCCAATAACCAGGCTGCGGCGTTCCAGCAGGATGGTGTCGCGCCAGCGACCATCAAGCTTGCTGATCCGTTCGCGGCGACCCACCTCGCGGAACCCGGATTTCTTCAGAAGCGCGAGGCTGGCGGTGTTCTCCGGGAACACCACCCCTTGCAGCGTCCAGATGCCCTGCGCTTCCGACTGGCGGATCAACTCCTGTTGCAAGGCCGTGCCAATGCCCTTTCCCTGAGCGCTTTCGCTGACGTAGATGCTTGCTTCGGCGACTCCGGCGTAGGCTTTGCGTGCGGATACAGGGCTCAACGCCGCCCATCCGGCCACCGCCCCGGCGATGCGCGCCACCAGCCGGCAGAACGGCAGATGGGCTTTGTCCCACTGTTCCCAGCCCGGAGCGGCAGTCTCGAACGTGGCGTTTCCGCTCCGGATCCCTTCTTCGTAGATCGCTCGCACCTGCTCCCAATCCTCGGGCGTCATGGGTTCGATAATGAAATCCATCGTGCTCAGAATCCCATGATGTTGTAGCCGCAATCCACGTAGATCACTTCGCCGGTAATGCCGGCGCCGGCGTCGGAAGCCAGGAAAACGGCCGTCTCCGCCACCTCATTGACATCGACATTGCGTTTGAGCGGCGCCCGCTCGGCGTGCGCTTTGAGCATGTCGCCGAAGCCGGAGATGCCGCGCGCCGCCAGCGTCTTCACCGGTCCTGCCGAGATCGCGTTAACGCGGATGCGTCGCGGGCCCAGATCGTGCGCAAGATAGCGGACCGACGCCTCCAGCGCAGCTTTGGCGACGCCCATCACGTTGTAGTGTGGCACCACCTTGGTCGAACCGTAGTAGGTGAGCGTGAGGATGGAGCCGCCGTCCTCCATCAGGGGCGCCGCGGCGCGCGCCAGCGCGATCAGCGAATAGACGCTCACGTCGTGCGCGATGCGGAAGCCTTCGCGCGTGGTCGAGAGGAATTCTCCCTTGAGCTCATCGGCCGGAGCAAAGGCGATGCTGTGCACCAGGGTGTGCAGCTTCCCGTAACGCGCTTTGAGCTGGGCGAACAGCTTGTCAATCTGTTCGTCGAAGGACACATCGCACATGAAAGCCTCGGAGCCGGGCAGCGCCGCGATCAAGTCCTTTGCTTCCTGCTCCAGGCGCTCATTCTGGTAGGTGATAACCAGCCGCGCACCCGCCTGTTGCAGGTGCTGCGCGATGGCCCAGGCGATGCTGCGCTTGTTGGCTACGCCGAAGACCACGGAAGTGCGTCCTTCCAGACTGTGAGGCATCGGGAGTCCTCTCAAGAAACTGCTCTGAAGCCGGAAAGAATACCAGAACGGCTCAGTCGGCCGTGGTTTCGGCCAGGGGCTTCAACGGAGCCTCGGCGCGCACCGGCCAAAGCGCGGTCATGACAGAGAGCAGATACACCCCGCCGATCATGACGAAGCCCCACAGCAATCCTACGCGATGGGAGACAAGACCCACCATGAATCCCAGTCCCAGTTGCAGGGCGGTGCCGAAGAACATGAAGGTGTTCTGCACCCGGCCCATGAAGTGGGGCGGTACCGATTCCATGATGTTACTGTTGATGGCCACGCCACCCACGCCACGCCCTGAGCCCATGAGCGCATAGAGCATTACGGCAACCGCCAGCCAGCGCGAGAACGGCAGCGCGACCAGGCTGAGCGCCAGGAGCGAGAACGAAACTCCCACCGACCATCGCTTTCCCAGCGCACGGATCGCCGCCGGCGCGTAGAACGCGCTGGCAAACGCACCCACCGCCCATCCCGCGTTCAGCCAGCCATAGCCGACCGCTCCCGCCTTCAGAATGCGGTCACTCAGCGGCGCGGTCACCACCCCTTGCGCCAGCATCGCCCCGAGGAAGCAGGCGTAGCTTATGCCCAGCATCACCAGGTGCGGCCTACCCCGCAGGTACGCAATGCCTTCGTGCAGTTCGTGAGCGAAGCGCGCCGCTGCGCCCTCGGGCCGCGCCATCGCATCCGCCGGACGCACCACCACGCGGCCTTTCCTCACCGCCAGATAACAGAGAAATGAAACCACGTAGGAGCTGACGTCGATCAGCAGTACTCCACCCAGGCCGATGCGGTTGTACACGAACCCCACCAGCGCACCCGCCATCAGCCAGCCACCCTGCACGGCAGCCAAAAGAAACGTGTTGGAGGCGACGAACTGGGCCTCCGGTGTCAGTTCCTGGATGAGCGCGTGGATGGTGGGCCAGAACATCCAGAAGCCGCTGGCCACCAGCATCGCCATGGCATAAACCTGCCAGAGCTGCACCTGATGACGGAGGGCGAGCACGGCGACGATGAGGATCACGGCCGCGCGCGCCGCGTCCAGCACCATCAGCAGCCGGCGCCGGTCTTCGCGGTCGATGATGACGCCGCTCACCGGCATGATCAGCATCGCAGGCAGCGTTTGCAGGACCAGCAAGGTACCCAGCGCGACTTCGGAATGGGTGGCCTGGAGGATGTACCAGATCACCGCGGCCATATTCATGCCGCTGCCCACCATGGACACGGTGTTGGCAGTGAAAACCAGCCGCAGCGGCCTCTGTTGCAGGATCGAGCGCATTGTCCCTGCCCAAACCACTCTAATCGAAAATTCGCAGGCCGCCAACGCGACGCGAACGGCCAGGTGGTGGCCGGTGGCCGACCGTCGCGGTCGGGGCTCGTCCTTTCGGGTGCGCACCACCCAGCAATTTGCTTTCTGCCGGCAGCCGGAGTCGGCCATAATGACGGCCCCGGGAGGAGGATCGTTTGCGCCTGCCGCCGATTGACTGGAAGTACATGGCCTGCGGGCTGCTGCTGGCGGCCGTCGTGTATGCTGCCGGACCTGTCGACACCGGCCGCGTCCAGATCGACTCTGCCTACTACGAGGGCGAGCCTGTCCCCTTCAAGGTGCTCGAGCCAGCGAACCGGAAATCCCAACTGCGCGTCGGACCCTGGCTGCTGGGAGTGCGTGCCGATGACCCCAGGCCGCGCGATCGTCGGCGGAACCTCTACGTCGTCTTCCCCGGTAGCCAGCACCGCGCACCGGGCTGGCCTGACTACGACCACAACTGCGTCCTGAGCGACTTGCCCCCGACCGAGGAGCCGGTCGAGTGGGACGTTTACTGGGCCGTAATGCTCGACCCGACCTTGCATGACGACTTTCGCAGCGAGCAGGAACTGGTGATGGCCGCGCAATCCGGCTTTTTCCCTCCCGACCTGCTGGAGTTCAACGACCTTCCCGGAGAGGGATTCCTGCGCGCGCAAATGAAGGTCCGCTCCCTCGGCGATCTGGCGCGCTTTCGTCGCAAGGATGGGACCTTGCCGCGCCTGCTGATCACTCCCGCGGGATATGCCATTCGCGGCAGCAGCGAGCCTCGTTCCGCCGAACCGCCCCGTTCCGCCGAACACTGAGCCGCCGGCTCCGCGGCCGCCTCGCGACCCGCCCGGAGAGTTCTTTTATACTCATGACAAGGAATCCCTCTGATCCCCTTCATCCAAGTCGGCCCGCTGCGGCTGGGCACCTACGGGCTGATGGTGTGGCTGGCGTTCTTCTTCGCCTATTTTGTCTTGAGCGCAAACATGCGTCGCCGCAATATGCCGGGTGACCCGCTCAATATCATTCTGCTGCTGGTGGTCGCCGGTCTGGCGGGGTCGAAGCTGTACCACCTGCTGGAGCGCCCTGCAGAGTTCTTCTCCAATCCCATCGGCCTTTTTTTCTCCAGTTATGGCTTCGCATGGTTCGGAGGGTTCCTGGGAGGCCTCGCGGTCCTGCTCTGGCTGGCGCATCATTATCGGGTCCCGATCCTGGCTTTCCTAGACGCGTGCAGCCCGGTCGCCGCGCTGGGTTACGCCATCGGGCGCATCGGATGTCTGCTCTCCGGCGATGGAGATTACGGCATTGCCACCAACCTTCCCTGGGGGATGGCTTTCCCTCCGCTGGAAGCCGGATGCCGCGTGCACCACTTCGTCTGCGCGATCCATGGTAGCCTCGAGCCGAGCTATGGCACCACGGTGGGCCTGGCCACGCATGCGATCGTGCGCGTCCACCCTACGCCGATTTACGAATTCATCGTGGGCGTGCTGATCGCCTGCTTTCTCTGGCGGCGGAGTACTCAGCGTCTGCGTGACAAAGCAACGCCGGGCGAGATACTCGCCGAGTACCTTGTCCTCACCGGCCTAGCGCGGTTCCTGGTGGAATTCATCCGCATCAACCCGCGCTCGGCCTTCGGAGTGCTCACCAACGCCCAGGTCGTAAGCCTGCTTTCGATCGTCGCCGGCGTGGTGCTGATCTTCGTCGTGCGGGCACGCGCGGCCGCGGACACAGCCCGTCGCAGGGTCGCGGACCAGGCCGCGAAACATTAGGAGCGGATTCCGGCTTACTTCTCCAAGAACCGTTCCAGCGGACATCCAGCGCAGAGGGCCTCCGCTTTCAGACAATGGTGCTTGGCGGTTTGTACCAGCAGGGCGTGAAATTCGTCGAATGCACGGGCTGCCGAGGTCGCGCCCCGGATGACGAACTTGTGCCGCCGCCGTCCGGCAAGCGGCGAAACTGGGGGCTGACCCGGCGCTGGTGGAAGCGCCTGCTGAAAGGCCCGCTCCACCACTCGGCGCAGGTCTTCGTATTGGGCTTTGCCAGTGATCAACCCGTGGCGCTCGAAGATGCGCCGCGTGTATGCGTCCACTACGAAAACCGGATGTCCACCGGCATAGAGCAGGATGGAGTCGGCGGTCTCCGGCCCCACGCCGTTCAGCGCCAGCAATTCCTCGCGCAGCTTATCGGTCGGTTGCGCGAACATCCGCTCCAGCGAACCGCCGTAGCGCGCGTCCAGATAACTGACGAAAGTCTTCAGGCGCCGTGCCTTCTGGCGAAAGTACCCCGAAGATCGGATCATCCCTGCCAGCTTCGCCAAGGGCGTCCGGCGGATGCCATCGAGGTTGAACGCGCCTCCCTCTCGCAGCCGGCGCAAGGCTCGTTCAACATTCGTCCACGCGGTATTCTGGGTCAGGAACGCCCCCACAATGACCTCTAAGCGGGTGTAGGCCGGCCACCAGTCCTGCGGGCCCCACGCCGCCATCAGTTCCTGGTAGTAAGCCCGAACGCTTGCCTCTCGGTCCAAATCGGCACCCCTCCAATCCAGTTTAGCGGACGACCGGGAAACGTTCGCCTGCTACGTTGACAACTTTTGTCAATGGCCGATAGGGTCCTGGAATATGTACCCGAAGTACATGCCCGAACGGGTCTAACTAGTTAATATTCAATGACCTAAACTTAAATGACAATTTCTGTCAGCAACCCCAGGGAACAAGCGCAACCCGGCTGTTCTCCGCCTACGCTGGTCCCGGTTGCTGAGCTGCTGTGTGACTGTCGGCAGCGGCAAGGAAAGCGGCAATGTCGCAACGGCTCGGTGATCTTCTGGTCAAAGAGAAGGTCATCACGCAGGAACAACTGGATCGCGCGCTGACGGAGCAAAAGCGGAATGGCTCGCGGCTGGGTTCCGTGCTGGTGAAGCTGGGCTACGTTTCCGACGAAGACGTCACCAACTTCCTCTCCCGGCAATACGGCGTTCCCGCCATCAATCTCTCGTATTTCGACATCGATCCCTCGGTGGTGAAGCTGATTCCGCCGGAGACCGCACGCCGCTACCAGATCCTGCCCCTCAGCCGGGTCGGGGCCTCGCTCACCATCGCCATGGTGGATCCCACCAATGTGTTTGCCATGGACGACATCAAGTTCATGACCGGCTTCAACATCGAGCCGGTGGTGGCCTCGGAAGCGGCGATTCTTCAGGGCATCGACAAGGCCTACGGCGACACCCACGAGGAAGACCTGGAAAAGGTCATGGCGGACATCGGCGAGTCGGATGCCGATGTCGAGCTGCAGGCGGGCGACGAAGACGAGTTTTCTGCCAGCGAGCTGGAGAAGGCCGCCGAGGAAGCGCCGATCGTCAAGCTGGTGAACCTGATCCTCACCGATGCGGTGAAGCGCAGCGCCAGCGACATTCACCTCGAACCCTACGAGAAGGAATACCGCGTGCGCTTCCGCGTGGACGGCATTCTGCAAACCATCATGACCCCCCCGTTGAAGCTGAAGGATGCCATCATCTCGCGCATCAAGATCATGTCCAAGCTCGACATCAGCGAGAATCGGCTGCCGCAGGACGGCCGCATCATGCTCAAGGTGAATCTGGCGGGCAAGCGCAAGACCCTCGACTACCGCGTCAGCACCCTGCCCACCATCTGGGGAGAGAAAATCGTTCTCCGGCTGCTCGACAAGGACAACCTGCGGCTGGACATGACCCAGCTCGGCTTCGAGTCCGAGTCGCTCGTCAAGTTCGAGAAAGCCATCCTGAAGCCGTACGGCATGGTGCTGGTCACCGGTCCCACGGGCTCGGGCAAGACCAACACGCTCTACTCTGCCATCGCCCGGCTGAACACGCCGGAGACCAACATCATGACCGCCGAGGATCCGGTCGAGTTCCAGATTCCCGGCGTCAACCAGGTGCAGATGAAGGAGCAGATCGGGCTGAACTTTGCCGCTGCCCTGCGCTCCTTCCTGCGGCAGGACCCCAACATCATCCTGGTGGGCGAGATCCGCGACTTCGAGACTGCGGAGATTGCCATCAAGGCGGCCCTCACCGGACACCTGGTGCTCTCGACCCTGCACACCAACGGCGCGCCGGAGACCATCAGCCGCCTGATGAACATGGGCATCGAGCCCTTTCTGGTCGCTACTTCGGTGCACATGATCGTCGCCCAGCGGCTGGTGCGCCGGATCTGCAAGGAATGCACGGAGGTGGTCGAGGTCCCGTACCAGACACTGCTGGAATCCGGTTTTTCGCCGCAAGAGGCCAAGACGGTGAAGATCCACAAAGGGCGGGGATGCGCCGTCTGCAACAGCACCGGCTACAAAGGACGCACTGCTCTTTATGAAGTGATGGAAGTCGACGACGACATCCGTGAGTTGATCCTGGTGGGTGCGTCGGCGGTGGAGCTGAAGAAGAAAGCCATCGAGCACGGCATGATCACGCTGCGCCGCAGCGGTCTTATCAAGGTGATGGACGGTATCA
>DASQGF010000152.1:0-7162 GCA_035632755.1 Terriglobales bacterium
GGCCCTTGGCGGTTGGCTTTTGACCAGAAGCTAAGAGCCAACGCCAACAGCCACGTCCCACGTCTCACTTTTCACTTTTCACTGCCCGCGCCGCCGGTTCCTTGGTCTTCAGCAGTCCTTTCAGCTCGGCCATGAACTCTCCGACATCCTTGAAGTCCAAGTACACCGATGCGAAGCGAACGTAGGCCACCTTGTCGATCTTCTTCAGCCGCGCCATGATCAGTTCGCCGATATCGCTGGTCTTGGCCTCGCGCTCCGGAGAATCGATGACTAGGCCCTCGGTCTCATTGACGATCTGCTCCAGCTTGCCCATGGAGATGGGCCGCTTTTCGCAGGCGTGCAGCAGGCCGGAGAGCACCTTCTGGCGTTCAAACTTCTCGCGCCGCCCATCCTTCTTCACCACCATGTAGGGGATCTCGTCGATGCGCTCGTAGGTGGTGAAGCGCTTGCCGCACTTCAGGCACTCGCGACGGCGGCGGATCGACTCCGCCTCCTTGCTCTCCCGCGAGTCCACCACCTTGTCATTCACGAATCCGCAAAAAGGACATTTCATGGTGGATTGAGATTCTTGTACGTCTCGGGAACCTTTGCAGACCCTAGCCTCATTCTAACAGCCGAGAATTGAGTCATTGAGCGATTGAGTCATTGAGCCATTCAATGACCCAATGACTCAATGACCCAATGGCTCAATCAGCTCAGGTCTCGGCTTCCTGTCCGCCGGCGCTCTCCCGGCTGATTTTGCTGAACTCGACGTGTTCGCGGTGGGCCAGGATAAGCCCGGCAGGGATGACAACCATGAAGCAGACCAGCCACAACATGATGCCGCAACTCACGGCCATTTCGCCGGGAACGCTGAAGTAGTGGCTGATGCCGCCGATGGTGGCCGTCTGCATGCCGCCGCCGATGGCCGGCAGTTGCACCAGGGAGCCGATCATGCTGAAGCCGATGATCAGCACCACGTTCGAGACCGTCAGTTCACGCAGCGGCGAGGGATAGGCGTGCGCCACCTGGCGATAGGTGACCGCGATCAGGAACCAGATCAGCAGGGAAAGTCCGGTCAGTTGAAGGAACGACCCCAGGTCGTGGATGGTGTTCAGGCCTTCGCTGAAGGCATACACCTTCTGCTCGGCATGGTGCGCCAGTGTGGGAGCCCGGGTGGCGAACCGCTGGTGCACCCAGCGCGCCACACCGGCAGCGTTGCGCCGCACTACGTACAAGACTCCCGCGAGAAATGCTACCAATACGATGAGAATGACTCCCGCGATCAGGAACTCGTGGCGATAATGGTCCAGCACAGGGTAGCGGCTGAAATCCATGGTGAAGATGTCGATGGTCATCAGCACGGTGAAGGCACCGATGTCGAAGATGCGCTCCACCGCCCACACCGCCAATTGTGAGGACATGGTCAGTCCCTCGCGGCGGGCAATCAGGTAGGGCCGCGCGAACTCGCCCGGACGCCCCAGCAGCGCCAGCCCGGTGAAACCAATCAGCGTGGGCGCCACCAGGCGCCGCGCCTGGGTGCGGTAGACCGGCCGCAAGAACACCTGCCAGCGCACCGCCCGCAGCAGGTAGGTAAGGTAGATCAGCCCCGCCCCGCTCAGCAGGTAGAGCTTGCGGGTGTCGGCCGTCTGCTCCCAGAACACGCCCCAGTCAAAGTGCCGCCACTCGCGGAACTGCAGGTACACTAGTCCTGCCAGCGCCGCCACCACCACCGCCGATACGATAATGCGCTTTCTGGTCATCTCTAGTGTTGCGATGCGGCCGCTGGACGCCGTCGGGGTCGGGCACGCGTGTACGTCGGGCAACGTCAAGCTAAATGACGGCGCACATCCGGTCAATGTCACCGCCGGTTCGGAATTCTAATTGGCGACGGGAACTGTGGGTTTCTGCGATTTGGTTCGCGGCTTGGTCTCTGCCGCTCGCTGTTTCTTCGGCGTCGTGCCGGCCGCTGCCTTGCTGTTCTGCCTGGCGGCCGCGCGCGCCGCCAGCTTGGTGCGGTTGAAGTCCTTGATCACGCGCGCCACGTAGGCATGTGTCTCGCGGTAGGGAGGCACGCCGTTGTACTGCGCCACCCGCTGCGGGCCGGCATTGTACGCGGCCAAGGCCTTGGCCATGTCGTTGTTGTAGAGCACCAGCAGATCGCGCAAGTAGCGCGTGCCGCCCTCGACGTTCTCGCCGGGGGCGAAGGCGTCCTTCACACCTAGTTGGCTGGCCGTTCCCGGCATGAGCTGCATCAGGCCTTGCGCGCCTTTCGGCGAAACGGCGCGCGTATTGAATCCGCTCTCCGCCTTGATGACGCTGCGGACCAAGTCCGGGTCCACTTGGTGCTGGTCGCTGGCCGAGTTCACCCAGCGCTCCACGTCCTCGCGTGTGGCGGCCTGCGCAGCCGGAGCCGGCGGCGGCTGCGGAACTTCCATGCGATCGACGGAAACGATCTCTTCCGTGGGCACGTCCACGAAGCCGCTGTTGGGATCGGTGGAAAGGTAGAGCCGGGTGATGCCCTGCAGCTTTTCCTGGTGATCGTGGCGGATGGTGAAGCCGTTGCGCAGGACCGCGTCATAGACCACTTGCATCCGCGGGGCGGCGGAATCGGCGGCCCAGGCGGCGGTCGCGAGCGCCAGGGTCGTCATGAACCCTCGTTTGAAGAGGCTTCTCATCCCGGTGTAAGCTGCTGCAGTTGCCGGCGAGACGCCGGCGCTACTTGAACAGCACCTCCTCCACCGCTGCGGCCACGCCGCTTTGATCGTTGGAGAGCGTCACCCGCCAGCCGTTCTGCTTCAGGTCTTCGCGGGCATTACCCATGATAACGGGTACTCCGGCGAACTCAAGCATTTCAATGTCGTTGTAATTGTCACCGATGGCCATGACCTCTTCCCGTCCGAGGCCGCGGTGGCGCGCCCAGCGCTCCAGGGCGTGGCCCTTGGAACAGCCGTGGTTGAGCACGTCGATGATCACCAGGTCGCGCGCGTCGTAGCGGGTTTTGAGCACGGTGATGCGGTCCGCCAGGTGGGCCGCCCGCAACCGCTCTTCCGCTGCCTGCATGCGGGCGATGGGGCCGCAGAACATGGCCTGGATAGGATCGGTCACCAGCGCCCGCTCGATAGGGACCACAAACTCGATGTATTGCAGGTTGTTCTCCACCCAGCGCTGGATATGTGAGGTCAGCTCGTCCGTGCTCTCGAGCGCCAGCGCTCCCTTGCCCTCGCGGTCGAAGGTTAGCACCAGGTTGCCTCGGAAGGGCTGCATGTGCGTGATGAGATCGCGCGCCGTCCTGGCCGGGAGCAAGTCGCGGTGGAAGAGTTCGCCGCTGACCGAGCGGGTCACCGCGCCGTTCGAACTGATGAGCCAGACGTCGAAGCCGAGCGACTGCGCGACCGGAAGCGCGAACTGGTGGCGTCGCCCCGTGACCAGCACGATCTCGACCCCGGCTTCGCGCGCTCGCGTCAGAGCGGCCAGATTGGCCGGGGAGACTTGGAATTGCGGATCGAGGAGAGTACCGTCAATATCGATCGCGAGCAGGCGGATGGGCGGCTTCACTGCCACGATTCTAGCCTGTAGAGACGTAGCTTGCTACGTCTCTCCTCGGCGGGACCTGGCATGTTAGTTTGTTACACTGCCCGGTCATGGCAAAGATCGCTTTCCTGGAGTGCTCGAAGTGCGGCGCGCGGCTCTCGGCCGAGGAGCCGCGGACTATCTGCCCCCAGGATGGAGGCTCGCTCTGCGCCCGCTACGAACTCCAGGCGCTGCGCGGCCGCTTCACGCGCGAGATGCTCGCCGGGCGCGTGGCCTCGATGTGGCGCTACGCCGAGGTGTTACCCGACGCGGAACCTGTTTCCCTGGGCGAAGGCTTCACGCCCATGCTGCGCAGCCGCCAATACCCGAATGTCCTGATCAAGGATGAAGGTCTGAATCCCACCGGCACCTTCAAGGCGCGCGGATTGTGCGTGGCGGTGACCATGGCCCGCGCCTACGGCCTCAAGAAGCTGGCCATCCCTTCGGCGGGAAATGCTGCGAGCGCGCTGGCCGCGTACGCAGCTGCCACCGGAATCGAGGCCCACATCTTCATGCCGCGCGATGTCCCCCAGGCCAACTTGGTCGAGTGCCGCACCTATGGCGCACACGTCACGCTGGTGGACGGACTAATCAGCGACTGCGCGCGCCTAGTCGCCGAACGCAAGAATGCCGACGGCTGGTTCGACATCTCCACCTTGAAGGAGCCGTTCCGCGTAGAAGGCAAGAAGACCATGGGCTACGAGGTGGCCGAGCAGATGGGATGGGAGTTGCCCGACGCCATCATCTACCCCACCGGCGGCGGTGTCGGCATGATCGGCATGTGGAAGGCCTTTGAGGAGATGGAGACCCTGGGATGGATAGGTAAAAAATGGCCGCGCATGGTCGCCGTGCAGTCAAGCGGTTGCGCGCCAATCGTCAAGGCGTGGGATGAAGGCAAGGTGACATCGGATTCCTGGCCGCATGCCGCGACATTGGCGGCTGGCCTGCGCGTGCCCAAAGCCTACGCTGATTACCTGATCCTCGACATCCTGCGCAAGAGCCGTGGCGCCGCCATCGCGGTCAGCGACGACGAAATCATGGACGCCCTGCGCGCCTGGGCTACCCACGAGGGCATCTTCGCTGCGCCCGAGGGCGCGGCCGCGCTGGCCGCCTATCGCCGCCTGCTCGCCAGCGGGTTCTTCAAGCCCGAGCATAAAGTGGTGCTCTTCAACACCGGCTCGGGGCTGAAGTACATTGACGTGATCGCCGCGGCCGACAAGAAAGCACCCGCGGCGCGCGCCATTGGCGGCATCATAGGACCGTATTGAGAATTTGTAATTTGGTAATTTGTAATTTTCAATCTTGAGCCGCAACGGTTCCGGTAGCCACGCACTTTGCAAATTACCAATTACAAATTACCAATCGCGATGACTTCCCGCCTCTACTACACTGACGCATTCCTCTACGAATTTGACGCCGTCGTGCTCGAGGTCGTGTCTGGCGCGCGTCCAGCGGTCATCCTCGACCAGACCGCGTTTTATCCCACCAGCGGTGGCCAGCTGTTCGACACCGGCTGGTTGAAGGCGAATGGGCAGAAGCTGCCGGTCACCGAGGTGGCGGGAGACGATCAGGGAAGGATTCTCCACTATGTCGAATCGGCTGCAAGCCTGCAGCCGGGAACGAACGTCCGCGGCAGTATTGATGCCGCGCGCCGCCGCGACCACATGCAGCAGCACTCCGGACAGCACGTCCTCTCGGCCGCTTTCGTGCGCCTGTTCAATATGCCGACGGTCTCATTCCACATGGGCCAGGAGAGCTGCACCATCGACTTGGAAGCGCCCTTGCTCACGCCTCCCAGCTCGAGGAAGCTGGCCGCCTCGCCAACCGGGTGATCACCGATGACCGGCCGGTGGAGATCCGCTTTGTCTCGCTCGAGGAAGCGCGGGCGCTGGGCGTGCGCAAGCTGCCACCGGCCGAGTGCGGAAACCTGCGCCTCATCGACATCCGTGACTTCGATCTCACCGCCTGTGGCGGCACGCACGTCCTCTCCACCGGCCAGATTGGCCTCATCCTGCTGCGCAAGACCGAGAATGTCCGCCAAGGCGTGCGCGTGGAGTTCCTTTGCGGAGAGCGCGCCGTCGCCGCCGCTCAGCGCGACTACGCTACGCTGGTCGAGGCGGCTGCGGCATTTTCGGCACATATTTCCGACGTCCCTCAGCAGGTCCGCAAAACGCAAGAGGAGCTGAAGGCCGCACAGAAATCGCAGCAGAAGCTGCTGGAAGAGCTGGCGGAGCCTCCATGCGGCGCGCCTCGTGGCCGATGCCACTCTTTGTCATCCTGAGCGAAGCGAAGGACCTGTTTTTCGACTCGTGATGAACGTCTTGCCTGATCGCGATGTCACCTTCGTCAAGCTGCTGGCGCAGAAGGTCGCTGCTGCCGGTCCGGCCGTGGCGCTGGTGGCCTCGACCTCCGGCCAGCCGACCTTGGTCTTCTGCCAGACGCCGGGGCTGCCGTTCAATATGGGCGCACTGTTGAAAGATGTGCTGGCTGCGGCCGGTGGCCGGGGCGGTGGCGCTCGCGATTTTGCCCAGGGCAGCCTGCCCGATGCCTCGCGGGTTGACGAGGCGCTTCGGCGAGCGGCAAGTTCCTTCGCGCCATAGCGCGCTGGGTCGTCTGCTAGAATGATTGCGCCGGCCGAGTGGGGCTATAGCTCAGCTGGGAGAGCGCATCGTTCGCAACGATGAGGTCGTCGGTTCGATCCCGACTAGCTCCACCATATTAAACCATTAAAAAATCAGTCACTTAATCGTGCGCTCCTCCTTCCGTCCTCTACCCGATTGGAGCGGCGTAGACTAACTACATGGTGAGGTTGATGGTTCTGATCGCTATGCTGTCTATGGCGGCCAGTGCCTATGCTCAGTTGGACGTGCCCACCATCATCAAACGTTCGGTCGAGGTCAGCAACGCCGACTGGGAAGCAGCTCCCCAATATGATCATTTCGAGCGTGACCGGCAGCCTGACGGTAGTACCAAAACCTATGAAGTGATGATGATCCTGGGCTCGGATTACCAGCGTCTGGTCGCAGTCAATGACAAGCCGCTCACGCCGGAAGAGCAGGCGAGAGAACAACGGAAACTCGAACAAGTCATTGCACAACGCCAAAGCGAATCGAAAGAGCAATGGACACAACGGACTGCCAAGTACGAGAAGGATCGCAAACGCGACCACCTGCTGATGGAGCAGCTAACGGTCGCTTTTGACTTCAATCTGCTGGGCGAGCAGAAGATGGGCCCGTACGACGTTTACGTGCTGCAGGCAACGCCACGGCCAGGCTATCGACCCCCTAATACCGAAACCAAGGTGTTGACCGGGATGCAGGGCAAGCTCTGGATTGATAAACAAACATACCAGTGGGTAAGAGTGGAGGCCGAGGTCGTGCATCCGGTTTCTATCGCGGGCTTTCTGGCACAAGTGCAGCCGGGCACGCGCTTCGAGCTGGAGAAGATGCCCGTGGCTGAGGGCCTCTGGCTCCCGAAGCACTTTTCCATGAAGGCGCGGGCCAAAATTCTGTTTTTCTTCAGCCACAAGACACAAGAAGACGAAACCTATTTTGACTACCACAAGGCGGCCCTCAGCGGTACTGCCAACCCGTGAAACTACGAAGGCAAG
>DASQGF010000153.1:0-7865 GCA_035632755.1 Terriglobales bacterium
CGCCAGCATGCCCGCGCCCTGCAACGGAAACCACTCCTGCTGCGCTCCTTCTGCGACACAGTCCCCTTTTTTTACGTCTCAGATAGGACATTACTTATACAGGAATCAATAATGCAGCCCTGTACTCCCTGCAGGTGCGAACGGTCATGCGAACGCCGCTATCATCTCCGAAGTCTGCCGCAAAAACCGGACTTCCCCCGATCAGGACTGGACGGTCTAGAAATTTCTCGACTTCCTCGGGTGAGATCGATTCAACAAATTCGTTAGGGGCATCGGCGAACACAAGAGGCTTCGTAAGTCGTAGTCGATCTGGGGGTTGTGATTCTTGGAGATCCATCGGCAAGATCAAACCTGAACGGATGGCCTTGCCCACCGTAGATAGCAGGTCATCTCTGCTTTCACGTTTCTTTTTTGAGGTAACCAGCTTTTGAACGTTGGGGCTGGCTTTTTCGGCTCGATGAAGGAAGAACCTCGCAGATGCCTCGTTGAAGACGTCAGAAGTCTTCGCTAGATTACATCTTCGGTGTGTAGGAACAAGGTTTTGAATCGAAAACAAATCGAACTCTGCGGAAAGATCTAGTCTGGTCAGGATCTCAGACAACTCTGGGTTGCCGGCCAAACTCTCGGGTATCACGTGGTCAATGTCGACCTCGGCAAAGGATAGGGGTTCGGAGCAGTATACGCACCTCCGGTGGTGCGTCAGCCAAATTGCGTGCCGGAGATCTAGGTCGATCTTTTGAGATGACATCTGAGTACCATTACGATTGTGGATGGCAAGCAGTCGCTCCTCACTCCAAATTAGAAGGAACGTCTTCTTTCTCGGAAGCCCGCATTTGGCTGCATGCGGACCTCCCAAGCACTCACTGCACGATAGTTAAATTCGTCTCCATCGATCGTTTCCAACAGCCTGCAGCATGCTCGAACAGTTTCTTATCGCGAGATTCCATGATCCTTTATCGGATTGAGGCAACATATATGTACACCGCAATTCAATGTACAGCTCTGTCCGCGTAAATTCCGCGCCGCTTGGCGTGTTTGTAATCCATTCCACAGCGCGCTCATACGGGCTCATGGAACCTTTAGCGATTTCTAGATTTCGGCTTTATGTAGCCCTCACGGATTGCAAATCCTAGCGCCTGGTGCAACGCCTCCACAGGCATTTCGCCTCCGCGCGCAGCTCTACCCATCTTGTCGAACCATGTGTACTTGATCGACTTCGATATGCCGCTACCGTCGTCCCAAGAGGCAATTCCGAGCCGCAGTTCCTGGTTCTTCGCACCTTTGACGGGTTCCCGATGGATCCATTTCATGGGCTTCCTCCACCCATAGTGTCTCAGCAGTGTCACGGCACTGTCAACAACTAACCTCCGGTCTAGTCACACATACCGTAACAGCACGGTCCAGATTAGTAACGGAAAGTCGGCCTGTGAAAAATGATTGAGCGATGGCAATGCCAACTCTCGCATACTCCTGGATGACGGGCCACTCGGAAGAGATCTCGCCACCTTCTGAGGGTGTTTCGCAAGGTAGAAGGCCGGCTGTTAGTGCGATAATGCCTCTCCCTGACCCAATCGGAGGACACATGCCCATCAGCGAACTGCTGTTGCCCGAATTTGATGAAGAGATGAAGAAGACACGCACGACGCTGGAGCGGGTTCCAGCCGACAAGCCCGAGTTCGCTCCTCATCCCAAGTCCATGCCGCTGGGCAAGCTCGCGCCTCACGTGGCCCAGCTCGCCGGCTTCGGACTGACCATTCTGACCGCTCCCGGGCTGGACTTTGCCACGGGCAGCTACAAGCCGTTGCCGATGGAGTCGGCGGCGCAGCTCGTCAAGGTCTTCGATGAAGGCGCAGCCAAGGCCCGCAGCGCCCTTGCCGGCCTGCCGGACGAGGCCTGGAAGCAGAACTGGAAGCTATCGTTCGGCAGCAAGACCATCTTCGAAGGAAACCGCTTTCTTGCCTACCGGCAGATGTTCCTCAACCACATCGTGCATCACCGCGCCCAGCTCGGCGTGTACCTGCGTCTGAACGGCCAGCCGGTGCCGGCAATCTACGGCCCGTCGGCGGATGAGACTCTGGGGTTCTGATTCCGTGCTGCCGACAGCACGCGGGCGCGCGTCGCTCTGGGCAACGTCTCGCATGCAGTTCGCAGCACCAGGCGCGGCGCGCGGTCGCGGATGCGGAGCAAATAGGGAACCGTCGTCTTAGGGTCGGCCTTAGCGGCTTCGCGCAGCAGCCATCCCAGGCCCTTCTGGACCATGTCGTCCTGGTCTTGAAGAAGAGCGTCCGAGACGCGCACGATTTCGGCAAAAAACAGTCGCTGCCGCGCCCCGCGGATGAGCGACACGGCAGCCGCGCGCCGGCGCCAGCGGTTCCGCGACTTTGTCCAGCGAAAGACGCGAGCCGTGCGACGGGGCTCGGCGGCGATCAGAGGCCCGATCAGGTAATGCACAAGCGCATCGTGGTCGGCCCAACTGGTGACGCGGTTGAGCCAGCTCTCGCAGAGCCTGAACTCACGCTCGCCAAACTTGGCTACAGATTTTTCCAACAGCAGTACGGCGAAGTTTTTTTCTTCGAGCACCTCGCCGGTGAAGAGCCGGTCGGCTACCTGCACCAGGGTTTCGAGGCCGCCTGTCGCCTGGATCTCGCGGCTGGTCTGGCGCGCGAAGCGGCGGAGGTCGGCGGTGTACCATCCGTGCGAGCGGACTTCCTCCTTGAAGAACCACTGCACGCCTTGGGCGTGCTCGGGCGAGCCGCCGCGGCGGAGGGCGTTGCGGATCTGTTGCACCCAGGCGTCTGCGCCTTTCGACATGTTCTTACCCTGCGTTTCCTCGGAGGAAAGTTTATGTTGTCATCCTGAGCGGAGCGGTCGCGAAGCGAAGGACCTGCTGTTCCCTGGCTTTCCACCGCGGTCATTGTGAAAAGCAGGTCCCTCGACTCGGGCCAGCCAGCGCATCAAGCCAAAGGCGGGCTTGATGCGTTACTGGGCTGGCCCTCGCTCGGGATGACAATTCCATTTTTTGTTTAGCGTGGATTGCCGGCGCCTTCCGCTGGCTCTTCCTCCGCGAAGAATGGCGCCCACTGCTCGCGGCGGGGCGCAGGCGTTACCAGACTGACCAGCACCAGCGCCAGCAGCGAAATGATGACCGCAGGGAAGATGGCGTCGTGCGCCAGCCAGTTCGCGGGCAGCAGCGGCGCGCCGCCGCGCTGCGCGATCAGTTGTTGTACGTTCCAGAAGATGGTGACGGCGGTGCCCAGGATGATGGACGTGACGGCCGCGGCCGCGGTCACGCGTTTGGAGAAGAACGCTCCCATCACCACCGGCGTGATCGCTGCCGAGTAGATGGTGTAGGCGTAGAGGGCCATGGCCAGGATCGAGGTCCACACCACGCCTTGCAGGAGCGCGAAGATCCCCAGCAGGACGATGATGACGCGCGAGACCAGCAGCACGCTGTGGTGCGATGCGTCCTTGTTGATGAAGCGGGTGTACACGTCGTTGACCAGGTTGGTCGCCGGCGAGAACAGGTAGTTGTTGCCGGTGGAGATCACCTTGGAGAAGACTGCGCCCATCAGCAGCGCCCCGATGAACGGTGGCAGGCCGTGGCGCGCGGTGAAGGGAATGGTCTCGCGCGGGCGGCTGGCCAGTTCCGGGTTGTGCAGGAAGAGCGCGGCGCCGAAGACGGCGATGGCGACGATCAGGGTCTCGAGCACGAAGGTGCCGATGATCCAGCCGACCACGGCGGTGCGCGCGTCCTTCGGTGTCTTCGCGGAGAAAAATTTCTGGTACATGCTCTGGTTGCCGAGCATGAGCAGGAAGGTCGGCAGGAAATAGTCCCAGGCCTTGGTGAACGCCGTCATCGTGCCCTGGTTCACGCCATTGACGAACCCGAAGCGTCCGAACCACTGGAAGTATTCCCGGGGAAGCGCGGCGTGCAGTCCTGCCGTTCCGCCCACGCGATTGAGCAGCACGGGGACCGCGATGCAGGAGGTGACGGTGATCAGCAGTCCGATCAGCAGGTCCATGTAGGCGACCGAGGCCATGCCGGCCAGCGCGGTGAAGACGATGACGAAGGTAGCGATGATGATCATGCCCAGCGCGTGGGCATTTTCCGGCGCAAATCCGAAGGTCTGCACCGCAACCTGGTCGAGCCCGGGGAAGATGAGGTGGAGGATGTCGCCGCCGCCCTTGAACTGGTAGGAAGTGATCGCCGTGTAGGCGAACAGGATGGCGATGGTGCCGAGCACGCGCGCGGCCGTGTGGTAGCGGGTCTCGAGCAGGTCGGGGATGGTGAACTGCGCGAACTTGCGGGCGCGCGGCGCCACGAAATAAATAATCAGCAGGCCGGCCCATCCGCCCGCCGGCTGCCACAGCGCGGCAAAGCCGTTCTTGAACGCGTTCTCCGCGCCGGCGAAGAGCGAGCCCGCGCCGATCCACGAAGAAAGCAGCGTGAAGATGAGAACGACGGCGGGAAGCGAACGTCCGGCGACCAGGAAGTCGGCCTTGGTCTTGACCGTGTGCACGCGGCTCAGGCTCATCGCCAGCAGCGCCGCCACGATGATGGCCAGGATGATGATGTAGAGGTTCATTCGTGGGTACCGAGTACCAAGTACCGAGTACCGAGCGCAGCGCTAACCCTGGAGCCGTCGGCGAAGTTCATTGGCTGACATCCCTGCTATGCGAATCACCTTGTTGCGGCTGGTCTCACCCGCGGCTATGGTAACGGAGGAGCGCGGGACTTTCAAAAATTCCGCCAGAAACGCGATGCACGCTTCATTGGCGCGGCCCTCGACGGGTGGCGCCGTCAGAGCGAGCTTGAGAGCGTCGCCGAGTTCGCCCACGATGGCATTCTTGCGGGCGCGCGGCTGCACGCGGACGGCGAAGGTCGAGCCCTGGGGCGTGTCGCGGATGGGAATCAAGTCTCGGTGCCTTCGCCGCGGACCCATCCCGGGCCGGGACGCGGTCCGAAGATGGCGGTGCCCACGCGCACGCAGGTCGAGCCTTCCTCGATGGCGATCTCGAAATCGTGCGACATGCCCATGGAGAGCACATCCATGCTGACGGCAGGGACCTTGCGGGCGGCAATCTGATCGCGCAAACGGCGGAGCAGGCGGAAATAAGGCCGCGCGCCCTCCGGGTCTTGCGTGAAGGGCGGGATGGTCATGAACCCGCGGAATTCGAGATAGTCGAGACGCGCCGCCGCTTCAAGCAATTCTTCCAGCACATCGGAATCGGGTGCAGACGGCACGCGGATACCGGATTTGGCGTCCTCGCCGCCCACATTGATCTCGATGAGCACAGGCAGGCGCTTGCCGGCTTTGCCTGCAGCCGTGTTCAGCCTTTCCGCCAGGTGCAGCGAGTCGACGGAATCGATCCCGGCGAAGATCTGCGCGGCTTTCGCGGCCTTGTTGGACTGCAGGTGGCCGATGAGGTGGAACTCGATTCCCGGCAGATCGGTTAGCGACGGGGCCTTGTCCGCGAACTCCTGCACGCGGTTCTCACCGAACAGGCGCTGTCCGGCGGCGTATGCCTGGCGGATGATCTCCGGCGGGAAGGTTTTCGTCACCGCCATCAGCGCGATTTCTTCCGGACGCCGGCCGGCGCGGCGCGCCGCATCGGCGATACGCTGGTGCACGCGGGCGAGATTGTCGGCGATGGACACCCTAGAAAGATAACCACAGAGGGCACAGAGGTGCACAGAGGAGCTTCTTTTTCTCGTTTTGATTTTCCTCTGTGTTCCTCTGTGCCCTCTGTGGTTAATCCTCCATCACATGATAGCGGTCGGCGGCGCGGGTTCGTCGGGGCTGCCGGCGCTGGCGAGCGGCAGTTTGACCATGACGGCGATCAACACGGCCAGCCCGATAAGGCCGGAGATCCAGGCATTGCCGGGCGAAAGCTGGAACAACTGGGCGGCGCCGCCGTGCGAAAGTTTCTGAGCGATGATGGCGGCGATCACGATGCCACACAGCGCTTCGCCAGCGATGAGGCCGGAGGCAGTGAGTACGCCGGCGTTATCCACGCGAGCCTTCTGGGCATCGTTCAAGCCGCGGCGGTCACGCAGCGCGTCGGTGATCCATCGCACCACTCCGCCCACGAAGATGGCGAAGGTGGTCTCCAGCGGCAGGTACATGCCAACGGCGAACAGCATGGGGCTGCGCACCTGTACCAAGATGGCCGCGAAGCCCAGGCAGATGCCGACCACCACCAGGGGCCACGCCATGTTGCCGCCGACGATGCCTTGCGCCAGCATGGCCATCAGTCCGGCTTGCGGAGCCGAGAGCGCGGCGCTGCCGAAGGTGTAGGCCTTGTGCAGCATCATAAGCGGGAAGAACAGCACCATGCTGGCGACGACGATGCCCAATAGGTCGCCGATCTGCATCTTCGAGGGTGTGCCGCCAAGGATGTGCCCGACCTTCAGGTCCTGCAGCATCTCGCCGGCAACGGCGGAGGAGACGCACACCACCGCCGCGACGCCGAGTACAGCAGCTACACCGCTCGGTCCCTTGACGCCCAGCGCCACCATCAGCAGCGCGGCCACCACCAGCGTGCACAGCGTGAGGCCTGAGACCGGATTGTTGGAAGAGCCGATCATGCCCACCAGGTTGCCGGACACCGCGGCGAAGAAGAACCCGAGGATGATCATGACGATGGCTGCAACCACCGCCCCGGGGAGCGTGCCCGCGAAATAGAAATAGAGCGCGATCATGCAGAGGAAGACGGCAGCGATTCCGGCGAAGACGACTTTCGCGTTCAAGTCACGCTCAGTGCGGTCAGTGATGGGTTGGTGCGCGGTGGCGGACTTCTTCAGGTCGGAAACGGCGCGTTTCATGCCGACGCTGAGCTGGGCGCGCATGCGGAACAGCGTGAATCCTGCGCCTACCAGCATTCCTCCCACGGCGATGGGCCGCACGATGGAGTACCACATATTGAAGGCCAGCGCGCTCCAGCTCATGGTGGTTCCAGGCGGAAGGCTGGCCTGGATCCCAGGTCCAAGGAAATAGACGAGGAGCGGCACCAGCAGGCCCCACGCCAGCACGCCGCCCGCGAAGTTCAGCGCGGCCAGGCGTGGTCCAATGATGAAGCCGACCCCGAGGTAAGCCGGGCTGATTGCCGGGCTGGTGAACGTGGTCAATCCGCCGGTCGCGACCATCGGGGCGCTGGCGCTGCGCCCGATGCGCAGGCCGTTCAGCATCGCCGGTATCTTCACCAGCACGGTGCGCGTGTACCAGAACAGGTTGATCTGCGAGAGGAAGTACATGACGGCGCCGAATCCCATGTTGGCGAACAGGATCTTGGCGGCGCGGGCGCCCTGCTGGCCGGCCTTGTGGATCTCCGAAGCGGCCACCGACTCGGGATACGGCAGCTCCGGGTCCTCGACCATCACGCGGCGCAGCAGCGTGACGAACAGAATGCCGAGCGTTCCGCCCACCGCCATCAGCGCCACCGACGGCCAATAGGCATGTTCCATGTCGAATGCCGGCCAAACCCCCGCCAGCACGAACGCCGGGATGGTGAACACCGCGCCCGCGGCTACCGACTCGCCGATCGAACCGATCGTCCGGGTGATGTTCTCCTCCAGAATGGAGCCTTTGAACAGGCGCAAGAGCGACATGCCTATGACGGCCGCGGGATACGTGGCGGCAATGGTCATGCCCGCTTTCAATCCCAGGTAGGCGTTGGCAAAGCCGAGGATGGCGGTCAGCGGCAGGCCGATGAGGACGGCCCGCAGCGTGAACTCCTTCATCTCCATGTGGGGAGGGACGAACGGCTGAAACTTCCGGGGCGCCTCTTGCGGGGGAGCCGTGGTTTGAGGGCTCATGAACTCCTCGTCGCTGCGAATTGTGGGATGCGTGCCAAGGACAGCAACA
>DASQGF010000154.1:0-1883 GCA_035632755.1 Terriglobales bacterium
AACGTGTTGCAGGTAGAGGGTACGCTTCCCCGGGTTTTTCCACAGTTTTCACTCCTTCTGACCGTCACCGGTTGTTGCGCTCACCGTGGCCGTGAACCAAGCGGGTAACGCGCCATCCCGGGCGTAAGCCTCCATCTCCTCCTGGCTCATGCGGTCGAATAGCTCGTTCAGGTTCACATGCTCGCTCCGATCCACCCATTGACCGGCGGCGTTGATCTTGCAGTACGCCTGGACTGCGGCCACGACGGCCGCGGCAGTCGCCTCGACTTCACCAGCCTTTTCGATGATCCGCAAAGACGGGGCACCTGACCACCGTGGCGAACCAGTGGCGGCAGGCGCGGCAGGATGCGGGACTCGATCCTGCGGTGAAGCTCTACTGCTGCCGGCATACGTTCGCGACGGATGTTCTTGAACGGACCGGGAACCTGGCCGCGCTCATGAAGGTGCTGGGGCACGCCGACGCGCAGACGGCAATGAAGTACCAGCATCCGGGCCTGGAGCAGATACGCAAGGCTGTGGAGGAGCGGAACCGCGAACATGCTGCGCTTGCGGCCTGTTCTGCGGAAAGTCCCCACAAAAGTCCCCACAGCGGGGCATGGGTGCAGTAGCAAGTTGTTGAGGGGATGGTGAGCGCGGGAGGAATCGAACCTCCAACCTACTGATTAAGAGTCAGTTGCTCTGCCAATTGAGCTACGCGCCCTTCCGCGAGGACTTGCGGGGACTGTCACCCATTCGAAGCACGACCACGCAAGCCGGAACGGCTGCGACCAGCCGCGTTCTGAATATAACAGCCCCACGGCGCAGATGCCAAGGCATCGCCGCGACCAAAATCCTCGTGCTGCGCTTGTTCGGAAGTGATCTCACTCTGTATCATTCGCTGTTTCGCACCGGACGCTGCCTGCGGGAGGGACTCTCATGCCGAAGTTCGCCGCCAATCTCTCGATGCTGTTCACCGAACTCGATTTCCTCGCGCGCTTCGCAGCCGCCGCGCGCTGCGGCTTCGCCGGCGTGGAGTACCTGTTTCCCTACGCCTATCCCAAGGAGCAGCTCGCGGAGGCGCTTCGCAAGCACGGCTTGACGCAGGTGCTGCATAATCTGCCGGCAGGAGACTGGGAGCGCGGGGAGCGCGGCATCGCCTGCCATCCCGACCGCGCCGGCGAATTCCAGGAAGGTGTGGCACGCGCCATCGACTACGCACGCACGCTCAGCTGCCGGCAGATCAACTGCCTGGCCGGCATCGCCACCGTCCCGCAGAACCGCGCGCGCGACGCCTTCATCGCCAACCTGAAGTATGCCGCGCCGCGTCTGGCTGAGCACGGCATCAAGCTGCTCATCGAGCCCATCAACACGCGTGACATGCCCGGGTTCTTCCTCTCCACCACGGCGCAGGCTCTGGATATCATGCAAGAGGCGAATGAGCCCAACCTCTATCTGCAATACGACGTCTACCACATGCAGATGATGGAAGGTAATCTCGCCGACACCATCGGCAAGAACCTGGCGCGCATCGCGCACATCCAGGTGGCCGACGTTCCCGGACGCCACGAGCCCGGAACCGGCGAGATCAACTACAAGTTCCTCTTCCAGCATCTGGACGCGATCGGCTACCAGGGCTGGGTGGGATGCGAATACAAACCGCTGGCCAAGACCGAAGACGGCCTCGGGTGGCTCACGCCCGCAAAGCGGCTCAACTTGTCAAGCGGCTGCGTGTTCATAGGGCGCGAGCCACTTGAGACCATCTTCGGTCTTCGCCAGCGGTGTGTATTCGCATCCCACCCAGCCCTGGTAGCCGATCGCGTCCAGATGCTGTAAGAGGAACTTGTAGTTGATCTCGCCGGTTCCGGGCTCGTGGCGTCCGGGAACGTCGGCCACCTGGATGTGCG
>DASQGF010000155.1:0-2655 GCA_035632755.1 Terriglobales bacterium
GCGTGGTTTTCTGCGCAGCGGTTGCGACCTGATCCACACGTGAGGTGCGCACAGTGATTTGCTGTTCGACAATATAGCGCCGAGGAGCGCGGTTCCCGCCTCCGTACTCGTTCGCTTGGGTGTCCACCACACGGACCACACCTAGCTCGATTTCAGAGGACTGAATGCCGAGCTGATCGAGAAACTCCAGGACTGTTTTCTTGTCGGTCTCAGTTTTTGCATACACTGTGGACAGATCATCTCCAGCTTCCTTGTAGCTAAGAGGCCAGATAGCAAGGTCGCCCTTGACCTTGCGCTCTACCAGTCCTTTGACCGTTACATAGCGGTCGCTGAGTCGGGTCGCCTTGATCTGCGCTCCCAGTGACCATCCGCCGATAATCAAGCCAAGGGCCACTAGGAATCCCGCCGCCACAAGTTCGCCGCGATTGGATTGGTTATCGTTCATCCTTGTGGAGGATAGCCGGACTCTATTTCTGCGCGCTGCCGGACGAGAGCCCGCCGTTGTCGCTGACCTTCAGCACCATCAGGACCTTGTCGTCCACGTGGGTACCGCCGCGGGAGAACTCCTCCACATCCGCCAGCACCGAATCTACGATCTCCTGAGCAGGCTTGTGGCGATTCTTCAGGATGCTGGCTGCCAGGCGCTCGGTGCCGAACTCGTCATCCTTCGGGTCCATGGACTCGACGATGCCATCGGTGCAGCACACCAGGATATCGCCGGGCTTGAGGCGCGCGGAGCCGCGCGAGTATTCCGCGGTGGGGAACATGCCGATGACGGTGCCGCCTTCCTCGAGCAGCTTGTACTCGCCAGTCTCGCCGTCGATGAGGATGGGCGGAACGTGGCCGCCGTTGATGTAGTGCAGGCCATTGCGCCGGGTGTCGATCAGACCCAGGAAGATGCTGAGGAACTTCTTGCTGCGCGTGTCGTTGTAGATCATCTCGTTCAGCGACAGCGTCAGGACCTCGAGCGAGTGCAGGTGCATGACCAGCGCGCGCAGCGTGGCCTGCAGGTTGGACATCACCATGGCAGAGGAGACACCCTTGCCCTCCACGTCGGCCACCACCACCAGCAGCGATTGCGGGCCCAGGTTCAGGAAGT
Organism: Terriglobales bacterium; assembly: GCA_035632755.1. Lineage (GTDB taxonomy): Bacteria > Acidobacteriota > Terriglobia > Terriglobales > Acidobacteriaceae > JAHFUA01. The sequence goes on from DASQGF010000155.1 coordinate 1,100, forward strand.
CGTAGTAGTCGCCCCCCACCTCGTAGCACATCTGGTTGACCACGGCGATGTCATATCCGGGAACGACCGGGGGCGAGTCGGGGAGCAGGCTGCGCTGGATCTCCGTGGCCAGGGCGACCTCGCGCTCCAGACGCTGCTTCTCCACGACTTCGCGGTGCAGGCGCGCGTTCTCCAGCGCCATGGCCATGTGGGCGGAAAGCTTGGTGAGAAAGTCCTCGTCCTCGCGCTCGAAGCGGCCATGGATCTGGTTCAGCAACTGGATGACGCCCACGATTTCGCCCGTCTTGTGGCGGATGGGCAGGCAGAGCAGGGAGCGGGTGCGGTATCCGAACTTCTGGTCGAAGCTGCGGTCGAAGTACTCGAGCGTGTACGCGTCCTCGACATTGATGATGTCGCCCGTCTCGGCCACCCGCCCGGCGACGCCGCGCCCGTAGGGCACGCGGATCTCCTGGTGATCGAGGCCGGAAGCCACGATCGACCACAGCTCCTTGTTCTTGGTGTCGGCCAGGAAGACAGTGCCGCGGTCGGCGTGGCACTCGCTGCGGGCGATCTGCAGGATGCGGTCCAGCAGCTCCGCCAGATCGAGCGTCGAGTTCAACAGCAGGGTGGCTTCGAAGAGCCGGGAAAGCTGGGTGATGGTCTTCTGCGCCTGCTCCGGCGACGGCACTTGAGTCTTGGTGACGGTTGCGTCCACGCGCGCCTTTCCCCGAGTGCACCAACTATATGCACCTATGGCGGATTTGTAAACAATCCCAAGCTCCGGGGTCGGCACCCTGGAAGCGTTCCTACTTCTGGTAGTGCAGGAGGGAAAAAACGTTGTACTTAGCCAGCTTCTCGCGTCCCTTCAAGAAATCCAGCTCCACCACGAACCCGCAGCCCACCACCTTGGCGCCCAGCGACTCGGCCAGCGAGACGGTGGCCAGCGCCGTGCCGCCGGTCGCCAGCAGATCGTCCACGATGACCACGCGCTGCCCGCTAGTGATGGCGTCGCGATGGATCTCCAGCGTGTTCGTGCCGTATTCGAGTTCGTAGGAGATCGACGCCGTCGCCGCCGGCAGCTTTTTCGGCTTGCGGATGGGGACGAACCCGGCATTCAGCCTGTACGCGACCGCCGGTCCGAAAATGAACCCGCGCGCCTCCATGCCCAGCACCAAGTCGATCTCCTGGTCGATGTAGTGCTCGGAAAGCGCGTCGATGAGCGTCGCGAACCCGCGTTTGTCCTTGAGCAGGGTGGTGATGTCGTAGAACAGAATGCCCGGCACGGGGAAGTTGGGCACTTCGCGGATCAGTTTTTTCAACGGCTCACAGTTGAAGGTTCTCTTGTGCACCTACCAGGCTCCTTCAATGCGGAATGTGCTGAGGCCGGGGACAGGCTTGGCCTCGGATTCGTCCACAGCGTCCACGCGCGCGGCGCGGGGCCCGGCGCGTAGCCGGTCGCGCAATCCCATGAGTTGCTCGCGCGAGCCCATGGCCAGCACCTCCACCGTGCCGTCGAAGGTGTTGCGCACCCAGCCGGCGATGCCGAGCATGTGCGCCTCGCGCTCCACAAAAAAACG
>DASQGF010000156.1:0-18882 GCA_035632755.1 Terriglobales bacterium
GACGCGGGCGCGCACTTCCGCAAGGTGCAGGGCATCCCGAACTCGGCGCGCCGGACACGCGTGCTGCGCCAGCATCCTGTCGATCCCAACATGGTGTACGCCGGCACCACCGAGGGCCTGTGGGCGACCATCAACGCCGGACAATCTTGGCGCCGCGTGACCGCCGACACCGTGATCGTCAATGACGTGCTGGTGGACGCGCGCCATCCCGGCACCGTGCTGCTGGCCACCGACCGTAGCGGCGTGCTGCGCAGCGAGAACGGCGGCGCGGCCTTCTTCACTTCCAACCGCGGCTTCGCGCACCGCAAGGTGACCGCCATCCTGGTGGACCGCAACGATCCCGCCGTGCTCTATGCCGGCGTGGTCAACGACAAGGAATACGGCGGGCTGTTCGTCTCCCGCGATGCGGGCGAGCACTGGGCGCAGATGAACGACGGCCTCGCCGGCCACGATATCTTCAGCCTCCGCCAGACCGAGCAAGGCACCCTGCTGGCGGGCACCAACCGCGGCGTCTTTGCCTGGGGCCAGACGGACAAGGCCTGGTACGCCATCAACAGCATTGAAGCTCCGTCGGTAGCCGGCACGATCTTGCCGTCGCCAGTGGTACGCGGGAAGAAGCGGCAGAAACCTCCAGCTGACGATCCGCCGGCTCGCAACGAGTTGAACGGGCGCGTGGCGGACCTGGAAGTAGCTCCAGAAGCGTGGTTGGCCGCCACCTCCCAGGGGCTGTTCACCAGCATCGATGGCGGACAGAACTGGCGCGGGGGCGCTGTCCTCGGGCAGCAAGATTTCACCGCCGTTCACGCCGCCGGGCAGATCGTGGTAGCGATCACTCCCGCCACGCTGGTGGTTTCCCGCGATCGTGGCAGACACTGGTATGCGCCGCGGCTTCCCGACAACATCGCTCCGCTGGCAGGAGTGGCCTTGGGGCCGCAAGGGAGCATCTGGCTGGCGTCGCGTGGCGGCGCCTACGGCTCCAGGGATGGTGGCGAGACGTGGGAGCACGCCATCAGCGGCATCGACGCCCTTGATGTCACTTCCATGATGTACGACAGCGACAACCGCCGCCTGCTGGCCACCACCATCACCGGCGCTTTCGAGAGCACCGACCTCAGCCGCACATGGCACCGCACCGGCGAGCCCACCTCGCGGCTGCGCGGCATCAGTGTGGGCGGCGGCCGCCTCTACGCCCGCACCGACTTCGACGGCGTCGTCACCCAGAAGGACCACATCCTGAATGAAGATTCAGCGCGCTCCAGTATCCCCGGCACTGGATCGAGCAATTAGCGGAATCAGCACCCGGCAGTTAGCAACCGCACTTAGCGGGTGGCGCGCTTTTTCCCGTTTTCCATACTGCGCAGGCTTCTTCCCAAATCAGGAAAGAAACCAGCTTTGACAATGTACGGTAATCAGTTGATATAAAATACCTTATATGGAAATCATGCTTGGAATGTGCTCGGATGTTTCCCGTATTGGGAATTTTCCCTTGCCGACCACTGAGGTCCGATTCCGGAACGAGCTGTCTTTCCCGCCACTTGCAGCCGCGACCGAAACGGAAACGGGAATGCTTTTGTCGGCGGGCGATGGAGGAAGTCCCCCAGCCCGCACGCTGCCCGAGTTGGCCGGAGGGGGTTGCGCAATATGCGCTGGACCAGTGCGTCGAAGCTGCGCTGCTGGCCGACCGCGAGGGTCGCCTGCTCTATGTGAATCAAGCTGCTCGCGCGCTGCTCGGCTACGGCTCGGAAGAGTTGTCGGAACACCGGTTGGAGGAACTGCTTCCCGAGCTGCCGGGTTTGCTGGCCGAGGGTGGTGTCCTCAATGAGACCGTGTGCCAGCATCGCGATGGGCGGCGGCTGACGGTCGAGGTCGTCCTCAGCCAGCCGGTGGTGCAGGGGCGACGCTTTCAACTTGCCTTCGTGCACGAGATCAGCGAGTGCAAGCGACTAGAGGAGCAGCTGCGCGAAGCCCGCAGGATGGCAGTGGTGGGGCGGCTGGTGGTGAGTGTTTCCCACGACTTCAACAACCTGCTAACGGCGATCCTGATCTATAGCGGGCTGCTGTTGGACCATTTGCCGGCGGAGAGCCCGTTGCGACGCCAGGCGGAGCATATCAATGTGGCCGCCGAACGCGGCCGCTCGCTGGTATCGCAACTGACGGCTCTGGGAGGGCAGCGCGGCTTCGACCCCACGCTGTTGTCGCTGAACGAGGTGGTGGAGAGCATGCGTGATATGCTGACCCGCCTGCTGGGCGAGAACAGCAGTCTGGAGACCAGCTACGGGGAGCGGTTGGCGGCGGTATGGGCCGACCGCACCCAGATGGAACGGATGCTGGTGAACCTCGCCGTCAATGCCCGCGATGCTATGCCCAACGGGGGGTTGCTGCGCATCGCTACCGCCAATTTCACCGCCGACGAAGACGCGGCACGCAAGTGTCCGGGCATGATGCCGGGCCAGTACATCCGGCTGACCGTCTCCGACACCGGCTGTGGCATGGATGAGGAGACGCGGTCGCGCGCCCTCGAGCCTTTCTTCACTACTAAGCCGCTGGGCCAGGGCACAGGACTGGGACTCTCGACCGTCTGCGAGATCGTGCGGCAGAGCGGAGGGCGAATCATGCTGGACAGCGCACCGGGGCGGGGCACGCGGGTGGAAGTTTTTCTCCCGCGTGTCGAGGGGGAGGCGGAGAGGCTGTTGCTGCCATCACGGCAGGAAGCGCGAGCCAGCGGGGCCGGCACCGTCCTGGTGGTCGAAGATGAGGAACTGGTGCGGCGATCGCTCTTCGACATCTTGGCGGGCAAAGGGTACCGGGTGTTGCAGGCGTGCAATGCGCGCGAGGCCATGCTGATTGGCCGGAACTACGCCGGCGTCATCGACCTGATGCTCGCCGACCTAGTGCTGCCCGGCATGGGCGGTCCCGAAGTGGCCGACGAGCTGCGACCGTCGCGGCCAAACATGCGGGTGCTGTTCATCTCGGGCTACGGCAACGACGTTCGCGTGCGCCAGATCGAGCAGGCGGGGAAAGCGTTCTTTCCCAAACCGTTCACCGCCGCCGCCATTGCGGAGAAGGTGAGCGAAGTGCTGGCGGCCGCGCCGAACCAGTCATGCGAAAGCCCCGTGACGCCTGTCACAGCCGTGCCAGCGAAAGGATACTAGGATGGCGACCGTAGCCATGAGTTCCCTGCCCAAACTGGGCGAAACCCCACGCGCCGACCTGCTGAACCTGCTGGTGGTCGATGACGAGCGCTCGGTGCGCGATGGCTGCCGCGAGGTGGCCCAGTCGCTGGGTTTCAGCACCTTCGTGGCGGAAAAGGCGGAGCACGCCTACCGCGTGCTGGAGGCGCAGAATATAGACGTCGTGTTGCTCGACATGAGGCTGCCCGGCGGCGCCAGCGGCCTGGAGATCCTGCAGCAGATCAAGAGCCGCAAGCCGGACGCAGAAATCATCGTCATCACCGGCTACGGCACGGTGCAGTCGGCGGTCCACGCCATGAAGCTCGGCGCCTATGACTACGTCACCAAGCCCTTCAACCTGGAGGAACTGCGGCTGCTGTTGGAGCGGGTAGCGGCGCACCTGAAGCTGGCCAGCGAGAACCGCCTGCTGCGCGAGAAGATCAAGTCCAAGCAGGGATTCGGGGGGATCATCGGGCGCTCGCCGGAGATGGAGAAGCTGTATCGGCTGATCGCCAAAGTCTCGCGCAGCGCGCACCCGGTGCTGGTGCAGGGCGAGAGCGGCACTGGCAAGGAACTGGTGGCGCGGGCCATCCATTTTACCGGTCCCTTCCGCGACCAGCCCTTCATCCCGGTGGACTGCGGGTCGCTGGTGCCGACCTTGATCGAGAGCGAACTGTTCGGGTACGTCCGCGGCGCCTTCACCGGCGCGGTGCGCTCCAAGGAGGGCCTGTTGAGCATTGCCCAGGGCGGCACGGTCTTCCTGGACGAGGTCGCCGAGCTGCCGGTGGACCTGCAATCCAAGCTGCTGCGCGCCATCCAGGAAAAGGAGATTCGGCCGGTGGGCGCGACCAAGAGCCTGCCCATCAACGTGCGCATCCTGGCGGCCACCAACCGCGACCTTGAGACGGCGGTGCAGGACGGCAAATTCCGCAAGGACCTCTACTTCCGCCTCAATGTGGTCACGCTCAAGATCCCGCCATTGCGCGAGCGCAAACAGGACATCCCGCTGCTGGTGGGTCACTTCCTGGAAAAGCTGGCGCGCTCCAGCGGGGTGCAGCGCGACATCAGCGACGAAGCCATGAAGCTGATGCTGGCCTACGACTGGCCGGGCAATGTACGCGAGCTGGAAAACTGCCTGGAGCGCGCCTGCGCCCTGAGTTCCGGACCTCTGATGCAGGTGGCCGACCTGCCCACGACCATCCAGAACGCGCAACTGCACTCGGCCGCCGGCAGCCTGCCCTCGAACCGCATCGTCACCATCGCCGAAATGGAGAAGCAGGCCATCCTTGGCACCATCGACCAGCTCCAGGGCGACAAGCTCATGGCGGCCAAGCTGCTGGGCATCGGTAAGACCACCCTGTACCGCAAGTTGAAGGAATACTCCTCCCAGGATTGAACGGGGTTTCCATGGCTGGTCTCGTTACGGGAAACCGGCGACCTGCGGGCCGCCTAAACGCTTGATTTTGCAACCGCAGATCTTGGCCAGACACTTGCACCAAGAGAGCCATGATTCTGCTGATCACATCTTCGACCCGTGCTCAAGAGTGCGCGGCCGCCATCGAGCGGGCGACCAACGAGCGCACCCAGATCTGTCCCAGGCTTGTGGCAGCGGCGCGCACTTTGCGCTCGGCGGAGTGCTCGGCGCTGGTCATCGACCAGAACCTGATGGAAGCCGATCCCGCCACCGCCGACGTGGTGCTGAGCGAAGCGGAAACGGCGATCCCGGTGTTCATCAACTTCGCCATCTGCGGTATGGAGCGCGTGGTCCGCGATGTGCGCTCCGCCCTGCAGCGCCGCGAAGGCGAGCGCCTCCGCGCCGTGCGGGAAGCGGAAGCCAACCTGCGCAGCCAGTTGACGGAAGCTCTGACCGGCATCCTGCTCTCCTCGCAGTTGGCGATGGAGGTGCCGGCGTTGCCGGCGGCGGCCCAGGCGCGCTTGCGCTCGGTGTACCAACTGGCGATGTCTATACGGCAACGGCTGGAACCCGCGGCCTGAGCTGGGTTCGGAGATTCGAATCCACCGCCCGCGGATTCACGCGGATGAAAGCGCATTGCCAGTAACGCGGGTGTTCAGCCGTGGGCCATCTGGACTATACGATCGTCACGTTCTTCAACCAGGTTGTGAACCGCTGGTTGGCGTTGGACACTTTTCTCCTGCTCTGGGGGTCTTCGGCCCTGCTAAGAGGCTGTCCTGTCGCCATCCTGATCTGGTGGTGCTGGTTCAAGGAAGGGAAGCAGCAACGCCAAAACCGCGAAATCTTGTTGTACGGAATCATCGTCTGCATGGGTGCGGTCTTGCTGGCGCGTACTGTCGCCCACGCGCTGCCGTTCCGGCAGAGGCCGATCCACAATCCCGAACTGGTTCTGCGGTTTGCCGAAGGTCTCGCACGCTACACGCTACGCGGGTGGAGTTCATTTCCGAGCGACCACGCAGCCGTATTCTTCGCTCTGGCCACGAGTCTGTGGATGGTTTCCCGGCCAACAGGAGCTTTGGCAACGGCACATACCCTCTTCCTCGTCTGCCTGCCCCGAGTCTGCCTGGGATTTCACTACCCAAGCGACATACTCGGAGGCGCCGCCATCGGGGTCTCGCTTGCTCTATTGGGACTATCAGTCCAGGTCCGCGGGTTGGTGATAGGCCATGCTCTGCGATGGCTTGATCGTTCTCCGCAGTACTTCTACGCCGCTTTTTTCTTCTTGACCTATATGATCGCCACGGTCTTCAGTCCGGTGGACGAACTTTGGCGTTTCTCGCCGCCTGTTGCCCAAGCCGCGATGGCCAGAAAAATCCACACTCTCGTTGCGGCGAATCCTCTGCGGATGGAGTGGATCGTTGGGACCATCCTATTCCTGCTAGCCGGGAGTCTGCTCGCTATGGCGGTCCGCCGGGTTTGGACACGACGGCAGCATTCCCATGCCCATTCGCACGGTCGATAGGGCGATTCTTCCAGAGAACACTCCTGGCGGCTCGGCGCGAGGCTCATGTTGATGGCCGCCTTCAGGAAAATTGACTTCCGGGTGACTCTCGGATAGCCTCCGCCCGGCCTCAGGTGGGGGTCACACTTCTGGAAACTGCCGGTCTCTGACACCTACCTTTGTTGTATCCGCGTCGGCCCAGCCACATCTAAACAGCTTCCCAGGAGGCGAACTGATGGCCATAAAGATCACTGCAAGGAAGAACGGACCCTACCGCGTGGAGGCCACCGAAGGCGAAGTCATCCTGCTCGATGCCGAAGGCGGTCAATACAACCTGACCGGCAAGCCGGCATTCTCGCTCTGCCGCTGCGGAGGCTCCGTCAACAAGCCGTTCTGCGACGGCACCCACTCCAAGATCGGCTTCCAGGCCGCCGAGCTGGCGGTGAAGAAAGCCGAGGGGCTCTGAAGGCGCGCTGATGAAAGACTCTTTGAAGCCGGGCATCGAGTACGAACTCGCGTACCGCGTCCCGGAGTCGAAGACCGTGCCGCATCTTTATCCCGAGGCGCCAGAGTTTCAGGTGATGCCGCGGGTGTTCGCCACCGGCTTCATGGTTGGATTGATGGAGTGGGCCTGCCTGCTGGCCATCCTGCCGCACCTCGATTGGCCCGCCGAGCAGAGCGTCGGCACGCACGTGAACCTCAGCCATTCGGCCGCAACTCCTCCCGGCATGGAGGTGCGCGCCAAGGTCAAACTGGTCGAAGTTGACGGCCGGCGCCTGGTCTTCGAGATCGAGGCCAACGACGGCGTGGATGTCATCTGCAAGGGCACTCACGAGCGCTTCCTCATAAATGCCGCCAAGTTCGTTGAAAAGATAAAGGCGAAAGCGCAGGCTGCGCAGCAGTAGGGCGGAAATCTATGTAGAGACGTAGCAGGTTGCGCCTCCACATTCTGCGGTGTGACTGAGTGCTGATTGCTGACTGCTCAGTGGATGGTCTTGGTCTTCCGGCTCATGTAATCCATCAACAAATACTGGCCCAGGGTGTATGGCGTGGTGAAATACGCTTTGCCGCGGCACATCTCGGTCACCTTCTGCACGAACTGCACCAGGCCGTAATCTGACGCCAGCATGAAAGTGTTGATAAGAACTCCGGCCCGCTTGCACTTCGAGACTTCTTCCAGCGTCTGGCTCACCACCAGGGGGTCAAGTCCGAAGGCGTTCTTGTAGATGCGGCCATCTTCCAGCGTGAGCGCCGAAGGCTTGCCGTCGGTGATCATGACGATCTGCTTCATGTCCTTGCGCTGGCGTTGCAGGATGCGCTGCGCCAAACGCAGCCCTTCCCGCGTGTTTGTGTAATACGGCCCGACCTTCACTCGCGCCAACTGCGAGAGCGGAACCTCTTCCGCTGAATCGTGGAAAAGGATCAGCGAAAGCGAATCGCCCGGATACTGCGTGCGGATCAGATGCGAGAGCGCCATCGCTACTTTCTTCGCGGGGGTGAAGCGGTCCTCGCCGTAGAGGATCATCGAGTGCGAGCAGTCGAGCATCAGCACCGTGGCGCACGACGACTGGTACTCGCACTGGTGGACCTGCAGGTCGGAGTACTCGATGTTCAGCGGCAGCTTGAGCCCTTCACGCTGGATGGCGCTGGACAAGGTCGCCGTGATGTCCAGGTTCAGCGTGTCGCCGAACTCGTAGCGCTTGGAGGCGCCGCTGGCTTCGATGCCGGTGGCGAGATCGCGGGTGTCGTGGCGTCCGAAACTCGACTTTCCCAGCGAGCCCAGCAGGTCGCGCAGCGCCTTGAAGCCCAGAAAGTCCAGGCTCTTGTCAGTGATTTCGAATTTCACCTGCGTCTGCGGCTTGCCGGTCTGGCCGGGCGCAATGGATTGCTTCGCAGGATCGTGCGGCTGGTCGATGGAGATGTAGTTCTCCTGCTCCATGCGCTCGATCAGCTTTTGGATGAGCTGTTCCAGGCTGCCGTCGTTGCGCATCTGCTCGAGCTGCTGCTGCATCTGCTCGCCGAGCAGCTCTCCGTTCATGAGCGCGTCCTCGATCGCCTGCCGCAGTTGCTCCAGCGTCTGCTCGTCGGGCATCTCGTAGAACGCATACTGGTTCTGGAAGCCGCTCTGCAGCAGAAAGTCGGATAGCGCCTGGAGCAGGTCTTCCATGCTCATCTGCGAAGCCGGGTCGGCGACGAATTTGGAGTACTTGACGAATTTCATGAGCTAGTAGCGAGTACCAAGTACCGAGTAGCGAGTGTTTCTCATCGGCCTCCACTTCCTACTCGCTACTCCCTGCTCCCTAGTTATACGGCCTTCTCGGCGGCCTCGGCGCTGGCGGCTCCTCGCGGCTGTACGACGGCTCGCGGCGAACCGGCTTCTCGCCGGCGCTGAAGACGCGCTCTTCGCTGCGCCCGATTCGCTTGTGGGCGTACAGACCCTCCAGCACGAACTCGGCTGCGGACACCTGCAACGCGGGTGCATCTTTCGGCTTCACGTCCAGCCGATCGAGCTTCTCCGTCAGCCCCTGGATCTTCTTCAGTCCTTCCGCTAACTCCGCAGCCGGTGCGCCTTCGCCGAACTTGATCTCACCGCCCAGGTCGAACCACTGCACGATCTGCTGCATGTTCACGTTCTCGAAGTAGCCGTCGAAGGTCTTGGCCACGGCGGCGCGGATGAGTTCGCGGGCCACGAAATCGGCGCCGCGCATCTCGCCCTCGTATTCGAGCTCGAGCTTGCCGGTAATGGCCGGCATGGCGGAATAGATATCGCCGATGCGCGGCACGATGGTTTCCTCCTGGTTGCGAATGGCGCGCCGCTCGGCATTGGAGATGACGTTCTCCATGCAGGTGATGGGAAGCCGCTGGCTGACGCCGGAGCGCTTGTCGATCTTCTTGTCGTCGCGGGCGGCGAAGGCGATACGCTCCACCACCTCGCGCAGGAACTTAGGCACCACCAGCTTGTGGCCGTCGCGCTGGCTCCAGGCTTCCTGCGCGGTGATTGCCATGCCTTCATCCACAGTCGCGGGATAGTGGGTGCGGATCTCCGAGCCAATGCGGTCTTTCAGCGGCGTGATGATCTTGCCGCGCGCCGTGTAGTCCTCGGGATTGGCGGTAAACACCAGGGCGACATCCAGCGCCAGGCGAATGGGGTAACCCTTAATCTGCACGTCGCCTTCCTGCATGATGTTGAACAGCCCGACCTGGATCTTGCCGGCGAGGTCCGGGAGTTCGTTGACGGCGAAGATGCCGCGGTTGGCGCGTGGCAGGAGCCCGTAGTGGACGGTGAGTTCGTTCGAGAGCTGGTGTCCGCCACGCGCGGCTTTGATGGGATCGATGTCGCCGATCAGGTCGGCGATGGTGACATCCGGCGTAGCCAGCTTCTCCACGTAGCGGTCCTCGGGCGCGAGATACGCGATGGACGTCTCATCGCCCCGCTCGTCGAGCAGTTCGCGGCAGCGCCCGCAGATGGGAGCGTAAGGATTGTCGTGGATCTCGCAGCCCTCGATGCAGGGCAGCGCCCGGTCGAGCAGCGAGGTGAGCGCCCGCAGGATACGGCTCTTGGCCTGCCCACGCAAGCCCAGCAGGATGAAGTTGTGCCGTGACAGCACGGCATTGACGATCTGCGGCACTACCGTGTCGTCGTAGCCCACGATGCCGGGGAACAAGCTTTCGCGCCGCCGCAGTTTGCAGATCAGGTTCTCGCGCATTTCGTCTTTGACGCGACGTTTAAGCAGGCGCTGTTCGGAAAAGTCACTGCCTCGGAGTTCCCCGAGGGTCCGTGGAAGATTCATGAGGATGAGGCCCCCCTTGTTCACTTCATCCGATTATACGCCGCGCCGCAACACTGATTTTCGGGGGAAGAGTGGTGGAGAACAGCGTCGGTTCTACATTAGACGGGATTCTAGGAGCTTTAGTTGCAAAAAGGGCGGTCGTTGTCGGCGGCCGACGACCGACAACGAACGACCAACGACCACCGACCTACATCGCGTGCCCGTTGCCGCCGGCTTTTTGCCGCGCTTTCATCGCGCGGCGCATGCGCGGCAACAAGGCCTGGAAGTAGGTGACGACGGCGGCGATGCGTTCCCCCTCCGAACGCATGCCCAAAAGCGTCTGCTTGAAATCCAGGTCGAGCGGCATGGGAGCGGCAAGCTGGAAGGAAAGCTGGGGCGTACCGGCTTCCGGCGCTTCGGCATCGGTGTCCACCAGACGCATCAGATCAAGGTACAGCCGCAGAGCTTCATCCACCTTGCCGGCCGGGGCGCGTCCCGGCTCGTCGTCGAAGTAGTTGACTTCCGCCTGCAGGAAGGCGCGCTCCTCGTTCAACCCTATCACCTCGAAGCGGCGGCGGCCTTCGCAGACGATGTCCATGCGTCCGTCGTCGTAGCGCTTGGTGACTTCCAGGATCTCGGCGGTGCAGCCGATCTCGGCAATGCTGTCTTCCTTGGCGCGCACGATGCCGAACGCCGTCTTCTGTGCCAGGCATTCGCCGACCATCTCCTTGTAGCGTGGCTCGAAGACGTGCAGCGGGATCGGCGTGCTCGGGAAGAGCACCACATCCAACGGGAACAGTGGCAGCAGCGCGCTCATCCGTGGGATTGTAAACCCCACTCGCGGAAAGCGCCGCAACTTGACTTCGACGCCCTAACCAAATACAAGCACGAGCATGGACCCACGGGGAAAAGTGGTAGTGATCACCGGCGCGTCGATGGGTATCGGCGAGGCGCTGGCGCGGGCATTCGTGCATGAGGACTGCAAGGTGGTGCTGTCGTCGCGCGATCCCGCGCGATTGGAGGCTGCTCGCGCGCGCGTGGGCGCTCCGGATCGCACCCTGGCCATCGCCTGCGATGTCCGCAACCGTGAGGAGATCGACAGCCTGCTCGGCCTCGCGCTGCACAACTTCGGCCGCGTGGACATCTGGATCAACAACGCCGGCTTCGGCTTGCAGGACTCGGTCGCCGCCATGGACATGCGGGCCTGCCGCGACATGTTCGACACCAACCTGTTCGGCGCCATCGAGTGCATGCAGGCGGTGGTTCCGGTGATGAAGCGCCAGGGCGGAGGCATGATCATCAATGTCTCCAGCGTCGCTGGCCACATCCCGCTGCCGTATTCGGCCGCCTATTCGGCCACCAAGTTCGCCATGAATGCCATCGGCAAAGGCGCACGCATGGAACTGCGCGCGAGCGGCGTCCACGTGATGACCGTCTGTCCCGGCACCATCGCCACCAACTTCCGCGAGAACACGGTGAAGGGAAGAGAGCGGCTGCGCATCGGAGGAGCGAACCACCGCGGCATCAGCGCCGATCGCGTCGCGGCCGCGGTGGTCAGCGCCTGCCGTCCGGAGAAGAGGGAAGTGATCGTGCCCTGGCAGCACCACATCAGCGTTAAGTTCTACCAGCTCTTCCCGTGGCTGGTGGAATGGGTGATGTCGCGCTCGCTCGGTCCCGCTGATCGAGCGGCCGAGGGCGACGTTGCACAGCGCCAGCCCTGACGCCTAGCGGATCTGTTCCAGTTGCGCGAGATGATTCAGGTCGTGTCCCGCGAGCATCTGTAGGATCCTCTCAACCGACTCGTCGCCGCGCTCGGGATGGAACGCCACTCGCCCCAAATCCTTTGGACCGAGCGTCCGCCAGAACGAGAGATTCCATGCGCGTAGTGCGATGACAGCCTTCACCGCTGCCGCGGGATCCTGCCGGGCATAGTTTCGCGCCCACAGGTCTTGATCATAGGGCTGAATGCGGTGATTCGGCTCGACCACCGCCTGCCGCGAGCGGAAACCGGTCGCCATTTCCACGTCGGCCAAATGGCAGAGAATCTGGCCTGCGGTCCACTTGCCTGGAGCGTAGGTCTTCTTCAATCCCTGCGGTCCCAGCCGCTCAAAGTGCTGCTGCAATTTCGCAGGAGTAGATTCCAGAACACCGAGGAACGGCTTGTCGCCAAGCAGTCCCAGGATTCGCGAGGTGTAGGGATTCGTCGCGGTTGCCATGTCCGATGGATGTTCCGGGCATGGCCTTCGACTCGCGAAAATTACCGCAGCTCCTGCAACAGGCCCTGCATTTCTTCCTGCGCGTGCTTGTTGCCGGCGCGCCCGGCCGTGGCGATGCCGGATTCCAGCATCTGGCGCGCTTCTTCGCAGCGACCGGCGGCGGAGAGCATCTGTCCTGCCATCTGGTATCCGGCGATGTAGTCCGGATGAATCTCCAGCAGCTTCTTGAATTCGGCCAGCGCGGTCTCGATCTCGCCCGCGCGCGAGTACTCCATCGCCAGACCGTAGCGCGCGAAGGCGTCGTTGGGGTTCTGCTCCAGCACCTGCTTCAGCATCTCGGCGCGATCCATATCGTCTCTCGGAAGAGCGTACAGATTTGCACGTCCGAGGCGCGGAAGTAAAGCTGGACTGCAAAAACTCCGCTCGCTAGAATCCTTCCGTTGCCGTTCCTAACTCCCGACTCCTGACTACTTGCTTATGGCCTGTCCCTACTTCATCCCTACAGAAAAATTCGAAGACGGCGGATGGCCGCACCGGCCGCGACTGCCGCTGGGCAACGGCTGGCGCGGACTCTGCACCGCGCGCTCTGACCAGCAGATCGTTCCCTCCGACGACCAACTGCGCCAGTTCTGCAACCTCGGATACGCTGCCCAGTGTCAGCGGCTTCCCGCGCAGCGCCGGTTCGACGCGGTGCGATTTTCCGTGGCGCGCGACCGCGACCAGCGCATCAACATTTATTACGTGCTCGAGGCCGCCCATCGCCCCGGCGCCCACGGCGTGCTGGAGTACGATTCCGCGGCCTGCCGGTGGGCGGTCGCGCATCCTGACCCGCGCATCCAGGCCATGGCCGCCTGTTATCTCGAATCCTATTTCGAGCGCCGGCAGAACGGACCCTTCGACTCGCTGCGCTCGCTCAGGGCAGGCTGTGGCTCCGGCAAGTTATGAGCCCGACCGACCTCACTCCGCGTCCCATGAAAGACTCGCAGTCGGAGATGGCGGAAGTGGTGCTGCCCAACGACGCCAACCCGCTCGGCAACCTGCTGGGCGGCCGCCTGATGCACCTGATCGACATCGCCGGCGCCATGGCCGCGCACCGCCACGCCCGCAGCCCGGTGGTCACCGCTTCCACAGACCACCTCGATTTCCTCGCCCCGGTGAAGGTGGGCGACCTGCTGATCCTGCGCTCGTCTGTCAACCGCGCCTTCCGCACCTCCATGGAGGTCGGAGTGAAGTGCTGGGTGGAGAGCTACATCACCGGCGAGCGACGCCACGTCAGCTCCGCCTACCTGACCTACGTAGCCGTGGACAGACAGGGCAACCACGTCCCAGTTCCGCCTGTCACGCCCGAGACCGCGGACGAAAAGCGCCGCTACGAGGATGCCGGCCGCCGCCGCGAACTGCGCCGCGCCGAGCTGGAACGGCGGAAGTTGAGGCGCCCTGCGGGCGTGAGCGAAGCGCGCAGCGCGGAGCGGGAGCCCGCAGCCGAAATCCCGAGCGAAGCGAGGGACCCGAAGCGTAGTGATTAGCGAGACGCAGCAAGACTTCGGGTTAACCCTTAATCTATCGGCCAATCTCTCCTGATCGGTTACCACCCCCTCCTCCGCCCCCGTGTAGAATCAATAGGTTGCAGCCCGAGATCTCATGGGGATCTCATGAGATCTCATCAAACAAAGGACTTACGCGCAAGGTCCCATCGCGAAAGGATTTAGCCCGCCGCCAGGGTGATTTTGTTGTCAAAGAGCAGAAGCCGCACCGCCGCGGCATGTTATCTCAGGCGATACTAGGCCTGTTGGAAAGTACCCCCCGGGGGTGCCATCCAGTGGAATCATAGACTTACGGGATATCCCTCCCCGGGGCCCATGAAAGCAAATGAGTTAAATGGATAATCTTCAGCCCCAAGGATTTAGCTAATTGTGATGAAATATAAGTAATATATATCACAATTACTATAGCTCGTCAAGAAGAATTTTCACGTGGGGCAGAGCCTGCCCTGAGCGAGCGTAGCGAGCCGAAGGGGTCGCCCTCGGCCGTCCAGGGCGCGACCGCGTCGCGCCTGTGGTTTGCGGGTGAAACCCAAACCGCCGAGACGCCGAGGACGCAGAGACTTGAAGGGGCGCAGCTTCAGCTGCGCCGTGCCCACCCTCTCAACAAATTGTCATCCCGAGTGATGCGCGACCAAGCGAATGCGCGGGAGCGCGAGCGAGGGATCTGCTTTTTGTTGACCGCCACGGATTACACAGGTGGCCGGGGGATGAAGAGCAAACTGCCGAGACGCCGAGGCCCGTGGGGCCGACAGAGACAACATTGAGCGTTCGCGCCCGTGCGAGTACACTTCCTTGCAAAAAGGAGCGCAGGTCAACAATGCCGAACGACGAACTCCAGAAGAACTGGATACCCCATCTTCGTGGTCAATTCGAACGTGGACGGCCAATCCTTTTCACTGGTGCCGGCTTTTCCTTGGCTGTTCGAAACACGGCTGGCGATTCCATACCTTCATATTCCGACATCAAGCGGAGGCTTTGGGAACTCTGCTTCCCCGGAGATCCATTCGACAACAACAGCGGGCTTCAGGATCTGTACGAACACGCGTACCTGCGCCACCGCAAGCAGTTGTCGGAGATCCTACGGCGCTCGTTCACGGTTGATTCGAACACCATCCCCGAATGGTATCGCCTTTATTTCGAGCTACCCTGGCAACGGGCCTACACGCTCAACATTGATGATCTCGACACGGCTGCGAACTCCGCATTCGAACTGCCGCGCAAGACTGTGTCCATCTCCGCCACAAATCCCGCTGGCGCGGTCATTGGTGCACAGCAGCGCAAACTGGAGTTCGTCCACCTCAACGGCAATCTGGACGACATTCCTGAGTATGTCACTTTTTCGGTGACGCAGTATGCAGATCGTGCTCGAACCGACCCTTGGTACATTCGTTTTACCGCTGATCTTGTAACCAGTCCGGTGATCTTCATCGGCACACGACTTGAAGAGCCGCCGCTCTGGCAGCATCTCGTACTCCGGCACGGTCGTGGCGGGCGTGAACTGCACGAACTACGCCACAGATCTTATCTGGTCACTCCCGCGCTGGATCGGCCCAAGCAGGCCCTTCTCGCACAGTACAACGTCGTTTGGCTGGAGATGGATGCGGAAACGTTCGCCAATGAAGTGCTCAAACAAGTAGAGCCAGTTGCACAGGAGGGGCTGAAAATCCTGCTGCAAGCTCCGGACGAATATGGGAGAGGCGGCGATCTCCCCGAAGTGACTCGGCTTGCGATCAACCCGGGGGAAGCGAATGAATTTCTCATGGCGCTGAGCCGATTTGGGCAGACATCCAATCGGGGAGGTCTATACAACGTGAAATCGACAACGCACTCTGGACGACCACGCAGGGCATCAGCGCCCAGGCAGGTCCTAAAGGCGTTCTCGTGCTGACCGGAACAGCTGGTTCTGGCAAGAGTGCGAGCCTGAAGCGCCTTGCATTGAAGCTGACCGCCGAGGGGACGCGCGTCGGGTGGGTTGACCGAAACTCTGAATGAACACAGTGAATCAGCTTATTCAAAGACACATAGTGACTGCTGGACAAGACGGGATGATTGGCTCTCGACACAGGGTCATCGCGGAACTTGTCACGGATGAGTTGAAAAGAAGGGGACAGCTAACGATTGCAGTTTCTGGCTTGGCTCTCCTCGCTGCGGCCAAGGTTGGGAAGAACCTGCACCGCTCGGCGCGTCCATGGCGAATGCTCAAGGCCTTCATCAACCATGAGTTTCTCGTGCAGACGTGCGGTGTTGAATTTGCCCGCAATCTGTATGGAGATATAGAGGACCTTCTCGCCTGGGACTACCACTTCTGGCTACAGCGCGGCAGTCTCGAGGTCGAGTATGGGGAAATACGTCTCGCTGAGCATTTTTTGGGTACGGCAAAAAGCCTCGCCGAAGACGATTATCTAGTCGAAACCGAATGGGCGTACCTGCTATTCAGAAAAGCCATCGAAGAGCTCGGCATTGAGTCGCCCAAGATGATCGAGGAGGCTACGGCAACGTTGTACGATTTTATGGGCCGCATAGGAGATCCGTATCCCTACCACATTCTGGGCAGCCAGGGTCTGTCATGGGCTAGGCGAGGGATCACTGATCCGCAGGATAAGGAAAGATACCTGCGCAAGCTGACGCAGGTCCTGGAAGAGGGCTGTCGCAAGTACCCGAAGGAGTTGGAACTTCAGAACCTCTCGGCTGACCTCAAGCGCGAGTATCTCGGAATAGCCGTCCCTAGACGATTCTGACGGTTATGCACGACCCGCCCGCCGGTTGTCTACTCAACCAACGAGTCCCTATTTTCATCCGCGGCGATCCGCCCCTCGACTTCGCTCGGGGCAGGCTATCCGGCGGCGGCAACGACAACTGCAGATCCCTCCCTCGCGCTCCCGCGCATTCGCTTGGTCGCGCGTCGTTCGGGATGACAATTGTTGAGGGCATCGGAACGGCGCCCTTCGACTCCGCTCAGGGCAGGCTCCCTCGACTTCGCTCGGGGCAGGCTTCTGAAGCCGCGCCCCTTCAAACCAGGCGCGACACAGATTCGCCTAGACAGCCCTCGAATTCAGTTCGGCGACCGCTTTGAGATACAAGGTATCTCGGAGGTTTCTTGGGCATGGCGACGACGATGGTTCATGTCCGCGTGGACGACAAGGTGAAGGAGAAAGCCGCGAAAACCCTGGCGGAAATGGGCATGTCGGTCTCCGACGCCGTCCGCATGTTGCTGGTACGCGTGGCTGCGGAGAAGGCGCTCCCGTTTGAGGTGAAGGTCCCAAACCCCACCACCGTTAAAGCAATGAAGGCGGCGGATCGGCGCCGGGGTAAGCGCTTCAAGACCGCCGGCGCGCTGTTCAAGGATTTGGGAATAGGCTCCGCGTCCTCGGCGTCTCGGCGGTTTGTTTCTCGTCCGCGGTAATCCGCGTAAATCGGCGGCGAAAAAAGCAGGTCCCTCGACTTGCGCTCCGTTCGCAAGCTCACGTCGCGCGGCGCTCGGGATGACAATTCTTTTGGGGTGAGCATGCGATAGCCAACCAGAGGCCGGCGCTACATAGCCCGGAATCGGCGCTCCCACCCCCCGCATCATATAATCAACGATTCGGCCATCATCCCCATTCGTGGCAGGTGCCCTTTGAGTTCTCATCCGCATCAGCAATTCGGTCAGCCGGCTGGGCCGCAGCCCTTGCCCGGAGTGAAGACCATCGTCGCCATTGGGTCGGGCAAGGGAGGTGTCGGCAAGACCACCATTGCGGTCAACCTGGCGTTGGCTTTGGCCAGGCTGGGACATCGCACCGGCCTGCTCGACGCCGACGTGTACGGTCCCAACGTCCCGCTGATGCTCGGCACCAGCACCACGCCGCGCGTGGTGGGTGAGAACCGCATCGAGCCGCTGGACGTCTTCGGCATCAAAGTGCTCTCGGTCGGATTTCTCAATCCCGGGGACAAGCCTCTGGTATGGCGCGGGCCGATGCTGCACTCCATCATCCGCCAGTTTTTGCAGCAGGTGGAGTGGGGCGAGCTGGACTACATGGTGGTGGACCTGCCGCCCGGAACCGGCGACGTGGCCATCTCGCTGATCCAGACGGTGCCGCTCACGGGCGCGATCGTGGTCTCGACGCCCTCCGACGTTTCCCTGCAGGACGCGCGCAAGGCCATCGAAATGTTCCGCCAGGTGAAGGTCGAGATCGCCGGCATCGTGGAGAACATGGGCTACTTCACCTGTCCGCACTGCGGGAAGGAGATCGACATCTTTTCGACCGGCGGCGTGGAGCGCACCGCCAAGCAGTTCGGCGTCCCCTACCTGGGCGCGGTGGAGCTTGATCCGGAGATCCGCAAGGGCGGCGATACCGGACATCCGGTCGCGCTGGGCGGCGAGGATTATCCGCACGCCAAGTCTTTCTACCAATTCGCCCGCCGGGTTGTCGCGGGCCTCGAAGACCTGCGGACCAGAGTCGTGGAACCTGTTATTCGAATCCAATAAGAGATCCGGGTTTGCTCTGGCACTCCGAAGCCCGGAGTGCCAACCTTGACAGCCGGGTGCTCAAATCCTAGAATTAAAACCAACGGAGAGCTGCGACGCACGGATATAAGTAACTGTTTTCCAAAGGGTTAGCAGCCTCCAATGCAGGGCAGAAATGGTGCAGGTGGGGCCAGTCGGGAAGCGTGAACGCGAGATTCTGACGGCCATCGTGGAGACGTTTATCGCCACGGGCGAGCCGGTGGGATCGCGGACGTTGTCGCGCGCGAATAAAGAAGGACTCAGCCCGGCCAGTATCCGTAACGTCATGGCCGACCTGGCGGAGGCGGGCTTCCTCGAGCAGCCGCACACATCGGCGGGCCGGGTGCCGTCGGCGCAGGCCTATCGCTATTACGTGGAGCAGATCACCGGGCACGCGCACATCTCCCACGAGGACGAAGGCGCGATCCAGCAGTACTTCCACGGGATCAGCGACGTGCAGGAGTTCATGGAGCGCACGTCGCACGTGCTCTCGCTGCTTTCGAGCGGTGTGGGCGTGGCGGTGGCGGCCACGGGTCCGCGCAATGCGCTCGACCACGTGTACTTCTCGCGGCTGACCGCGAACAAGGTGCTGGCGGTGGTGGTGGCGAGGTCGGGACTGGTGCGCGACCGCGTGCTGCGCACGACGCGCGATTTTTCGCAGGCCGAACTGGAGACCGCCTCGCGCTACATCAACGAGAACTTCCGGGGATGGGCCATCGAGGCGGTGCGGGCGGAGATTGACCGCCGGTTGCAGTGCGAGCGCAGCGAGTACGACCGGCTGATG
>DASQGF010000157.1:0-9777 GCA_035632755.1 Terriglobales bacterium
CATTCACGTCGGACAAGTTAAAGCCAGGGACCTTAACTCCCATCGAGTTCAGGACACCCGACGGCAGGCGAATGCTCGGGTATGAGGCTACGCTACTGGCTGACATTTGCGATGCAGTGCTGGAAGCCAGAAAGCATGGAGCGTTGACCGAGAAGCAGCAGCACGTTGCGGCTCAATGCGAAATCTTGGTTCGCGGCTTCGCCCGCGTTGGCATCATCGCTCTCGTTGACGAGGCCACTGGATATCAAGAGGACCGTGCCAAGAACGCCCTTGCCAAAATACTCGAAGCGTTTATTGCGAAGGAACTTCGGAAATGGGTGAGCACATTCCCTACCGATTATTACAAAGAGCTCTTTCGACTTCGTGGCTGGAAATTCCCCGACCTTCCTGCCGACCAGCGCAAGCGTCCTGTGTTGGTCGGAAAGATCACGAATGATGTGGTCTATGACAGGCTTGCGCCCGGTGTTCGGCAAGAACTGAATCGGCTAACGCCGCGAGATGAAAAGGGGCGGCTCAAGCATAAGCTATTCCAGCGGCTTACCGAGGATGTCGGGCACCCGAAACTGAGAGAGCATCTGGCGTCTGTAAGCAGCCTCATGAAAGCATCCGATTCCTGGGATCAGTTCAAGCGGATGCTGGAGCGGGCGTTGCCGAGGTACGGCGATACTCCGTACCTGCCGTTTGAGGGGTGATCTGGCTGGCGGCTGGCTCATGGGGGCTTGTCTAAACCACCCGCCGGCTAATCCCCGCCACAGGCGCGACTGCGCTCCGGCAGAGCGATTGTGTCGCGCATTTATAATCATGCAAACAGCAGATTCCTGACGCCAAAACTGGGCGCTCGGAATGACAATCCGTTGGGGAAAAACGAGGACTGCAGCTTTTGAAGATTCGCAATATCGCCATCATCGCTCACGTGGACCACGGCAAGACGACCCTGGTGGACGGCATGCTCCGCCAGAGCGGCGTCTTCCGCAGCAACCAGGAGCTGATCGATCGCGTCATGGATTCCAACGAGCTGGAGCGCGAGCGTGGGATCACCATCCTGGCCAAGAACACCGCGGTGTTCTATCACGAGGTGAAGATCAACATCGTGGACACGCCCGGCCACAGCGATTTCGGCGGCGAGGTGGAACGGGCGCTCAAGATGGTGGACGGCGTCATGTTGCTGGTGGATGCCAGCGAGGGTCCGCTGCCGCAGACGCGTTACGTGCTCAGCAAGGCGCTGGAAGCCAAGCTGCCGCCCATCGTGGTGAGCAACAAGATCGACCGGCCGGATGCCCGCCCCCAGGAAGTCCTGAACGAGATCTATGACCTGTTCATCGACCTCGATGCCAGCGAAGATCAGCTTGATTTCCCGGTGCTCTACGCCAACGCCAAGCTGGGCACGGCCTCGGCCGATCCCGAGGTGCCCGGCGTGAACTTGCAGCCGGTGTTCGAGGCTCTGGTGAAAACTATCCCCGAGCCCGCGGGCGATCCCGAGGGCGTCTTGCAGGTGCTGGTGGCCAATCTCGATTACAGCGACTACCTGGGCCGGCTCGCCATCGCGCGTGTGTTCAACGGTACGCTGCGCAACGGAGAGGAAGTCGGGATCGCCAAGCTGGATGGCTCGCTGGAAAAGGTAAAGATCACCAAACTGTTTTCCTTCGATGGGCTGAAGCGGGTGGACGTGACGGAAGCCGAACTCGGCGACATCGTCGCGGTGGCGGGCGTGACCGGGATCACCATCGGCGAGACCATCACCAGCGCAGAGAACCCGGCGCCGTTGCCCAACATCGCCATCGACGAGCCCACCATCGCCATGCAGTTCACCGTGAACACCTCACCGCTGGCCGGTCGGGAAGGGGAATACGTCACTTCGCGCAACCTGCGCGAGCGGCTGGAGAAAGAATTGCTCACCAACGTATCCATCAGGGTCGAAGAGACCGTCGGCACGGATGCCTTCAAAGTGATGGGGCGGGGAGAACTGCAACTCTCCATCCTGATCGAGATGATGCGCCGCGAAGGCTACGAACTGATGGTCGGCAACCCTGAAATCGTCACCCGAACTATCGCTGGCAAGCTGATGGAACCGGTGGAGCGGCTGACCATCGACATTCCAGAAGAGTTTGTCGGGGTGGCGATGGAACAGCTCGGCATGCGGAAAGCCCAGATGCAGAAGATGCACAACCACGGGTATGGCCGCGTGCGCATGGAATTCCGCGTGCCCAGCCGCAGCCTGATCGGCCTGCGCAGCGAGCTGCTCACCGACACCCGCGGCACCATCGTGATGAACTCGCTCTTCGACGGCTACACCGAGTGGCAGGGTGAGATCCCTCACCGCCTGACCGGCGCGCTGGTGGCGGACCGCGCCGGCGCCACCACCGCCTACGCTCTTTACAACCTGCAGGAGCGCGGCGAGCTGTTCGTGGCGCCGGGCACAGAGGTCTACGAGGGCATGATCATCGGCGAGAACTCGCGCGATGCCGACCTGGACGTCAATGCCGTCCGCGAGAAAAAGCTGACCAACATGCGGTCGTCCACTGCCGATGAAGCCATCCGCCTAATCCCGTTCCGCATCCTCAACCTGGAGCAGGCGATCGAGTTCATCGCCGACGACGAGTTCGTCGAGGTGACGCCCAAATCGCTTCGCCTGCGCAAAAAGATTTTGCAGGCCAACTCCCGTCCGCGGAAGAACGCCGTCCCGGTGGCGGCATCGGCGACCGAGTAACTCCTCCGGCTGGGTTAGCATTAGGCCATGGCGGAACGAACGACCACCGAAGTCGAAGTCGAGGGCAGGCGGCTGACGCTCTCCAACCTGGAGAAGGTGCTCTACCCGCAAGCGGGCTTCACAAAGGCCCAGCTCATCGATTACTACGTGCGCATCGCGCCCGTGCTGCTGCCGCACCTGCGCGGCCGGCCGCTCACCATGAAGCGCTACCCGGACGGCGTGGATGGCGAACTCTTCTATCAGAAGAATTGTCCTGATCACCGGCCGCCGTGGGTGGCGACGGCGCGCGTCTGGAGCGAGGGCAACAAGCGCTGGATGGATTACTGCATGGTGCAGGAGGTGGCGACGCTAGTGTGGGCGGCGAACCTGGCCGACATCGAGCTGCATACCTCGCTCTCGCTGGCGAAGGAGATTCTGCGGCCCACAATGATCATCTTCGATCTCGATCCGGGCGAGCCCGCCGACATCGTGCAGTGCTGCCAGGCCGGGATGTGGGTGCGCGACATCTTCGCTCACTTCGGCTTGCAGGCGTTTCCCAAGACTTCGGGCTCGAAGGGGCTGCAGGTTTATGTGCCGCTGAACACGCCCGTCACCTATGACGACACCAAGCCCTTCGCGCACGAACTCGCGAAGCTGCTGGAAGCGCAGCACCGCGACCAGATCGTCTCCGAAATGAAGAAAGCCCTGCGCGTGGGCAAGGTGTTCGTGGACTGGAGCCAGAACGACGATCACAAGACCACGGTCTGCGTGTACTCGCTGCGCGCCAAGCCGCGGCCAACCGTCTCCACGCCGGTCACGTGGAAGGAGGTCGAGCAGTGCTGGGCGAAGAAGGACGCCAGCCTGCTGGTCTTCGAATCCGACCAGGTGCTGGAGCGCGTGAAGCGCATGGGCGACCTGTTCGAGCCGGTGCTCACTTTGAAGCAGAAGCTGCCGCCGCTGGCGGCTCTCGTCGCGCTGCGGGAGGGAGGCGAGGTGCGCGTGCAGGCGGCGCCCGCGGCGAAGACCAGGGAAGTGCGTACAACAGCTCCGCGCCGCGCGGCACGGCAGCGCAAGGCGTGAGTTCTTGTCGAACTGGTGTGCGGATTGCGCAGTATAAATTTCATTTGTTAAGGGTTGTCATCCTGAGCGCAGCCCGAACCGAGCAGAAGCGAGGCGATGGCAGCGAAGGATCTCGATTCATTGAGCGCGCCCATGCTGGCAGGGCGGCCGGCAAGCGTTCGTTCGCAAGAAATGGCAGAATCAAGATCCTTCGCTTGCGACTGCGCGGCCGTGAAACCTGGGGCCGCAAACAAAGACGCGCGGTCGCAAGCTCAGGATGACAGAACTCGGAGGACTCGATGGCGATCTACGCGGGCACGTCCGGCTGGGCGTACGCGGGCTGGAAACCGGATTTTTATCCGCCGAAGCTGCCGTCCAAGTCGTTCCTCTCCCACTACAGCACGCGCCTGAACACGGTGGAGGTGAACTACAGCTTCCGGCGGCTGGTCTCGAGCACGACCTTTGAAAACTGGGCGGCGGCAACGCCGGCGGAATTCAGATTTGCGGTCAAGGCCCACCAGAAGATCACGCACATCCTCCGCTTGAAGAATGCCGAGGAGATGGTACGCGCGTTTATGTCATCGGTTGGGCCCCTGCACCAGGCGGGGAAGCTTGGGCCGATTCTGTTCCAACTTCCGCCCAACCTGAAATGCAGCCTCGAACTGCTGGATGAATTCCTGTTGCAACTGCCGCGCACGCCGCGGTACACCGTCGAGTTCCGCCACGAGTCGTGGTTCGCCGATCGGGTGTACGACCTGCTGCGCAAGCATAATGTCGCGCTTTGCGTGGCCGAGAGCGAAGACCGCACCGTTCCCGACGAGACCACCGCGGACTTCAGCTATTACCGCTTCCGCCAGCCGGAGTATTCCGCAGAGCAGCGGCGCGAGCTGGCGCAAAAGCTTTCAGCGAAGATCGCGGAAGGCAAGGACGTCTTTGCCTACTTCAAGCACGAGGAAACGCCACAGGGCGCGCTCTACGCGGAGCAGTTGCTGCAGGCGGTGAAGGCGAAGGCGGCGTAGAAGGAACCAGCGCGGTCAACAGGCCCACGTCCGATAACGCGCATACTAGCGGCGTGGCGGCCAGCCAGCCCAGCCCGCAGGAACTCGTCTCTTTTATCGACTATCTCAAGATCGAAAAGGGCCTGGCGCCGCTCACCGTCGCCGCCTACACGCACGACATCAGCCAGTTCGCGGGTTTCCTGAAAAAGCGGCCGCTCGTCGGCGTGCGGCGGCAGGACGTGCGCGACTTCCTCGACCATCTCTTCTCCAACCATGTTGATGGACGTTCGGTGGCACGCAAGCTCTCTGCCCTGCGCCACTTCTACAAGTACCTGCTGCTCGACCGCCACATTACTCATGACCCTACGCTCAACCTGGAAACGCCACGGCAATGGAAGGTGCTGCCCAAGGCGCTGGCACGGGATGAGATCGCAACCATGCTTGAGCCGCGCAGCGGCACAGCGAGCAAGCTCACTGCGGCCATTGCTCTGCGCGACCGGGCCATGCTGGAGACGTTCTACGGCGGCGCCCTGCGCGTGTCGGAGATGGTCGGCGTCAAGCTGGAAGACTTGAAGCTCGACCTGGGATACGTGCTGGTGCGCGGCAAGGGCGATAAAGAACGGATCGTGCCCCTGGGCATGCCGGCCATCCAGGCGATTCGGCAATATCTGGCTGAGGGCAGGGAGGTCCTCGCTAAGGGCGAGAGTTCGCCACTCGTCTTTATCGGGCGCGGCGCGCATAAAATCACTCGCCAGTGGGTCTGGAAGATGGTACGCGCTGCATCTTCCCGGAACGGCCGCCGCGCCAGCCCGCACATGCTGCGCCACAGCTGCGCCACGCACATGGTGGAACGCGGCGCCGACCTGCGGACGGTGCAAACCATCCTTGGGCACACCGACATCTCCACCACGCAGGTTTACACCCACCTGGCTCTCGACCGGCTGAAGACTGTGTACCGCGAGCACCATCCCCGGGCGAAGAAAATCCACCACCGAGACGCGGAGGCACAGAGTGGCTGACGGTCCTGTCCACAAAGTTACTGCCCGCTTCCTGCGCTCGCTGCGCGAGAGGAACGCCTCCGCGCACACCATCAAGGCCTACACCGGCGACTTGGGGAAGTTCGCCGCCTACGTGGGAGATGCCGGCTGGAAGCACATCGACCACATGCGCATCCGCGGGTTCCTCTCGCACCTTTACGACCGGGGACTGTCCAAGACGTCCGTGGCGCGGGCGTTGGCGGCGGTGCGCTCGCTCTATCGCTGGCTGGCGCGGGAAGGCGTGGTGGAACAGAATCCGGCTGCGCTGGTGGCGACGCCGCGCCTGCCCAAGAAGCTGCCGCGCGTGCCGACCATCGAAGAGATGAACACGGTGCTCGACGGCGAAATGCCCGAGCTGGCCGCATGGGCGGAGCGCGACCGGCTCATCTTCGAACTGCTGTACGGCTGCGGCATTCGCAACTCGGAGCTGGTCGGGATCGACCTGGACGACGTGAGCTGGTCGGGCGAAGCCATCCTGGTCCGCGGCAAGGGACGCAAGGAACGCTATGTGCCCTTTGGCGACGCAGTGAAGTCCGCTCTCGCCACCTATTTGCCCGCCCGTCAGCAGAAGCTGGCGGAACGCAAACAGTCCACGCGGGCTCTGCTGGTCAATCTGCGCAGCACGCGCCTGACCACGCGCAGCGTGGGGCGGATCGTCAAGCGGATCGCCGTCGCCAAGGGACTCTCGCCCGACGTTCACCCGCACACACTGCGCCACGCCTTTGGCACGCACTTGCTGGAGGAAGGCGCGGATCTGCGCGCCATCCAGGAGATGCTCGGGCACGAGCGGCTGTCTACCACGCAACGGTATACGCAGCTCTCCATGAAGCACGTTCTCGCGGTGTACGATCAGACGCATCCGCGAGCGAAATGAGGGCGTGTTCAGCTTCAAGCCGGGGCTAAAGCCCACCAAAAAAAGGGCGCCCGATTCGCGGGCCTGAAGGCCCGCGCTTCCACCGGCCACCGACCTTGGTAACTTGGGAGACGTTCACCAGCCCGCTACGATTCTGCGAGGAGCGTTTTTCCCATATTGGTCCCGGGCAGCTCAATTGGCTGTCCCGAGCCGGAGCAACTGCATGGCCACCACCGTTGCCCACGACGTCCAATCCCCACAACCGGCGTCCCTGGCTGCGCCGCCGCCAAGCGCCGATGCGGAGCGCCCGCAGACCAGCGCCAATAAAGAGCTTTGGCTGCTGCTTTCGCTGTTCGTGATTGCGCTGCTTTCCAACTTCGTGGTGGACGCGCAGCGGATGGTGCTCGCCTTCTACACGCTGCCCACGCTCTTCTCCGCCTACAAGTACGGGCGCCGACACGCGGTGATGACGGCGCTGGCCAGCAGCCTGCTGGTGGTGCTGGTGGTCTATTTCCACCCTCCGGTCATGTCTCCGTTCGTGCACCGGCACGCATTCGTGGTCCCGCCGGAGAAGTGGTTCGACATCGCTCTGTGGGGTGGTATCTTGCTGGTAATCGCCTATGCCATGGGTACGCTCTACGAGCGGATGCAGTTGAACCTGCGCGAGCTGCGCGAGAGCTACCGCGGGATCCTGCTTATCCTGCAGCACATCGCCGGCAACGACAAGTACAGCCAGAACCACGCCTACCGGGTTTCCATCTGCGCCACCAAGATCGCCGAGCGCATGGATCTGGGCTCGGAGCGGGTAGAGGACATCCGCGCCGCTGCCTTGCTGCATGATGTGGAAAAACTAGGCATCAGCCGGGAAATCCTCTACAAGTCGGCGAACTTCACCGCCGACGAGTTCCATAGGTTCCAGAGCAACATGGCCAAGGGCAAGGTGGCGCTGCCTCCCGTGGGCGGATCACTGCGGCGGGTCATCCCCATTCTGTTGGCGTATTCGGAGCCAGGCGAAGGGAAAGCCGTCGCTTACAAGGACGCGCCCCTGGAATCGCGCATCCTGGCCGTAGCCGACGCCTACGAAACCCTCACCAGCGGCAGCAGAGGGATCTCGCCCAGCGTGGCCATCGGCAGCATCGTCGAGCGCGCCGGCGCGGAGTTCGATCCCAAGGTGGTCGAGGCGTTCGTCGCCGCCTTCCAGCACGGACGGGCGCGGACAACCGGGGCAAAACCGTAATCTGAATAGGGCCAGCGGGCGTTTGCCCCTTCCCGAAACAACCGAACATTGTGAGTCCAATTTAAGCCAGTGCTGGCTCGGGTAACCGCTGGTGGGTCAGGAGCAAGGCCAGGGCGCAAGAGCCGAGGTGGGCCAGCGTGTTGTCCGTACGGCTGACCAGGATGATAGGCACGCGGGCGCCCAGCACCAGCCCCGCGACCTGGGCCTCGGCGAAGTACTCGAGCTGCTTGACCAGGATGTTGCCGGCCTCAAGGTCGGGCGCGACGAAGATGTCTGCCCGACCGACGACGGGCGAGAGCACTCCCTTCATCTTCGCCGCCTCTTCCGACACCGCGACGTCGAAGGCCAGCGGGCCATCGAGCACGCCACCGGTGATCTGGCCGCGGTCCGCCATCTTGCACAGCACCGCCGCATCCAGCGTCGAAGGCAGCTTGGGCGAAACCATCTCCTGCGCCGAAAGGATGGCGACCTTGGGCGCGGAAATCCCGAGCGAGTGTGCCAGGTCAATGGCGTTCTGGATGATGTCGCGCTTTTCTTCCAGCGTCGGAGAGCTGTTTAGCACGGCATCGGTCAAGAACAGCGGACGCGGAAAACTGGGCACGTCCAGCGCGAACACGTGGCTCATGCGCCGGTCGGTGCGCAATCCCGGTTGCGAGTCAGCGAAGTGCATGAGCTCGCCGGTGTGCAGGCTGCCCCGCATGAGCGCCTGCACTTTGCGCTCCCGCGCCATGACCACGGCGGCGGCCGCCGCCGCATGGCTATGCTCGGTGCTGACAATGTCGTAGGGCGTCAAGTCGACCTGCGCCTGTTCGGCGGCGGCGCGGATCCTGGCCTCCGGTCCGACCAGCACCGGCCGGATCAGGTTTGCCTTCGCCGCCTCGATGGCCGCCAGCAAGGAGTGCGCGTCCACCGGGTGTACTACCGCAGTGCGCAGGGGCTCCAATCCCCGGGCCGCCTCGATGAGCTTGCGGTAATGCCGGCCTTTCTCCAGCAGCTTGACTTCGGGCATAGTCACGCGCTCGCGCGAGATCTTCTCCGTGGGCGCGATCACTTCGGCCACGCCGCTGATTACTACCTCGCCGCGTTGATTCGTTGCTTGACACTCCAGCGTCACCCGGTGCTTCTCCGGGTTCTTCTCCGTGACCTTGACCGTGACCGTGATGGTGTCGCCCAGCCCCACCGGGTGGCGGAACCGCAGCGACTGGCCGAGGTAAATGGCGCCGGGGCCGGGAAGCTGCGTCCCCAGCACGGTGGAGATCAGGGCGCCGCCCCACATGCCGTGGGCGATGATCTTGTGGAACATGTCGCTTTGCGCGAAGGCCTCATCCACGTGGGCGGGATTCACGTCGCCGGACATGATGGCGAACAGTTCGATGTCCTTGTAGGTCAGGGTGCGGGCCAGGCTGGCGGTGTCGCCCACCTTCAGCTCGTCGAAGGTGCGGTTCTCGATGCGGTCCATGCTGCTTATGATAGGCGGCTCAAGGTCGAGTTTCATTTCGGGAAATATTCTGTGCCGGGCGGGAGGCTTGCGGAAAGGATACGCCTAATCGGCGGAGAATACGGGCTCCCAGCCCGGCTCTGTCCCCAATCTGCTCCCGCTGTCCCGTCCCGGCAGTGACCCAACGCACAGCCAGCGGTGATGGACCAGGGAAAGGGCTGCCCTTTTTGGGTGTTGTTCTTCCACCCGGGTTGTGATTTAATGCACTGCAATAGGAACGTGCTGCAATGCACACAACGAGCCAGTTTTCTCCTGAAACATCCTTCCTCGGCGGAGGCAAACGACAAGCCATGCCATTCACTCTTGAGGGCAGGACCGCGCTGGTCACCGGCGCCGCCCGCGGCATCGGCCGCGCCATCGCCACCCGGCTGGCCGCGGCGGGCGCCGCGGTCATGATCAACTACCTCGA
>DASQGF010000158.1:0-16896 GCA_035632755.1 Terriglobales bacterium
CTTCGCTCTCGCCAGCAGGTACGCCGCGCTCAGCCCCACGATGTACACCACGCCGCTGAGCACCGTCACCCGCGAGTACCACCAGGTGGCGGCGAGAGAGGCGGCGATGGCAATGAATCCAACGATGGAGGCGGTCGCGCCGCCGGGCGAACGCATGGGAAGGGAAGCGAGTTGCTCCGGCGCCCATCGGGCGCGGAAGCGAACGTGCGCGGCCAGCGCGACCAGCCAGGCCAGCATCGCTCCGAACAAAGCCGCGCCGAGGAGATAAACGAAGGCGTCCTCCGGCGCCCACTTCTCCATTATCACCGCCACGACGATCCCGAACGCCGACACCAAAAGCGCGCGCAGCGGCGCGCCCGCGGCTGTGAGCTTGGCCAGCGCAGACGGGGCATAGCCGCTGCGGGCGAGCGAGAACAGCGTCCGCGAATCCACGTACAGGCTGGCGTTCGCTCCCGAAAGCGCCGCGCTCAGCACCACGAAGTTCATCAGGTGCGAGGCTGCGGGCAATCCGACGTGGCGGAAGACGGTCACGAATGGGCTTTCGGTCACGCCGGTACCGTTCCACGGCATCACCCCTACCAGCACGACGATCGCGCCCATATAGACCAGCGTCAGCAGCCCGAAAGTGAGGCGCACGGCGCGGGGGATCTCCTGGCGCGAACGTGACTCGCCGCTGGAGATGGCCACCATCTCGATGCCGGCGAAGGTGAACAGGGAAAATGACATCGCCA
Source organism: Terriglobales bacterium (assembly GCA_035632755.1). Classification (GTDB taxonomy): domain Bacteria; phylum Acidobacteriota; class Terriglobia; order Terriglobales; family Acidobacteriaceae; genus JAHFUA01. The sequence goes on from DASQGF010000158.1 coordinate 732, forward strand.
GCAGCGGTGCGCTGGGGCCGTTGGAAAAAAATCCACCCGCTGCGGTGTACTGCGGCTGGACGCGACGCGTCAGGAGTAGTCCCGCTCCCAGCACGATGAAGGCGACGATGGTCACCAGCTTGATCATGGCGAACCAGTACTGGAAGCGTCCGTAGTCGCCGACGGTGCGCAGGTTGATGGCGATCAGGCCGGCGGCGAAGAGCACGATCCAAACGATGGCATGCACGCCGGGGAACCAGTAGTGCATGTAGGTGGCGGAGGCGACCAGTTCACCGCCGATAGCGATGGCGATGGCCATCCAGTATCCATAGCGCGAGATGAACCCAGCCCAGGGATTGAGGTAGAGCTCGGCGTAGGTGCCGAACGATCCGGCCGAGGGATGCAGGCTGGCCATCTCGCCCAGGGCCATGGTCACCGTCCAGGTGATGAGGGCTGCGGCCGCGAAGCTGAGGATGACCGCCGGTCCGGCGATGCGCACGGCTGCCCCCGACCCCAGCAGCAGGCCAGTGCCGATGGAGCCTCCCACACCGACCATGGCCATCTGCCCGGCGGTAAGCTGGCGTCGGAGGCCGGCATCGGAGGCTGCGTTTTGTGAGGCGGAGGACATGTTGTTTAACAGCAGATTCCTCGGGGGCTAGAGCCCCTCGGAATCACAAGAACAAAAGCAGATTCCTCGCGGCCTGCGCCGAAACACCGGGGCTAGAGTCCCCGAATCGTTTTGGCACTGTTTCCCCGGACTAGAGTCCGGGGCTTCCACTCCCGAGGTGCATGACACCTCCTGTACATTGCCGCGCTTGCGCAGTGCACAATACAATACGGTCACCTCCAAAGCTCCAAGTGTCTGCCGATGTCCATGTCCACTGAGCTTGCCAAGCGTCTTGAACGCGCCGAAAAGGCCCTCGCCAAAGGCAAACCCGACCTTGCGCTCGAGGAGTACCTGGCGGTCCTGCGCGAGGACCCCAAGAACGACAAGCTGCGGGAGGCGACCGCCGACCTGTGCGTCACGCTGAACCGTCCGGCGGACGCGGCCACCCTGCTGAGCCCGCTGTTCGACCGCCTGGCGTCGATCGGCGACGTCGCGCATGCTGTCATCGCCTTCAAGAAGATCGCGCGCCTGGGAACGCCGGCAGTCGAGCAGTGGTTCTGCTTCGGGCAACTGGTCGAGAAGTCCAACCGCCGGGAGGCGCTGGAGGCCTATGAGGCGACGGTCAGCGGCCTGGAGCAATCAGGGCGCCGGCTGGAAGCGCGCCCGGTACTGGAACGGATCGTGGCGCTGGAGCCGACGGAGCAGAATTACCGGCGCGTAGGCGACCTGGCGCTCGAGCTGGGCGATAACAAGGCAGCGGCGGCCTCCTTCTTCGAGGCCGGACGCATCGCGCGGCAGGCGGGAAACGACGGCACCTCTTGGTTCCAGCAGGCGTATGCCGCCGACCCGGAAAACCTGCCCGCGGCCCTGGCTTACGGGCGGGCGGTGCTGGACCGCGGCGACGCTGCACGCGCCATCACCATCCTGGAGCGCTTCGCCGCGGTGGCCGCCAGCAATCTGGAGCTGGGCGAGATCTACGGGCGCGCGCTGTTGGCCACAGGCAGGCCGAAGGCCGCGGAACCGTTCATCTGGCCGCTCTACCAGCGCGACCCCGGCCAGGTGGCCTATGTCGAGCAGTTGCTGCACGCCTTCCTGAAGAACCAGCAGAACGGCCCGGGGCTGGCGCTGGCCCAGAGGCTGGAGGCTTCCGAACAGAAGCTGGGTCGCCGCCGCGAGTTCGCCAAGACGCTGAAGGAAGTCGCGGACCAGTACCCCCTCGACCTTGAGTTCCTGGAGTATCTGGTCCAGGTCTTCAACAATGCCAGCCGTGAGCACGATTACTGCAATACGCTGCTGAAGCTCTTCGATCTTTATTACGCCGCCGGCAACCACTTCAAAGCGGGTGATGCCCTGGATCGCGCCGCCGAGGTGGATCCCTATGAGCCCGGGCACCAACAACGCCTGGAACGGCTCCGCGGCAAAATCGATAGCAAGCTGTTCAACGCTATCGCCAACCGCTTTCAGACTGCCACCTCGGTGCACGAGCAGGAGCCCCAGTCGGCCCAAGAGGACGACCAGACCACGGTGCTGGAAGATCTGGTGCTGCAGGCGGAGATCTTTCTGCAGTACTCCATGCGCTCCAAGGCGCTGGAGCGGCTGGAGCGCATCAGCAAGCTGTTCCCCTACGAAGAGGAGAAGAACCAGAAGGTACAGCAGTTGTTCCTCACCGCCGGATTCACGCCCAATTACCAGGGTGTGCCGCGTCCCGCGGGCATGCCGGCGCCGGGTCCAGATCAGGGTGCTCCACCGCAACCCGTGGCGCGGGCGGTGGCCAATGAGGACGCGGTGGACAACATCGCACGCGTCACCGAGATCACCCGCAACATCTACCGGCAAGGAAACGTGAAGAGTGTGCTGTTCACCACCGTGAACGAGGTGGGACGGCACTGGCAGGTGAGCCGCTGTATCGCCGGGCTGTGCGCGCCCAGCAAGCCGCCCTCGGCGGCGCTGGAATACTGCGCGCCCGGCGTGCCGCAGTCGGAGGTGATGGCCATCGTGAAGCTGATCGGGGCGGTGCTGCCGCTGGCCGAGCAGCGGGGCGTGGTCGCGCTCCCCGAGGCGGCGTCCTCCCCTGAGCTGGCGACGATCCAGCCGGTGGTGGCGGCGCTGGACATCCGCTCGCTGCTGGCTGTTCCCTTGATGGACGCAGAGCGCATCGCCGGCATCCTGATCCTGGAGCAATGTGGCGCGCAGCGCCAGTGGCGCCCGGCCGACAGCGTGGTGTTGAAGACCATCGCCGACCAAGTGGTGCAGGCCTTCCAGAACGCGCGCCTGCGCAGCCTGATGAAAAACCTGGCGGTGACCGACGAGCGCTCCGGCCTGCTGAAGCGGTCGTCGTACCTGGACGTGCTGCTCTCGGAGGTGCGCCGCGCCCAGCAGCAGAAGTCAACGGCCACGGTCATGCTGTTCTACTTCGGCAAGGCGTCTGCCCTGGTGAAGGAGTGCGGCGAAGCGGCGGTGAAAGACATGATGCTGCAGGTCGGGCAGATCGTGACCGCGAACGTGCGCCAGACCGATTTGGCCGTCCGCTACGATCTCACCACCATCGCCCTGATTCTGGGCGACACCGCTGCCAAAAATTCCTTCTTCGTGGCCGACAAGATGCGCAAGGCGCTGGCCGCGGTGAAGATTCCCGGAAGCGATCGCGAGGTCACACTGACGGTGGGGATCGCCGAAGCCGCCGTCCAGCACAGCTTCGACCCCGTCGACATCGTGACCGAAGTCATCAACCGCGCCGAAGCTGCGCTGGAGATCGCCAAAGCTGAAGGCGGCAACAAGGCCCACTCGATTGCACCCAACCTGCAGCCCGTTGCCGTGGCGTGAACTTAAAACGCTACGCCCCACGACTGCTCGCGGTCAATTACCGAAAAGCGGTGCAGCAGTACCGACGCAGCTCGCTTGGTCTTGGTTTGTAATCCTGCCTATAGGGATGCGATGCTTTTGATGGTTTCACCCTGAGCAGGTACGCCATGAAGAGTGCTGCCGATGTCACGTTGGAGTTTGTCGACCGGATCAACCGCCATGATGTGGCCGGACTGGCCGCGCTGATGACTGAGGACCACCGGTTCGTTGATGGCCTTGGACAAGAAGTGCGGGGCCGGGAACAAATGGAGAAGGGTTGGCTTGGTTACTTTGCCTGGTTTCCGGATTACTCCATCAAAGTGGACGACACCTTAAGTCACGGGAATGTGGTGGCGTTGTTCGGGACGGCTCGAGGCACCTATGCCGTGAAGGGAAATCTCTCCGCGGAGACTCATTGGGAAATTCCGGCGGCATGGAAGGCAGTGGTACGCGATGGGCGTGTCTCGGAGTGGCGCGTCTATGCCGACAACGAACCGGTCTGGAAGGTCATGGGCGTGAAACGCTACTGAGAGCGCTACGGGCGCGTCCTTGCCGCTCCTCTTTCCGCGCTGCTAAACTTGTGGGTTTGGCAACACGTCACCGCGATCATCTGTGGAGACCCCGATGCTGAAGCCATCCGACATCGCCATCGTCAGCGGCGCGCGTACGCCCATGGGACGCTACTGCGGCGCGCTGCGCGACTTCACCGCCATGGAACTGGGGGCGGTCGCGGGCAGGGAGGCGATCCGCCGTTCCGGTGTTGATCCGAAAGAGTTCGACCATTGCGTCATCGGCAACGCGCAACAGACGTCGGGCGACGCGCTCTACGGCGCGCGTCACGTGGCCCTGCGTGCGGGATTGCCGATCGAGACGCCCGCGCTCACGGTCAACCGGCTGTGCGGCTCGGGCATGCAGGCCATCGTGAGCGCAGCGCAGATGATCATGCTGGGCGAAGCGCGGACGGTGCTGGCGGGCGGCATGGAATCCATGTCACAGGCGCCGCACGTGGTCCGCGGCATGCGCTGGGGTGTGGGACTGGGCGAAGGGAAGCTCGAAGACTCGCTCATGGTCGCGCTGCTCGATTCCTATTGCGGGCTTTACATGGCGAATACCGCCGAGCTTTATGGCGAGCAGCAGGGCATCACGCGCGAGATGCAGGACGAGTTCGCGCTGCGCTCGCAGCGGCTCGCGGGGGAGGCGCAGAAGGCGTGCCGCCTGCAGGAGGAGATCACGCCGGTGCCGCTCAAGAATCGCAAGGGCGAGCCTACCGGCGAGATGTTCGAGAAAGATGACCACCTCCGTCCCGAGACCACCATGGAGGGTCTCGCCAAGCTGAAGCCCGCATTCGGCAAGAACGGCACGGTGACCGCGGGAAACGCCAGCGGGATTGTGGACGGCGGCGCGGCGGTGGTCGTCATGTCCCTGGAAGACGCGCAGAAGCGCGGGTTGAAGCCGCTGGGCCGGATCGTCAGCTGGGGCATTGCCGGAGTCGATCCGAAGCTCATGGGACGCGGTCCGGTTCCGGCATCGCGCATCGCGCTCGAAAAAGCCGGGCTCAAGCTCGATGCCATCGACCTGATCGAGGTGAACGAGGCGTTTGCGGCACAGTATCTGGCGGTCGAGAAAGAGCTGGGGCTCGATCGCGAGAAAGTCAACGTGAACGGCGGTGCCATTGCGCTGGGGCATCCGCTGGGCGCGACGGGCACGCGTCTGGCGATCACGCTGCTGTACGAGTTGCAGCGTAGGAAGAAGAAGTATGGGCTGGCGACGGCGTGCATCGGGGGCGGGCAGGGGATCGCGGTGATTGTGGAGAGCTTGCAGCAGTAAGTCCGCCACAGAGACACGGCGTATTCTTTCGAAATTGTCATTCCGAGCGAAGCGAGGAATCTGCTGTTTTTTCTCCTGCAACAGAGGACAACCAGGAAAGAGAACAGCAGATTCCTCACGGCCTAAAGGCCGCTCGGCATGACAACTCAGGAAAGAGGCAATTATGGACATAAGAAAAGTCGGTGTACTTGGTTGTGGGCTCATGGGCTCCGGGATCGCGCAAGTCACGGCCACCGCCGGGTTCGACGTCACCGTGCTGGAGGTCGAGCAGAAGTTCCTTGATAAAGGATTCGCTGGCATCGAGAAGTCGCTGGCCAAGTTCGCGGAGAAGGGCACCATCACTGCGCAGCAGAAAGACGAGATTCGCGGACGCCTGAAGGGCACCACCAACGCCCAGGACCTGCGCGATTGCGACTTGGTGATCGAAGCCATCATCGAGAACGTGGAAGAGAAAAAGAAGATGTACGCGGCGGTCGATGCCGTGGTGAAGAAGGACGCGATCTTTGCGAGCAACACCTCGTCCATCTCCATCACTGAGCTGATGACGGCGACCAAGCGGCCGGAGCGCTTTGTGGGGCTGCATTTCTTCAATCCAGTGCCGCTGATGAAACTGGTGGAAGTGGTGCGGACGATCGCCACGGCGAACGACGCCTACGAGACCGCGTTTGAGTTCGCCAAGAAGCTGGGCAAGGTGCCGGTCAGGACCAGCGACAAGACCGGGTTCATCGTGAACCGGCTGCTGGTGCCTTACCTGCTGGATGCGGTCCGCGCTTACGAGGAGGGCGTGGGCTCCATCCCGGACATCGACCAGGCGATGAAGCTGGGCTGCGGCTATCCCATGGGACCGTTCACGCTGCTCGATTTCGTCGGGCTCGACACCACGTATTACATCACCCACGTGATGTATGACGAGTTCAAGGAGCGAAGGTTCGCCTCTCCGCCATTATTGAAGCGCCTGGTTATGGCAGGCTGGTACGGGCGCAAGACGGGCAAGGGATTCTACGATTACGCGGACCCGAATAATCCAGTGCCGGGGAAGTTCTAGCATTTCACTTTCAAGTTCTAAATCGGGGGATTGAACATGGCCTCATCCGCAACGCTTACGCAATTCGAGAACCTGCTGTACGACAAGAAAGACCACATCGCCTACGTCACCGTCAACCGGCCCAAGGTGCTGAACGCGCTCAACCTGCCGACCATGGAAGACCTGCGCCGGGCCTTCACCATGGCCAAGGACGATCCTGAAGTCCGGGTGGTGATTCTCACCGGCGCGGGGGAAAAGGCGTTCGTGGCCGGCGCCGACATCACCGAGTTGCAGAAGCACACGCCCATCGAGGGCAAGGAGTGGACCCACATCGGCCAGTCCGTGCTCGACCTGATCGAAAACCTGGGCAAGCCGGTGATCGCCTGCATCAATGGCTTTGCCTTGGGCGGCGGCTGCGAGCTGGCGACGGCCTGCACCATGCGGCTGGCCAGCGAGACTGCCAAGCTGGGACAGCCCGAGGTCAAGCTGGGGGTCATGCCCGGCTACGGCGGGACGCAGCGTCTGCCGCGGCTGGTGGGCAAAGGGCTGGCGATGCAGCTCCTGCTGACCGGCGAGATGATCTCGGCGCAGGAGGCGTACCGCATCGGGCTGGTGAACGAGGTGGTGGCGGCCGCCGAACTGATCCCGCGCGCCGAAGCCATCGCCAAGAAGATCATCGCCAACGCGCCGCTGGCGGTGCAGTACGCCATGGAAGCCGTCAACCACGGCATGGATATGCCGCTGAAAGAAGGGCTGTACCTGGAGGCGACGCTATTCGGCGTGCTTTGCGCCAGCGAGGACAAGAACGAAGGCACGACGGCGTTCCTCGAAAAGCGTGCAGCGAATTTCAAGGGAAAGTGATGTTTCACCACGGACGCACGGAGACACGGAGGATTTGTAATTGGTAATTTGTAAGTTGTAATTTGGGGATCACGGTACTGTTAGATTCACGAATCACAAGCCTCTCCGTGCCTCTGTGTCTCCGTGGTAGATTCTTCTCTTTAATGATCAAGTCCATCCACAAACTGCTGGTGGCCAAGCGGGAAGCAGACTTCCACGCCTTGGCGGATTTCTTCGACGCGCTGGGGCTGGCGCCGGGCGAGTCCTGGAAGGGACGGCGCAGCCAGGGCATCAAGCTGGACGCGCCGGAGGCTGGGGTCGAGATCGGCATGGGGCGGGGCTTTCCCGAGGCCGACCTGGTGGTCGAGTGCGACTCGGCTGACGTCCTCTACGAGATCGCGAAGCGCCGCGGCTTCAAGATCGCGCAAGAGATCGCCGATCACGACTGGGGCGCGCGCATGTTCAGTCTGGAGCTGCCGGCGAGCGCCGGACGGCTGGCGATCTTTTCCTACAATCAGGACTGGCGTCCCAAGCCGCAACTGGGCGAAGGCAGACTCGATGCCTCCGGGAAGCGCTTTGGGATTGTGGTCAGCCGCTTCAACGCGTTCATCACCGAGCGGCTGCTGGCGGGGGCGCTGGATGCGCTGCGGCGCGCCGGGGCACGCAGCCAAGACATCCAGGTGGTGCGCGTCCCGGGTGCATTCGAGGTCCCCTCCGCAGCGCGCGCGCTCGCCAAGAGCGGCAAGGTGGGTGCCCTGATCTGCCTGGCGTGCATCATTCGCGGGGAAACCTCGCACTACGAGCATCTGGCCGACGAGGTGACGCGCGGCATCGGGCAGTCGGCGCAGGAAACGGGCGTGCCGCACGCCTACGGTGTTCTCACCTGTGACTCGCTGGAGCAAGCCATCGATCGCGCCGGCCTGAAGATGGGCAACAAGGGCTGGGACGCGGCGCTGTCGGCGGTGGAGATGGCGGGGCTACGAGGCGTCGTCGGTCGGACGCCAGGAAGCAAGAAACGGCGGGCGGGCCTCAAGCGTCGGCGCTGAGTCGAGTCATGGGTGCGCGACGCAAATCCCGCGAACTGGCGCTGCAGATGCTGTTTCAGGCGGACATGGGCAAGCAGAGTAAGGAAGAAGTCCGCCGCAGCTTCTGGCGCGAGCGGGCGGAAGTCGAGCGGGAGACGCGCGGGTTTGCCGACGATCTGTTCGGCGTGGCTAGCGACCGCGCCGGGGAAATCGATGGCATGATCGAGCGCCACGCCGAGCACTGGCGCATGGACCGCATGGCGGCGGTGGACCGCAACATCCTGCGGCTGGGGGTGGCGGAATTTCTGGGCTATCCGCAGACTCCGCGGCCGGTAGTAATCAATGAGGCGCTGGAGATCGCGCGCCGGTTCTCAGCCCAGGAGTCGGTACACTTCATCAATGGGGTGCTGGACAGCGTCGCTAAAGAACTGGTCGAATCGTCGGAATCGACGTGAGTGTGAACCCATGACATGGACTGACGAAGCGGGCGCGATCATCCAGGATCTGCTGCAGGAGTTGCCGCTGCCGGTGCGGGCCGGTGTCGAGGAAGCCGCCAACCACCGGGCGGAAAGCATCGCGGAAAAATCCTCGGCGAGCCGTGTTCGTCTCGAGACCGCGGTGCGCGCCTTTATCGAGTCCACACCTCGCGACCTGCGCGAGCGCCTGAAGCACACGCTCTCCTACAAAGGCATCGATCCCGAAGACTACGAAGCGGCCTTTTCTTCCTGAAGCACCCCGCCAAGATTGATTCATTGAGCCATTGAGCCTCAGTGAGCCATTGAGTCATTGAAATCCAGAAAACAGCCCCGCTTGGTTCAATGGCTCAATGACCCGATGACTCAATGAGTCAATTCATTTTCAGCCTCACTTCACCGTCAGTGTGATCGGGGGGGTGTTGCTGACGCCGGCGGAGGTGGCGCTGATGGTGGTGGTGCCGGCGGTCAGTGCTTGAGCCAAGCCGGGGGTCGTGATGATCGGCATAGTCCCGCTGGGGGTAGGACCGATCACCGCCACCGCCGGGGTGCTGGAACTCCAGGTGACGAAGTTAGTGAGGTCGCGGGTGGTGTTATCCGAGAACGTACCTTTGGCGGTGAACTGCTGCGTTGTGCCGACGCTGATGGTGGGGTTCGCCGGCGTAACCGCAATCGAGGTGAGAGTCGCCACCGTCGCGACCGGCCTGATCACGACAAAGTCGGGGTTGCAGCCGGTCGTCACCGAGGGACACAGCACCACCGCGATGGGGCTCTGGGAGTCGGTCAGGGTCTTGAGGTCCACCCGGTGGACTTTCTGGTCACTGGCGCCAACGTAGAGATTGGCGCTGTCGGGGGTGACCCCGCCGCTGAGCGGCTTTGCCCCTCCAGCGAGCGGGATCAACGACGTCTGCTTGGTTCCCAAGTCGTACACGAGCACGCCCTGGTGCGAGGCGTCGGTGCACGCCGCCACGGTCCCTGTGGTGCAGGTATCGCCGAGAATGATGGCGAGTTTGCTGTCCGGTGTAACGATAAGCTGACGCGCCTTAAAGTCGGAGACGACGTTGGAAAAGCCGTGGCTGGTGAAGGAGTTGGTGAACATGGGAGAACAGCCACTGGCTGAACTGGCGTCCACATCCACTTCGTCGATGTTGGGAGAGTTGGCGCCCACCATCGCGGGAATCAGCGTACCGAGCGGAACCAGGCCGGCGTTGGGGATGGCCGCGATGTGGGTAGGAGAGCCACCCACGGCCACCGTGCTCTGGATCGCGTCCTTACAAGTGGCAATCACATCGTCTCCGGCGGAGTCGGCCACGTAGGCCATGGCCCCGGTAGCGAAGAAAGCGACCTGTTGGGGCGCCACACCCGGCGACGGCGTGCTCGCGGCGCCGCTCAAGACAATGCTTGGCGGCGGCATCTTAGGCAGGGTGGGACTATAGATGAATAGCTGGCTGCCGGCGACGATGTAGATCTTCGAGCCATCGATGGCGAAGGCGGCCGCGGTGGCATTGGGAATGGGAAGAGTCGCTTCGATGCTGGTGCCGGCCGAAGGGACGATCAACGTTTGGTGGTTGGTCGGGTCGGAAACCACCACACGGATCCCGTCCGTGGCCAGGACCTCACCGGTGATGGTTGGGACCGGAGCCGCCACAGTAGCGACAGTGGGATCAAACCGCAATAGGCCCGAGCATGCGGCACCGGAGGGTCCGGTAGTACCGCTGGCGCAGTTGGTGCCCAGAAAAGCGAGGTTCCCCATCGGCGTTAGCACCATCGAATTCACCTGCACATTGGCCGGCAAGGTAAATGCCGTTCCGACTTTGTTGGTGGTGCTATTGGTGGTGCTATCGGTGGCGCTATCGATGGGGACGATGGCATTGCTGCTGGTCGAGTTGGCGGGAGCGGTCGAGGTGGTTACTAGCACGGTGCTGTCGACGGTGGTAGCGGTGATGTTGGCGGTAACCACATCATCGCTAAAGATCGGCCGGGGAGGCGTGAAGTTGACATTGCACGAGGGCGGCAGACAGGCAGCGGTGATCGACGCGGTCCCCGGCGCCAGGGCCTCGACTGTTGCACCTTGGGCTGTACTCGGGCTGACAAGGGCCAGCGCCGGCTGGGAACTCAGCCAGGTGAGCGCGAGGGTGCTGGTCAGCTCGACATTTTTCGTGTCAAACACATCGGCTGCCAGGGACACGGTAGCGCCTATGGGAGCGGTAAATGAGGTCGCGGTGTCCGGCGGGGTGGGCGTCGTGTTCTGCTGATGGACATGAATGCTGGCGACGGCACAGGTGGCGAACGGGGCCGAGCCGGTGACGGTTGTCCCCCCCCCTACGCCCACCGATGCCGCAACCACCCCCTGGCCGGGAGAGGCCGCGGTCACAGTGACGGGAATGGTGGCGGGGTGGATGGTTGCGTCGGGGGTGGCGACCTGCGCCGGAGAGACCGCCCAGTTGATGCTGCCGATGGTATTGGTGCACCCGGGGGGTTGGGTGCCGTCGGGTAGGCGTTGGGTGCCGTCGGGTATACGGCAATCTGTGATGGGCGGGCACGCCGCTGTGATGCGCTGGCACGCCGCGAGATCATTGCTGAAGGCCTGGGCGGTGAATTGCGCCGTATTCGGCACGCCGGCCTGGGAAACGCAGCCCGACGGATTGCTAGGACTGGGGACGATCTGAACTCTGTCGATGGGCTCGTGGTCGGTGACCACGACGGCGCTACTGGTGAGGGTCTGGTTGTTCACCGTGGCGGTAGCAGTGATGCTGGCCGTCCCCAACTGCAGCAGGTTGGAGTCGTTGGGGCCCGGACCGGGTGGCGCCGTGCATTGGTTCGACGCTAACGGATTGCTGCACCGATAACAGTTGATGTGGTTTGCGTCCCACTGCCCGGCGCAGATCAGACCGTTATTTGACACCGTGATCGCAGGATTGTCCGAGCTATATGCCAGGGCGGGAGTGCTGATGACGATGTTGTTAGCGCCGAGGGCCTGGGCCGTGATCTGGGCCGTAGCCCCGCGGTTGAGCGAGACCTCGGTGGGAATCAGGGTGATGCTGGTGACCGCACTGGCTGCCGCGCCGCCACCACCACAGCCCAGGAATACTGTTCCCATGATCAACAATAAGAGGACGCCTGCACCCAGAGCCACAAACCGCCGCATGTACCCTCCACCCCGGGAGTGATCCCGGAGCGCGCATCCCCTGGTCGATTGCCGCCGGGGGATTTGCCAGTTTAGAAGCTGGAACTTGTTTCGGCAACTCCCGGCCGGCGGCGGGACGGGTTCGGGAGCAGGGTGAGTGAGCTGGTGGTGAATCGCGCCCAGTTGGTGTGTCCGAAGATACTGTATTCACAACGTCAACCCCGCCGGGCGTACGCGGTTGACGCTCCCCCGCAGAGTTGTTATATTCGATGGGTTCTGCGAGCAGCTTAAGTAGTGCCTGTGTTTCTACGTTGTGGATGACACACGCCCGAGGACAGCGGTTGGGTCCGCCGGCAGGGCGTCCTCGCTGAAACGATTCTGCGCTGCCTTGCGCCGCGCGCAAGGGTATGCAGGTCGAGGCTGGCGAAACGGAGCTTCACCCCGCGGGGTCTGAAAGCCACCGTCGTCGGCCGCCACAAGGAAACCAACCAATCTCCCTGCGCTGCGGGGAAGTATGGTTCGGCGGAAAGCCGAGCCAGTCCTGAAATAAGGATCGAGCCCATGCGCGCCGGTGTGTGCGCGTGCGAAGGAGCTGGGAAGAGTGCCTACATTCAATCAGTTGGTTCGCCTGGGACGGCACAAGCCGAACTACAAGACGGCCAGTCCGGCGCTGCAGTCCTGCCCGCAGAAGCGCGGGGTATGCACGCGCGTGTACACGCAGACCCCGAAGAAGCCGAATTCGGCGCTGCGCAAGGTGGCCCGCGTGCGTCTGACCAACGGGATTGAGGTCACCACCTACATCCCCGGGGTCGGCCACAATCTGCAGGAGCACTCGATCGTCCTCATCCGCGGTGGCCGCGTGAAGGATCTGCCCGGCGTGCGCTACCACGTGATCCGCGGCACGCTGGACACCGTCGGCGTGGCCAACCGCAAGCAGGGCCGCTCGAAATACGGAGCCAAAAGGCCGAAAGCGTAGTCGCAAGTCGCGAGGAGTTAAGAGTTAGCAATGCCCAGAAAAGGACATATCAGCAAGACGGAAGTGGCGCCGGACCCGATCTACGACTCGCCGCTGGTGAACAAATTCATCAACTGCATGATGTGGGGCGGCAAAAAGAGCGTGGCCCAGGGCATCTTCTATGAATCGCTAGAGAAACTGCAGGAGAAGGGCGGCGACGAGGCGCTGAAGCTGTTCAAGAAGGCGGTGGAGAACTGCAAGCCGGTGCTGGAAGTGAAGACGCGCCGCGTGGGCGGCGCCAACTACCAGGTCCCGGTGGAGGTGAATCCCGACCGGCGCACCTCGCTGGCCATCCGCTGGCTGATCAGCTACAGCCGGGCGCGCGGCGAAAAGGGCATGGTGGACAAGCTCACCAACGAGTTGCTGGACGCCGCCAACAACCGCGGGGCGGCGATCAAGAAGAAGGAAGACGTGCATCGCATGGCGGAAGCGAATAAAGCGTTTGCCCACTACAGGTGGTGAGCCGATTGAGTAATTGGGTAATTGGGTAATTTGGAGCCGCAACCGGGCAGTTCAATTACCCAATTACACAATTACCAAATTACCAATCCCATAAAGAGATCGGGTTTCGAAAGAGCTTAACAAACAGTGCCCCGACAGGTTCCATTATCGCGATGCCGCAACATCGGCATCATGGCGCACATCGACGCCGGCAAGACCACGACCACCGAGCGCATCCTGTTCTATACCGGCAGGACGCACCGGCTGGGCGAGGTGCATGAAGGCACGGCGACCATGGATTGGATGGCGCAGGAGCAAGAGCGTGGCATCACCATCACCTCCGCGGCGACCACGTGTACTTGGCGCGATGAGCGCATCAACATCATCGACACCCCCGGCCACGTGGACTTCACCGCCGAGGTGGAGCGCTCGCTGCGCGTGCTTGACGGCGCCGTAGCCGTGTTCGATGCCGTGCATGGGGTCGAGCCGCAGTCGGAGACCGTCTGGCGGCAGGCCGACAAGTACGGCGTCCCCCGCATCTGCTTCATCAACAAGATGGACAAGATGGGCGCCGATTTCGAGCACGCCATCGACACCATCCGCAAGCGCCTCAACGCCCGTCCCCTCGCCATTCAGCTCCCCATCGGCCAGGAAGCGAGCTTCCGCGGCATTATCGACCTGTTCGAGATGAAAGCCATCATCTGGAATGAGGAGACTCTGGGCGCCGAGTTCGAGACCGAAGACGTCCCCGCAGAGCTGAAGAAGAAGGCCAGCGCTTTCCGTAGCCAGATGGTCGAGACCATCGTGGAGAGCGACGACGAGCTGCTGCACAAGTACATGGAAGGGGAGAACATCACACCCGAGGAGATGCGGCAGGCGCTGCGACGCTCCACCATCGCCCTCAAACTGTTCCCGGTCATTTGCGGGAGCGCCTTTAAGAACAAGGGAGTGCAGCCGCTGCTCGACGCCGCGGTTGACTTCCTTCCGTCGCCCATCGAGATTCCTCCCGTACAAGGCCTTTATCCCGATCATCCTGATAAGAAGATCACCCGCAAGGCGGATGACAACGAGCCGCTGTCGGCGCTGGCCTTCAAGATCATGACCGACCCGTTCGTCGGCCAGCTCACCTTCATCCGCCTGTACTCGGGGGAGATCAAGACCGGGGACAGCGTGTGGAACCCGCGCCTGCAGCGGCGGGAGCGCATCGGGCGCCTGCTGAAGATGCACGCCAACAAGCGCGAGGAGATCAGTGAGATCTATGCCGGCGACATCTGCGCCTGCGTGGGGCTCAAGAACATCTCGACCGGCGACACCATCTGCGACGAGAAGCACCCCATCGTGCTCGAGACCATCGAGTTCCCGGCGCCGGTGATCTCGGTGGCGGTCGAGCCCAAGACCAAGGGTGACCAGGAGAAGATGGGCGTCGCGCTTTCCAAGCTCGCCAACGAAGACCCCACTTTCAAGGTCCATACCGATCCTGACAGCGGCCAGACCATCATCAGCGGTATGGGCGAGCTGCACCTCGAGATCATCGTGGACCGCATGATGCGCGAGTTCAGCGTGCAGGCTAACGTGGGCAAGCCGCAGGTCGCGTATCGTGAGACCATCCGCAAGGCCAGTGAAGCCGAGGGCAAGTTCATCCGCCAGACCGGCGGCCGTGGCCAGTACGGGCACGTGAAGATCCGCATCGAGCCCAATCCCGGCAAAAGCTACGAATTCGTGGACGACATCACCGGCGGCGCCGTTCCCAAGGAGTACATCAAGCCGGTGAGCGAGGGCATTCGCGAAGCCATGGAAGGCGGCGTCCTCGCCGGCTACGAGATGGTGGACGTCAAGGCCACGCTCTACGACGGCAGCTATCACGAGGTGGATTCCAGCGAGATCGCCTTCAAGATTGCCGGCTCGATGGCCTTCAAGGAAGCGGCGCGCCGGGCCTCGCCGGTGCTGCTCGAGCCCATGATGTCGGTC
Source organism: Terriglobales bacterium (assembly GCA_035632755.1). Taxonomy (GTDB): domain Bacteria; phylum Acidobacteriota; class Terriglobia; order Terriglobales; family Acidobacteriaceae; genus JAHFUA01. Next base: position 15,899 of record DASQGF010000158.1, read on the forward strand.
GAGGTGGTGGTCCCCGAGGAGTACATGGGCGACATCATCGGCGACCTCAACTCGCGCCGCGGACGGGTCGAAGGCATGGAACACCGGGCCGGCTCGCAGGTGATCCGCGCCCACGTGCCGCTGTCGGAGATGTTCGGCTATGCCACCGACATGCGCTCCCGCACCCAGGGCCGCGCGACCTACTCGATGCACTTCGCGCGCTACGAAGAGGTGCCGCGCTCGGTGGCCGAAGAGATCATCGCCCGGGTGCAGGGAAAGACGGTTTCGAGGTGACTATGGTTGGTGATGTCGGGAAGATGCATACTTGGAACGAGGAGATAAACGGGCCGGAGCAGTTGTACAGCGAAATGGGCTCTCCTCGTGCGATGACGCAGTACACAACCCAGCTGAATGTTGGTGGACAGAAGAGGCTCGTGACCGTGTTCGTTCCCCAGACAGTTTTTATGGCGCTCCAACGCCGAACTTCGCATGTCGAAGAAGCTATCAAGAACTGTGTACGGGATTATTTGCGTGCCAAGGTTGATGCCGGCTCAATTCCTCAGGATAGAGAGCACTACAAGCTGGACGAGGATGAGGCCGTCCGGCTGTTCGACAACAGACTTCGGTAACCTGGTCCCGGAGGGACGACACGATTTTGCAAGGGGCTTGAGCCCCTAAGTGACGGAGCAAGCAATGGCCAAGGAAAAATTTGATCGCAGCAAGCCGCACGTGAACGTGGGGACGATCGGGCACATCGATCACGGCAAGACCACGCTGACGGCGGCCATCACCAAAGTGCTGGGGAAGAACAACCCCAAGGTGAAGTTCCGCTCCTTCGACTCCATCGACAACGCGCCCGAGGAGAAGGCGCGGGGCATCACCATCGCCACCGCGCACGTGGAGTACGAGACGGCGGCGCGGCACTACGCGCACGTGGATTGCCCGGGCCACGCCGACTACATCAAGAACATGATCACCGGGGCGGCGCAGATGGATGGCGCCATCCTGGTGGTGGCGGC
>DASQGF010000159.1:0-16504 GCA_035632755.1 Terriglobales bacterium
ATGGATCTGTTCTATCACGACCACCGCGGCATCAACCATCGCGCCGATAGCAACCGCAATGCCGCCCAGCGACATGATATTGGCCGTCATGCCGGACATCTGGATGGGAATGAACGCCAGAATTACGGTGATCGGAATCGTGATGATGGGGATGATCGCGCTCGGGAAGTGCCACAGGAAAATCAAAATCACGAGGCTGACGATGATCAATTCTTCCACCAGCGTGTGCTTCAGATTGTCCACGGAGCGGTCGATCAGGTCCGAACGGTCGTAAGTGTTGATGATCTTCAGTCCCTTGGGCAGCGTGGGCTCAATGTCCTTGATCTTTTTCTGGACTCGCTCAATGACCTTTTGCGCGTTCTCGCCAAAACGCATGATGACCACGCCGCCGACGGCTTCGCCCTGCCCATCCAACTCGCCCACGCCGCGCCGGATATCAGGACCGTAAGTTACGGTCGCAACATCGCGCACCAGTACCGGCGTACCCGTCTGGGGATTCGACATCACGACGATATTGCCAATATCGTCGAGCGACTTGATATAGCCGCGGCCGCGCACCATGTACTCTCGGCCGGACATCTCCACCAACCGGGCACCAACGTCGTTGTTGCTCTTCTGAATGGCGTCAACCACCATGTTGATCGGGACCTTGTAACCGAGCAGCTTGTTGGGATCGACGTTGACCTGGTACTGGCGCACAAAGCCGCCCACAGGAGCGACTTCGGCTACGCCGGGCACAGACTGCAAGGCGTAGCGCAGGTACCAGTCCTGGTAACTGCGCATCTTCTCCATGCTGTATTGGCCAGTGGTATCCACCAGCGCGTACTGGTACACCCAGCCGACCGCGGTGGCATCCTTCGCCAGTTCGACGTTCACGCCCTTGGGGAGGCGAGGAATAACGGAGTTCATGTACTCCAAGGTGCGGGAACGGGCCCAGTAAATGTCGGTGCCTTCGTCGAAGATGATGTAAACATACGAGTATCCGAAGTCCGAGAAGCCACGGATGTCCTTTACCTTGGGCATGCCCAGCAGGGCCGAGGTGATCGGGTAGGTCACCTGATCTTCGATGATGTCAGGGCTGCGATCCCACCTGGCGTACACGATCACCTGGGTGTCCGAGAGATCCGGGATGGCGTCCAACTTCGTATTCTTCAGCGAATGCCACCCAAACAACACGGCCATTCCAATAAAGAGGAAGACCAGAAACTTGTTCTTGGCACAGATTTCAATGACTCGGTTGATCATTTCTACTGGGCCTCCTCCAGCAACTCCGGCAAGCGCCGCAGGGCACCGCCGTTTTGCTCCACGAACGCTTCTGCTGACTTGCGGTCGTGGAAGGCGAAGGTGCCGGGCGAGCAGCGGTCGAACGCCAACTGCTCAGCGTGTTTCGTCACATCCATCCTGGCCATATCGTGTTCGCAGGCCACCACGCGGCTTCCGTCCACGTACCAAGCCTGTTCCGGATTCAACTTGTCGCCGCTGAGATAATCAGTCACTTCAATCAACCGCAGCGGCTTGTGCTCCTGCCGGGCTTCGGTGACGGCACAATGAGCGCAGCACACGGTCCGTGTTCGCCCGCCGACCTCAGCCACGACCCTGGACCGCGGATTGATGTGCCGCTGGCAGAATCCGCATACCGTCTCTGAGCGGCGATTCATCAGCCGGTAGCCACTGGCGAACAAGACTGCGATGACGACCAGTGCAAGACCCGCGTAGATGGAAGCCTTCTTGGCCATCACGAATCTCCTCTCAGTGGCTCATCTCGCCCATGGCGCTCTTCAGACGGCTCTCGGAGTCGATCAAGAAGTTGCCTGAAGTGACGACCGTTTCTCCGGGCTTGAGGCCGGAAAGCACGACGGCTTTGCCATCCAGCTTGGCGCCGATCTGGACCATGCGTGGCTCGAACGCGCCTCCGCCATGCGCAACGAACACGTACTGCCGGTTACCGGAGTCCAGCACGGCTTCTTGTGGAACCACGATCTGGTTGCCATAGTTGATCTTGAGGTCCACGCTGGCGAACATCTGCGGCTTCAGCTCGAACTTCGGGTTCGGAAACTCGATGCGGACTTTTACAGTGCGGGAGACCGGATCAACAGTTGGGTAAATGTAGGTGATCTTCCCGGTGTAAGCCTTCCCAGCGTAGTAGCTGAGCTGCATCAACGCGGTCTGGCCCACTTTGACGTACGGTACTTCGTACTCATACACGTCGGCGTTCACCCAGATCGTGGACAGGTCGGAGACCGTGTACAACTCCGTGTCCGGATTGACGGCGGTCTGAGGGAACGCCTTACGATCCATAACGAAGCCGCGAATGGGCGAGTAGAAGGTCAGCGTGTGACTGACTTCTCCGGTTTCATCCAGCCTCTTGATCTGGTCGTCGCTGATGTCCCACAGCTTGAGGCGCTCGCGGGCAGAACGCAGCAGCGATTGCGATCCCTGCGACACTTCCGGGAACTGCGAGCCGCTCAGGGCTTTCTCCCCGCGCTTCGCGATCAGATACTCCTCTTGAGTGGCGACCAGGTCGGGGCTGTAAAGCGTGAAAAGGGGCTGGCCCTTGGCGACGAGCTGGCCGACGTAATCGACGAACACTTTGTCGATGAACCCAGTCACCTTCACATGCACGTGGGCGATCTTGGTCTCGTCGGCGGTGAGCTGACCGGTCGTCCGCACCGAACGCGTTAACGCTTCGCGCCTGACTGTCGCGGTACGGACCCCAATGAGCTGCTGCTTATTGGCGGCGATCGTCACCGTACCAGCTGCCATGTTGGCGGTGGCGTTCTCGTCGGCATACTTGGGGACCAGGGTCATGCCGCAGTCCGGCGCCGTCCCTGGCTTGTCGGACTTGTATCGCGGGTGCATCGGGTCGTACCAGTAGAGGATCTTGCGTTGACCACTCGCTGCCGGCCCCGCACTCGTGCTTTGAGGGGCCGGTGCGGATTGATCCGCGTACATGGGCACGAGGTCCATCCCATCGGGGGCCTTGCCGGGTTTGTCATAGTGGTGCTGCGGGTTCATAGCGTCGTACCAGTAAAGAACCCTGCGCTCGCCGCTCGTCCCCTGCTGGCTCGACTGGCCGTGCTGGAACGCCCCTACCAGGTTCCCTCCGTACAGCACGCCAATCACAGCGGCGCTCGCTAAGGCCAGCGCCAGAACCCTTAAGAGTTTGTGGTTGTGAGCCATCTCTCGCTCCTTATTTCATCTGCTGCGCTGCAGGCGCGCTCGTGTTCGGAACCGCCTGCGCATTCGTCAGATCGGTGCCGATCAGCGCTTCCATACGCGCCAGCGCCGTCTGGTAGTTGGCCAGTTCGCGGTAGTAATCCGTCTCGTAATTCAGGACCGTGGTGAAATTGCCGATGACCGTGAGAAAGTCGACGTTGCCAACCTGGTACGCCGACATCGAGGATTCCAGCGCTAACGAGGATTGCGGTACCACGCCCTGCGAGAACAGCTTCAGAAGATTGTCAGAGGCTTTCGCCGCCAGGTAGTTCTGCTTCAGGTCGAAGTAGAGTTCGTTCTGGCGATTGTCACGCGCACTGGCTGCGCTGAGCTCTTCCTCCTTCGCCTGCCTTACTGCTTCCCGTTGCTTGCTCTTGTAAAACACCGGCAGGTTGACCGTGAACGTCACGCCATGCATGTCGGGCATATCCGGCCGTTGCTCGTACATGTAGCCGACGCTGAGGTCAGGCAGGTAATCTTTGTGCGCCAGGTTGATGGCGAGTTGGTTGCGCTCGACCATTTTCTGCATGCGCTGGTACTCGGGGTCGTTCTCCCGGGCGAGTTTGTACAGATCTGCAAGCGAGTAGTTCAGTGGTGTCTGGCTCGAGATATCAGCCGCGGGCGGCAGCGGCGCCTCCGGATCGCGCGCCAGCAAAGTGTTGAGCCGTGCCTGCGCGGTGGCCCGCTGCTGCTCGAGTGTGGTCAGCTTCTGGAGCAGCATGGAAATCTCCACTTGCGAGCGCAGCACGTCCGGCTGCATGCCTTTGCCGACTCGATAACGGGCTTCGGCGATCTGCGACAGCTTGGTCAGCAGGTCCTTGTTCGTTTGTGTCGTTTGAATCGCTTTGTCGTAGTACCAATATTCGTAGTAAGCCGCCTTCACATCCGCGGTCACGCGGCGGCGAACCCCTTCCAGATCCCACTGGCCGGCATCGGCTTCCTTCGACGCGATTTGCTCACGCAGGCTGCGTTTCCCGGGGAACGGCAGCATCTGCATCGCACTCAGGCTGCGATAGCTTGACGGATCGCCTGTCTGCACGCTGAACGGCTGGATATTGCCCATCCAGCCGATGCCCACGTTCGGATCGGGCAACGACCGGGCCTGCGGCACCTTCGCCCGCTGTGCCGCAACAGCATGTACTCCTACGTGCACCGAAGGATTTCTTGCCAGCGCCTCGCGCACGACATCGTCCAGCCGAAGCACATTTTGCTCGGTGAGTGACTGTGAGGTTGTCTGATTCACCAGTTGCGCCGCGACATTGTTCGCGGTGCTGTTGTCCGCTGCTCGCACCGAGATGGAGAGCGCACAGGCTGCGATTACAAACAGTCCCTTCTTCATGTGAATCTCGCCTTATGTTTGCTGAACTGAGTTGTCGAAATCAGGCACTACGGCCTGAAAGGAAATGCACTAAGGGCGCAGGAAGGGATCAGATCAGAAAGGTGCAGAGTAAGGCTTGGGAAGAGCGGCTGACTGCTGGGTCCGACGCGGGAGGCGTCTCAGCAGGCATTGAACCTAGCACCACCGCCATGACCGTGGTCTGTGAGCTGATGGACGCGGCCGAGGTTTTTCCTTCTCGATTTATCGCTTCCTTTGCCGGCGTCTGTGGCAGGCTGGAGACCCGACAGCAGGAGTTGTCGCCGGACGGCACCTCGGAAACCTGTGCGTTGGAATTCTGCCGCGCATGCATCATCGGGCACTGCTCGCCACCGCAATGACCGGCCATTGCTGTGCTGGGACGGCAACTGGCAAGCGCAGCGACCGGCATGCCTAACAGAACCAAGACCAGCATTGAAGCAACGACTTTGGTAACTGGGTTCACGGGTTCGACATTATCCTAACGAAAGGTGTCATGGGTGGATGTGACCTGGGTCACAAGCATGCGTGAATGTTATCACTTTGGCTGAACCAGCAGGTTGCAGATCACCAGACCCGGCACTGCGCGACTAGGCCAAGACGATGTCGCCGTCCGCAGGCTTCGAAACCAGGAAGTGATTCACAGCTGGAACAGGTTAAACTTCGGGCGCGGCGAAGAAGTTTCTCGAGGGGAAGGGAATGTCCTGGCAACCGCTGGCTAGTTTGCTGTGGCAGGCCGCGCGGCGCACGTCGCGTCCCACCGGCTGGCAAGCCACGCTCCGACATCTGGGCGGGTTCGGCCTGTTCGCTCTGGCCATCCTCGACGGCTCACCCATTCCAACTCTCGGCGGCCTCGATCTGCTGACCGTGGTTCTTGCCGCACGGCACCGCGAGCCTTGGTACTACTACGCGCTGATCGCCACCGCCGGAGGGCTGATCGGTTCGTTCATCACCTACTCGATCGCGCGCAAGGCCGGGGAGGCTTACCTCACTCGCAAATTGGGCGAAAGCGGGGTGCACCGCCTGCTTGGCTTCGTCCGCCAGTGGGGCGGTGGCGGGCTGGCCGTCGCGACGCTTTTTCCTCCGCCTTTCCCGGCAACGGTGGTTTTCGCCGCAGCCGGGATCTTGTGCTATCCCGCACGGCGGTACCTGGGTGCGGTCGCGGCGGGGCGCGCCCTCCGCTACGGCCTGCTGGCTTGGGCCGCGGCCCGCTACGGACGCCACTTCGTCCTCCTGGTCCGCCATCCCGAGCGCTACCTGGGTTGGTCGATTCTGATAGGAGGCCTTGTCATCGCGATGGTGGCCGCAGGCCTGTTTACGTGGCGGTGGATGCGCGAGGCTGCTCCGCTCGAACAACAGAGGTCGGGATCCTAGCTTTTGGCTTGGCTGCTTACGTGTAGCGACGCAGCATGCTGGGTCTCTACCTTAAGGAATTATGGGTGAAGCTCATGTCCCTTGGCCGTTCCCCCCAAGTGACCCGCCAAGCGCACGGCGATCCATGTACTTCCGTTAGTTGGGGATGATTACCTTTGGGCTTACGCTGTGTCCGCATGCCCAATAGCACCACGAAACCGGCCGAGCCGGCCCGCACTGGTCTGCGCCAGGCCGAGCGTCGGGAGTGGTGGCTGTGGTCGCTGGCTATCCTGGTAACGCTGCTGTTGACCGTGGGCATAGCGTCCTTCCTGCTGCCCCTGCTGCATGCGCAGGTTGATCCTTTTTATGCCTTCAACCTGCGGCTGGCAGCACGCGGGCTGGTGGGCGCCGTCCTGCTGTTTGATATCTACACGCTTTACCTGCAGTACCAGATCTCCCGCATGCGGCGCCGTATGAGCGAACGCGACGAACTGTTCCGCCTGGTGAGCGAGAACGCCGGGGACATGATCGCCCTCGTGGATATGGACGGCAAGCGGCTGTACAACAGCCCGGCGTACGAGAAGATACTGGGCTACTCGGCCGAGGAACTGAGCATGACCTCGTCGTTTGACCAGATCCATCCCGACGACCGCCATCGCGTGATGGAAGCCGCGGAGCACGCGCGCCGCACCGGCGTGGGCCGCACCCTGGAATACCGCATCCGCCACAAGGACGGGAGCTGGCGCGTGCTGGAATCCTCGGCCAGCCCCATCCTGGATGAGACCGGCAAGGCGGCGAAGATGGTCATCGTGAACCGCGACGTTACCACCCGAAAGCACGCCGAGGAAAAGCTGGCCCATCAGAACTTCCACGACGCGCTCACCGGCCTGCCCAACCGCTCCCTGTTCCTGGACCGCGTGCAGCGTGCCTTCATCCACTCGCGGCGCCACCCGGAATACAAATTTGCCGTCCTGTTCATCGACGTGGACGATTTCAAGAAGTTCAACGACAGCTTTGGATATGCCGCCGGCGACCAGGTGATCGTCGAGCTGGCGAGCCGGTTGGCGTCCTCGCTCCGCCAGTACCAGGCGGTGGCCCGTCTCGCCCTGATGGCCCATGGCGACGATACCCTGGCGCGGCTGGGCGGCGATGAATTCGCCGTGGTTCTGGACGACATCAAAGATCCCAGTGACGCCATCCGCGTGGCCAACCGCATCCAGGACGCGGTCGCGGCTCCCTTCGCCTTCAACGGCCAGGAAGTCTTCTCCTCCGCCAGTATCGGCATCGTTCTGAGTTCGGCCGATCGCGACCGGGCCGAGGACCTGCTACGCGACGCCGATATCGCCATGTACCGCGCCAAAGCGGCGGGGAAGGCCCGCTGCGAGGTTTTCGACGCGGAAATGCACGCCCGGGCGGTCGACCGCTTGCGGCTAGAGCGGGACTTGCGCGCCGCCGTCGCCCGCGGAGAGTTCCTGGTCCACTACCAGCCCATCGTGCGACTGGAGAACGGCCGTATCGTCGGCTTTGAGGCGCTGGCGCGCTGGCAGCATCCCGAGCGGGGTGTGCTGCTGCCCGGCGAGTTCATCGACCTCGCCGAGGAGACGGGACTGATCGTCCCCATGAACCGCTGGCTGCTGCGTGAGATCTGCCAACAGGCCCGCGTCTGGCATGCGCGCTTTGCTGCCGATCCTCCGCTCACCGTCACCACCAACATCACCTCTAAGGAGCTGGCGCAGGAGGATCTGGTCAGCAGCATCCGCCGCACGCTGCAGCAGACTGCCATGAGTCCCCGCCACGTGCAGCTGGAGATCCGCGAGACCGTGGCCATGGCCGATGCCGAAAACGCCGCCGGCGTCTTCTCGCGGCTCAAGGCTCTTGGCGTCAGCCTCAGTATCGACGATTTCGGCACCGGCTACTCCTCGCTCAGCCGCCTGCAAGGGCTGCCCCTGGATACGTTGAAGATCGACCGCAGCTTCATCTCCGACATGCACGATGATCCCGACAAGCGCGAGATCGTGCGCATCATCGTCATGCTGGGGCAGCAGCTCGGCATGAAGGTAGTGGCCGAGGGCACCGAGACGGCCGAGCAGGTGAAATATCTCAAGGGCCTGGGCTGCGACTTCGCCCAGGGCTACTTCTTCTCCAAGCCGGTGGATGCGCGCGCCTTCGAAGAACTGCTGCTCGCCGGACACATCGAAGTTCCCCAGTTATCGCGCTGATCTCGCTCTGCGGCGTGCTGGGAAACATCTTCCTTTCTTGCGGCTGCCCCAGCGGCGGAACGTCGCTTCGTCGAAAACCTCGTGAGCAGTTCAAAATCCGGCCAACCTGGCGTGCCGTCGGATTTCTGCGCCGAGCCAGCAACTTGAGCACAGATTTTCAGCCCCTTGAATCTGCTCAATCACCCGAACCGGAACAACCCATCAGTTACATCAGCGTCGCTGTTGCGACTGGCACCATCGATCCCACCAGTCGACCCATGCGAAGGATAAGATGTTTCGATTGGACTTGCGGGTTACGTCCGTCTACTCTCGTCTTGCATCGAGAAACAACTACCCCTACAAAGGCCACAGCGTTGGGCAAAATCCTCGGCGTTTTCGAGGTCAAAGAGAAATCCCAACCTGGTTATTGGACTGTCTTGACCGGAGGCTGTGACCCCGGTTATCGGTGTCCTGGAAAGGAGGGAAGTCAAGCTGTATGGCGAAGGCGAAGGAGTTTACGGTAACTATTGAAGACAAACCGGGTGCCCTGGGGAAGTGCTGCCTCGCCCTGGGGGAGCGTGGGGTGAACATCCTGGCGTTTCAATCGTTTGTGGAGCAGGGCGAGAGCCTGGCCCGGTTCGTGGTGGATGATCCGGCCAGCGCCAATGCGGTGCTGGGCAGCCTGCACATGAACTTCGAGGAAGTGGACGTCGCCGTGGTCAGGCTGGCGCACCGCCCGGGTGAGCTGGGCCGCGCAGCCTTGCGGTTGGGCGAAAACAAGATCAACATTGACTACTCCTACTGCGGACTGGAGCCGGGATCGACGCTGCCACTGGCAGTCTTCGGGGTTGACAACGTGACCAAGGCAGCAGCCCTGCTGGACGCGTTCGCCGCCAAAACGGCCTAAGAACTTCACGGGCATGTCGGAAACCAGAACGCAGAAGGCGCTTTTCGTGCTGGCTCTGGGAACCATCCCCTTCTCTTGCGGCTCTCCGATGAAGACACTAAACTCTTAGTAACGCCAGTGGATGATTGGGGATCAAAATCAGCAAACCTTCCCGGAGAACTTCCGCTCCGTGCGCCGTCCGACGCCTATGCGTCCGGGCGCTCCTGTAACGGAAGAGACGACATATGACGACCATGAAAGTTGTCCCGCCCGCAGACCTTGAAGCCGCCAAGCCCGAAACAGCGCCTCCCGATGTTGTTGACGAGACTTCCGAGTGGATCGAAGCCTTCGATCAGGTGGTGGCCGAAGAAGGTCCCATGGCCGGCGCGCAGTTGCTGGGCACGCTGACGCGCCGCGCCCGCCAAGCCGGCGTCGATCTGCCCATTCAGTTGAACACTCCCTACGTCAACACCATCCGTGTGGAGGAGGAGGAGCCCTACCCGGGCGATCGGCTCATCGAGCGCCGCATCAAGGGCTTGGTGCGCTGGAACGCCATGGCCATGGTGCATCGCCAGAACAAGAAGGACCCCGGTATCGGTGGACACATTTCCACCTACTCCTCGCTGGCGAGTCTGCTGGAAGTCGGCTTCAACCACTTCTTCCGCGCCCGCTATGACGACGAGCCCGGCGACTTCCTCTACCTCCAGGGCCATGCCTCGCCCGGAGTCTATGCCCGCGCCTTTCTCGCCGGCCTGCTGAGCGAGGAACAGATTGACAATTTCCGCCATGAGCTGCGCGACAAGCCCGGCCTGTCTTCCTATCCGCATCCCTGGCTGATGCCGTACTTCTGGCGTTTCCCTACGGTCTCGATGGGTCTGGGTCCGATCAACGCCATCTACCAGGCGCGCTTCATGCGCTATCTGGAAAACCGCGGCCTTATTGCCACGACGGAGCGCAAGATTTGGGCGTTCGTCGGCGATGGCGAAACCGACGAACCCGAAGCCATGGGCTCGCTCACCCTGGCCTCGCGCGAGAAACTGGACAACCTCATCTTTGTGGTCAACTGCAATCTCCAGCGCCTGGACGGCCCGGTGCGCGGCAACGGCAAGATCATCCAGGAATTGGAAGCCGCCTTCCGCGGCGCCGGCTGGAACGTGATCAAGGTGATCTGGGGCGCCGACTGGGACGACCTGCTGGCGCGCGACACGACCGGCCTGCTGCTCAAGCGCATGGAAGAATGCGTGGACGGCGACTACCAGAGCTGCAAGGTGAAGGGCGGCGCTTACATCCGCGATTACTTCTTCGGCAAGTATCCGCAACTGCTGGAGCTGGTGGCGGACAAGAGCGACGACGAACTCGGACGCCTGCGCCTGGGCGGCCACGATCCGCAGAAGGTTTATAACGCCTACAAATGCGCGGTCGAGCACCGCGGCGCGCCCACCGTGATCCTGGCCAAGACCATCAAGGGATACGGCCTGGGCTCGGCCGAAGCCCGCAATGCCACCCACCAGGAAAAGAAGCTCAACGACGAGAACCTGGCACTGTTCCGTTCGCGCTTCGATATCCCCATCCCTGAGCAGGCGGCGCACGATGGCGCTCCCTATCGCCCGCCTGAGGACAGCCTCGAAATCCTTTATCTCAAGGAACGCCGCAAAGAACTCGGCGGATACATCCTGCAGCGCCAGGTCCCGAAGTTCGACTTCAAAGTTCCGGAGCTGGATTACTTTGCGGAGTCACTCGCCGGTTCCAAGGGCCGCGCCGTCTCCACCACCATGGGCTACGTCAGCATGCTGCGTCATCTCTTGAAGCATCCCGAGATCGGCAAGCTGATTGTTCCCATCGTCCCCGACGAAGGCCGGACGTTCGGCATGGAGTCGCTAATCCGCCAGGTCGGCATCTACGCCAGCCAGGGCCAGCTCTACGAACCCCACGATCAGGACATGCTGCTCTACTACCGCGAGGCCAAAGACGGGCAGATCCTGGAAGAGGGAATCACCGAGGCGGGCTCGATGGGCTCGTTCACCGCCGCCGGTACCGCGTATGCCAACTACCGCGTGCCCATGATCCCGTTCTTCACCTTCTACTCCATGTTCGGGTTCCAGCGCGTGGGCGACCTGATCTGGGCGTTCGCCGACTCACGCGGGCGTGGCTTTCTCGTCGGCGGCACCGCCGGGCGGACCACGCTCGCCGGTGAGGGCCTGCAGCACCTCGACGGGCACAGCCACGTGCTGGCCAGTGTGGTGCCCACCTGCGCTACTTACGATTGTGCCTACGTGTACGAGATCGCCGTCATCGTGCAGGACGGCATCCGCCGCATGTACCAGGAGGGCGAGGACCGCTTCTACTACGTCACCGTCTATAACGAGGACTACCCCATGCCAGAGATGCCGGAGGACTCGGTAGAAGGCATCCTGCGCGGGATTTACAAGTTCAAGCCCGCGCCCGGCGGCAAGGCGACGCTGCAACTGTTTGGCAGCGGACCCATCCTGAACGAAGCCGTGCGCGCGCAGCAGATACTGGCGGAGAAGTACAAAGTTCAGGCTGACGTGTGGAGCGTCACCAGCTACAACCAGCTCCGCCGCGAAGCGCTGGCCACAGAGCGCTGGAACCGGCTGCACCCTGCGGAAAAAGAGAAGCGGCCGTACATCTTGCAGGCGCTCGACGGCACCGAGGGGCCGATCGTCGCGGCCACTGATTACATGAAGATCGTCCCCGACCAGCTCGCGCCCTGGCTCACCGGGCGCCTGGTTACGCTGGGTACGGACGGCTTCGGACGCAGCGACAACCGCCAGCATCTGCGGCGTCACTTCGAAGTGAACGCGGAGTCGATCGCGGCGGCGGCGCTCTCGCGCCTGGCCCGCGACGGTAGGTTCGACCCCCGCAAGGCGCAAAAGGCTTTGCAGGACTTGGGCGTGGACACCGAGAAGATCGACCCCGCCCGCGCCTGACGTGCTGCAACTTGACGGGCTCACCCACTCTGGCCGCCTTCAGTGGTACCCTAGCTACTTCTTTGTGCGCTGCGGATAGGCGCGGATGAGCGTGGATCGGCTGAACTCTTGATCAGAGTCCGGTTAATCAGCGGCGCAGAAGTCCGGAGAACTTGGCGTGAACAAGGGAATCCTGCTGTTCCTCGGTTGCTTGCTGCTGGTTTCGGTTTCAGGGTGCGGGTCGTCGTCATCCACCACCACGACGACCAAGCCCAACGCCCTTCTTTTTGCCGCGAACACCTTCTCACCGTCTGTGTCGGCCTTGACCGTGACCACAGGGGCGCTGGGCCCGGCCACCCCGTTCGCGACCACGGGAAACTTTCCCCTGACGCTGGCGGCTGTTTCCGACAAGTTCTTGTACGCGGGACTCCCTACTTCAGGCGGAGTCATCACCACCGTTCTCGGCAGGCCGGCAGTGCCAGGCGCGTCCGGCGGGATTCTGCTCATGCCGATCAAAGCGAACGCCGTGCTGGACACGCCGCAATTATTCGCCAGCGGCGACTACGGCGTCATCGCCGTCACCCCCAGCGGCAACGCGCTCTACGCGGCCGACCAGACCAACAGCCTTCTGGCGGCGTTTTCCATCGACAGCACCAAGGGGACGCTGACCGCCATCGGCCCCCAGGGTCCGCCCGCCGGCCTGCCCGTTGGCTTCGACCCCTTCAGCATCGCCATCGATCCTCTGGGTAAGTACGTGTTCGTGGCCAACTGCAATTGCATCACGCCCCACAATCCTCCCCAGGGCGCGGTCTCCGTCTTTTCCATCGACAGCAGCACCGGGGCGTTGGCCGCGGTTGGCAAGTTCCCTATCGGCGGCGAGATCAACGCTCATCCCGTCGCACTGGCGGTTTCACCCGACAGCAAGTTTCTCTTCGTCGCCAGTCTGGACGACCAGGTATATGTGGAGAATATCGCGCTGGATACCGGCAAACTAACCGACGCGGCGGTCGCGCAGTTGCCGCTCGCCGGCAGCAAGCCGGTCACCATCGCAGTGAGCACCGACGGCAACTTCCTCTATACCGGCAACACCGGCACCCAGACGATCTCTTTCTTCCTCACTTGCACGCAGAATCCACCCACCATCACGGGGTGCGGCACTAATTCCAACGGAAATCTGGTTCACCAGAGCGATATCCCGGTCACCTCCCCCGGCGCCTTTGGTACGCTGGTCGCAGATCCGGCGGGTGGTTTCTTATACATCCCTGATTTCGATCACAACACCGTCCTCGTGTTCAGCATCGCCTCCTGCTCGGGCGTAACCGTGCCTTGCACACCGGGCTCACTCAGCCAGAGCTCAGCGGTGAACACTGGAGGAGCCAAGCCCTTCGGCCTCGCCATCGCCCCCATCCCAACGAGCAAATGAAGCGAAGGCAGTCCCGCAGAGGCGGCATGCCAGGGTCTCGCATGCTGGGGTTTTTCAACAGGTCGAGTCCCGTGGGGAGGGCAAACTACTGCCCGGCGTTCCCCTTCTGTGCTGCGATCCACTGGTCCATCCGCTTTTCCAGAACATCCAGCGGGACTGGCCCCTCGGCCAGCACCGCGTCGTGGAAGGTCCGTATGTCGAACCCCTGGCCGAGTTCGCGGTGCGCCCGCTCGCGCAGCTCGATGATCTTCATCTGTCCCAGCTTGTAGGCCAGCGCCTGCCCCGGCCACACGATGTAGCGGTCCACCTCGGTTACTATGTTCTGCTCATCCATCGCGGTCTGCTGGCGGAAAAAGTCCAGCATCTGGTCGCGCGACCAATGCTTGTAATGCACGCCGGTGTCCACCACCAGCCGCACCGCGCGCCACATCTCGTTCTCCAGCCGGCCGTACTCGCTGTATGGGTCCTGGTAGAAGCCGACTTCCTTGGCCAGCCGCTCCGAGTAAAAGGCCCAGCCTTCGGAATAGGCGGTGAACTCGGCATACTTGCGGAACGGAGGCAGCTCGGGCAGCTCCGCCGCGATGGTGAATTGCAGATGGTGTCCGGGGATGCCCTCGTGATACGCGATCGCCTCCGCGTTCAGCAGTAGCCGCTTCTCCGGAGCATATTCGTTGACGTTGATCCGCCCCGGCCGCCCCGATTTCGGCGCTCCCGGCGAGTAGTCGGCCGGCACCTCGTCGGGCGCGCGAAAGTCCTCCATCGGCACTACCTCCAGCTTGTTCTGCGGCAGATGACCGAACAGCTGCGGCAGCTTCGCGTACATCTGGTCGGTGTAGTGCTGATAGAGATCGAGCAACTGCTGGCCCGAGGTGGCGTAGAGTTTGCGCTCGGTGCGGATGTGCTGGTTGAAGCTCTTGAGATCGCTGAAGCCCTGCTGCCGGGCGATCTTCAGCATCTCAGCCTCGATTTCCTCCACCTGCTTGAGGCCCAGGCGGTGGATTTTTTCCGGTCCCAGGTCGGTGGTGGTCATCTGCCGGACGTCGAAGCGATAGATGGCGTCGCCGTTGGGCAGCGCCCACACGCCGTACTCGGTGCGGCCCTTGGGCGCATATTCGGTGCGCACGAACTTGGCGAACCTCGAGTACGCGGGGCCGAGTTCGTTCTTAACCGCCGCCAGCGCTGCATCGCGCAGACGCTTCTGATCGGCCTCGGGTATGCCAGAGGGGAACTTGAGCACGGGTTTCGCGAAGGGGCTCGCTTCCGGCGACTTGTCGGCGATGTCCTGGGCCTGCGTGGCCACCTTCTCCAGCAGGTAGCGCGGCGGCATCATGCGGTTCTTCATGCCTAGGCACATCACGGCGATGGTCTGGTCGAAAGCGTGTGGCATCTGGTGCAGGCGCGCCAGGTAGTCTTCGTAATCCTTCACCGTGCGAAACGGCAGTTGTGAGGGCATGGAGGCGTAAGACTGGTGGATGCCGCCCATCTGATTGACGGGCATTTCCCATTCCTTGAGGGACGTGCTTTCGATCTGCTCGCGCAGCTCGCGGACCGCCAGTTCCTTGTTCAGTTTCTCCTGCTCGGGAAAGCCGGTGGTGTCGAAGGCCTCGATGCGCTTCAACGCTTCCTGCGCATGCTTCAAGTCTCGTTCGACCGCTTCGGGAGAATGATCGCTCAGCTTGTCGTTATAGCGGCTGTCGCCCACATAGGTGGCGAACTCGGGATTGGTACGCAACGCGTATTCCCATTCATCTTCGAGAAACGCGTTCAACTGCTTGCGGCGCGCTTCTACGCCAGCATCAGCAGCAAAACCAGCCATCGTCATAACCATCATCGAAAGCACAATTGCCAGGGGCCACCGCATCAGCCATCGCCTCCCGCTCACCCTTGTGTATGTAAGATCTCAGCCGGTTGATTCATGAGCCGTGCTTTGAAAGGGCACGGCTTTTCAGCCGTGCCGCGCCATTCCCTCCGATTGTCATCCCAAGCTAGCGCGAGCTGAGCTTTGCGAGGCGAGCGCGACGCGAGGGATCTGTAGTCTCTTGAAGATTGCACAAATGCAGATCCCTCGACTCGCGCTCCCGCGCACCCGCTTGGTCGCGCTGCGCTCGGGATGACAATTCAGGAAAACTTCTTTCCGACGCGGTTAATGCGACAGCTCGGGCGCCAGCGGGGCCGCACCACTCTTCCCCCGCTTCAAGTGGTGCTAGCGCGGGAACTTTCCTGCTTCCGCCGCCTGGCACAGCACATTAAGTACCGGCGGCACCAGCGGGATCCAGGTGATGCCTTCCTTCACCACCAGCTCCAGCAGGCTGAACTGGCGGTCTTGGCTTCGCCAACGAGTTCGGCCAAATTACAAATTAAGAAACTACAAATTACAAGTCCCCCCTCACGCCCCCAGCCTCCGCAGGAAATCCCTTTCCGTCATGCGGTACTTGAAGGCCTTCTTGCCGTCGATGAAGACCACCGGGACTTCGTCAGTGAACTGCCGCCGCAAGCGCTCGTCGGAGTCCACGTCGACTTCGCGCCAGGTGAAGCCGCCGCGTCGTTCCAGTTTCGAAAGGGTTTCCTTCACGATCGCGCACAAGTGACACCCTCTTCGTGAATACACGATCACCTGGTGCGCCGTGCTCATGGCGTGAGAGTGTAACAAAATCAGGGCGCGCCCACCTCCCGCGCTGACCGCTGTTACAATCCACGGCGATGCCCATGAAGGGCAAGTCCGTTCTGGTCACCGGAGGCGCGCGCCGCATCGGACGCGCCATCGCCCTGGCCATGGCCGCCGCCGGCGCCGACGTCGCCTTCACCTACCTTACCTCCGCCGAGGACGCCCGCCAGACCGTCGCCGACCTGAAGGCCCGCGGTGTCCGGGTGCTGGCGCTGCGTTGCGATGTGCGCGAGGAGAAGAGCATCGCCACCGCGCTCCGCCAGCTCAAGGCGAAGTTTGGCGGCCTTGATGTCCTGGTCAACAACGCCGGCGCTTACGACACCATCGATTTCGAGAAGCTTACCGCCCGCCAGTGGGACGACATGTTCGCCACCAACACCCGCGGGCCGTTCCTGATATCGCGCCTTGCCACTCCCCTGCTGCGCGTGCGCAAGGGACGCATCATCAATATCGCATCGCTCGGCGGCCTGCGTCCCTGGGCC
>DASQGF010000160.1:0-4126 GCA_035632755.1 Terriglobales bacterium
ACCGCTTTCTTGCCCACGCGGCGCCCGATCACCTTCTCCAAGCCGACGAACGCGCCCCCGCAGATGAACAGGATATTGGTGGTGTCCACCGGCGTAAATTCCTGGTGGGGATGCTTGCGGCCGCCCTGCGGCGGGACGTTGGCGATGGTGCCTTCCAGGATCTTCAGCAGCGCCTGCTGCACGCCTTCGCCGGAGCCGTCGCGGGTGATGGAGGGGTTCTCGTCCTTGCGCCCGATCTTGTCCACTTCGTCGATATAGATGATGCCGGTCTGGGTACGGCCCACGTCGCCGTCGGCGGCCTGCAGCAGCTTGAGGATGATGTTCTCGACATCCTCGCCCACGTAACCGGCTTCGGTCAGCGTGGTGGCGTCCACGATGGCAAAGGGCACGTCCAGCATGCGCGAAAGCGTCTGCGCCAGCAGCGTCTTGCCCGTGCCGGTGGGGCCGATAAGCAGGATGTTGGACTTGGTCAGCTCCACCTCGCTGGCCTTCTGCCGGTTCATGTGGATGCGCTTGTAGTGGTTGTAAACCGCTACTGCCAGCTTCTTCTTGGTCTGCTCCTGGCCGATGACGTATTCGTCGAGGAAGACTTTGACCTCCTGCGGCTTGGGCAGGTGGTTGGGGGCGGCGGCGGCATGGGTCTCGGCGCGGTCGTCCTCCAGGATCGAGTTGCAGACGGCTACGCACTCGTCACAGATATAGGCCCGCGGGTAGTCGCTGGGCGAGGAGATCAGCTTGGCCACTGCGTCCTGGGATTTGTGGCAGAACGAGCAGCGTAGAACCTCATCCGATCCCGACCGTGGTTTCACGTGGTTACTCCTTGCGACCTTGACCCCGACCGCATCTGGCGGGACGTGCGCTCCTTGCTATTTGTGCTTGTAGATAATTTCGTCGATGATTCCGTATTCCTTGCTCTGCTGCGCATTCATGATGAAATCGCGCTCGACGTCTTTCTCAACTTTATCAAGTTTCTGGCCGGTGTGCTTGGCCAGTAGCTGGTTGGTTATCTCCCGCATGCGCAGGATCTCGCGGGCATGGATGTCGATGTCGGTGGCCTGTCCGGAAAGCCCGCCCATCGAGGGCTGGTGGATGAGGATGCGGGAGTTGGGCAGGGCATAGCGCTTGCCCGGCGCGCCGGCAGAGAGCAGCAGCGCCGCCATCGAGGCCGCCTGCCCGATGCAGATGGTCACCACGTCTGGGCGGATGAACTGCATGGTGTCGTAGATGGCCATGCCCGCCGTGATCGAGCCGCCCGGCGAGTTGATGTAAACGGAAACGTCCTTCTCCGGGTCCTCGGCTTCGAGGAAGAGCAACTGCGCGATCACCAGGTTGGCGATGGTGTCGTCCACCGGCGTCCCCAGGAAAATAATGTTGTCTCGCAGCAGTCGGGAATAGATGTCGTACGCACGTTCGCCCCGGCTGGTCTGTTCGACCACCATGGGTACCAGCGCCATATGTTCCTCTTTCACGTTGACCTGCCTGACACTTCACCCCCGCGCTGGAGTGAGGCCGGGGGAGCTTGAAAAACCGTCGGCATCACGCCGAGCGGCGATAAAGAAAGTCGAGGGTTTTATCGTTGCGGATTCTGTTCCGGATTCTATCTAGCGCTCCATCGCGTGTCAAACGAGCGCGGACAGCCTCCGGCGTCTGTCGCATCTGCTTGGCCAGCGACTCGATCTCCTGGTTGACCTCCTCGTCCGTGACCTCGATGCTTTCCTGGTCGGCGATCTTCTCCAGGATCAGCGACGCCTTCACCTCGCGCTGCGCGGCCTCGCGCTGGCCTGCACGCAGCCGGGAGAAGTCCATCTTCTTCATGTCTTCAGCGCGCATGCCCTGGGCCGCCAGCGCCCGCAGCCCGCGCTCCAGCCGTACGTCCACCTGCCGGTCTACCAGCGCTTCCGGCACCGGGAAATCGTTTCGGCGGACCAGTTCCTCCACCAGCTTGTCCTTGGCCGCGTGTTCGGCGGTGTGCTTTTTCTCCGTCTCGAGTTGCTCGCGGATCTTGTTCCTAAGCTCGTCGAGCGACTGGAAATCGCCTGCCTCTTTGGCGAAATCGTCGTTGAGCTCCGGCAGCACCTTCTGCTTGATGGCCTTCACCGTGATGGCGTAGGCGAGTTTCTTGCCGGCGAGACGCTGGTCGGAAAAGTCTTGGGGGTAAGTGACATCGAAGCGGCGTTCCTCGCCGGGGCGCGCCCCCCGCAGGTTGTCGCTGAAGTCGCGCACAGTGTTGGCGCCGCCGATCTCCACCAGCACCTCGTCCATCGTGACAGGTTTGCCTTCGGTAGATTCGGGCGTGCCCACCAGCGAGGCTTGGGCGAAATCGCCATCGCGCAGTTCGCGGTCGTCCACCGCGTTGAAGGTGGCGTGCTGCTCGCGCAGCCTGCCCAGCGCCTCTTCGACCTCCTGGTCGGAAACGCTGGTGTCGGCCTTCTCCGCGCGCAATTCCTGGTATCCGGTGACCTGGACCTCGGGCATGATCTCGAAGCTCGCCTTGAAGCGCAGCGGCTCGCCTTCGGCCACGTGCAGGTCGCTGACGCGCGGTTGCGAGACCGGTTGTAGCCCGCGTTTCTCCACCTCCTGGTGGAAGTAGCGGGGGACGAGCGCTTCCACTACTTCACTCCGGATGTCTTCAGGGAAGCGCTGTCGCACCACTGACGCCGGCACTTTACCCTTGCGGAACCCCGGCAGCCGCGCGTGCTTCTGGAAGCGCTCGATCACCACGCCGGTCTCGCGGGTCACGACCTCGGCCGGGACTTCGACCTCGATCTCGCGTGTGCAGTTGTCTTTGGTCTCAGTGGCGCTCAACAGGGAAGGCCTTCTATCACTCGGAATCTCATCCATATTAAAGAGGGCGTGGGGAACGGTCAAACGCCCAGGGACGCTACGACCCGATCCGAGCGGCTGTGATAGAACAAAGACCAGCGCTTAATCCGCGTTCATCCGCGGTAGGAATGATTCGATGCCGGCCTGGCTCGACAAACTGAATCGTGAGATCGTCTCCTGCACGCGCTGTCCGCGGCTGGTGGAGTACCGCCAGAAAATTGCGCGTGAGAAGCGCCGCGCCTACCTGGACTGGGAATACTGGGGCAAGCCGGTTCCGGGCTTCGGTGATCCGGAGGCGCGGGTTCTGATTCTCGGCCTGGCGCCGGGCGCGCACGGCTCCAACCGCACCGGCAGGCCGTTCACCGGCGACGGCTCGGGATACTTCATGTACCCCGTGCTTTTTCGCACCGGTTTCGCCTCTCAACCCAATGCCACCCACCGCGGAGATGGCCTTGAGCTAAGAGACGCCTACATCACCGCCGTCGTGCGCTGTGCGCCTCCCGCGAACAAACCCACGCCGGGCGAGATTGCCAACTGTGCGCCCTTCCTCGACCGTGAGCTGGCTGGTCTGAAGAGCGTGCGCGTGGTGGTGTGCCTGGGACGCATTGCCTTCGACGGTTATTTGAATTACCTCAAGCGCCGCGGCCTGCTCTCCAGCAAGAATGGATACGAGTTCGCGCACGGGGCACTGTACGAATTGCCAGACGGCAAGATCCTGCTCGCTTCTTATCATCCCTCGCAGCAGAACACGCAGACGGGAAAGCTGACGGAGAAGATGTTTCAGAAGATCTTCGAGCGGGCGGCGCGGCTGGTGAGGGAAACAAAGGCAGATTCCTCGCGAGCTAAAGCCCACTCGGAATGACAAGCCGTTTGGTGGGTTTCTGCATCCGTAACAAAAGCAAAAGCCCCGTCCGCGGACGGGGCCTTCCTTGCGCGAATCTTGCTTACACGTTGAACGAAGAGCCACAGCCGCAAGTGCTCTTCACGTTGGGGTTCTCGAACTTGAAGCCGGCGCCTTCCAGGGTCTCGACGTAGTCGACGTTGCAGCCATTCAGGTACATCAGTGAGGTGGCGTCCACAAACACCTTCAGGCCGTCGAAGTCAAAGCTCTTGTCCATCATCCCAGCGGTGTTCTCGAAGGACATCGAGTAGGAGAACCCGGAGCAGCCGCCGCCGACTACCCCAACCCTCAGCCCTGCCGGCAGCGGGTTCTGTTGCGCCATAATCTCCTTTACCTTGGATATGGCACTCGGGGTCAGGTTTAGGGGGTACTTCTTAGTGGTGTCCACACCAGGGGTTGTCG
>DASQGF010000161.1:0-7946 GCA_035632755.1 Terriglobales bacterium
GCGCTCGCTTCGGCAAGCTCAGCTCGCGCTTCGCTCGGGATGACAATCTAGGGATGGGGCGCGTTGCGGCGCCCTTCGACTTCGCTCAGGGCAGGCTTCTGAAGCCCCGCCCTTTCAAAGCAGGTGCCGCCCCTGCGGGGCTCGGAATTCATTTTGATCGCATACCCAGGGCTTCCGCCCTGGGCTAATTTATTTCGGCGCCTTCGACTCCGCTCAGGGCAGGCTCTACGGGCCTTTGCGTCCTCGGTGGTCTTGTTTTCATCTGCGGCCCGTGAAATCCGCGGTGGGGGCTTGAAATCAACGGGCTCCTCTAACGTGTATGACCTTCCGCGCCATCAGTCCCTTCCTGGCTGACACCTCAGTAACCGTGCGAAGGTAGCTCTAAAGAAAGTAAGCTAGCTTTGCACTGCGTTGCTTTTTGGACGGAGAGCATGGGAGGCAGACATGGGCAAACGCCCGCTCGCGATACTTGCGCTGATTGCCGCACTAGGTTTGGTCACGCCCACTCTGATGGCGGACAAGGGGAAAGGCGAGGGAAAAGGGAACCCGCACGCGAACAAGCGATTCGACGACGATCACGGCTGGGAGCACCGCGACGGATACGAGTACCGCGTTTACGGCGACCGTGACGGCCACCCCCCGGGATGGAGTCGCGGGAAGAAAACGGGATGGGGTAATTGCGGGCTGCCTCCCGGCCAAGCCAAGAAGTACGGCTGCCGGACCTACGTCTATGAGGGACGCCCCCACTACTATTATCAGGATGACCATGGGCGAATCATCGTCCGTCGCCCGGCCGTTCTGGTCCACGCCGGCGTGGATGTCGTTTATTGATCCGTGAGTTCGGGCAGCGACCCACCCTTGCCAAAGGCGGCCAAGGGTGGGATACCGCTTACCCGTGCTCTCTTTTTTTGAATCACAATGGATGTATATACATCTTTATCTCCCATGATGACCGAACTGTTATCCCGTGCGGCTTTGCCGTGCCTGTGCGCCAACTTCCGGCGGGCGGCGCGGGCCCTCACCCAACTCTATGACGACGCGCTGCGCCCGGCCGGGCTGCGCGCCACCCAATTCACCGTTCTGCAGGCGCTCGAGCTCGCGGGAGAAGTGTCGCAGGGCGAACTGGGCCGGCTGCTGGTGATGGACAGCACCACCCTGACGCGCACGCTGCGGCTGTTGTCGTCGCACGGCTGGATCGAAGCCCGCCCCGGCGAGGACCGGCGGGAACGGCGGCTGCGGCTCGCGGCGGCGGGGCGGCGACAGCTCGCGCGGGCCCTGCCACGCTGGGAACGGGTGCAAGCGCGGCTGCGCTCACGCACCGGCGAGCGGCGCTGGCGCGAACTGATGTCCGCGTCGGTCGAGGTCTGCGGTCGAGTCCAGAAAACTGTTGAGCATTAGGAGAAGCTATGACGAGCACAAGGAATTACGCACGCATCGTGGGAGTGATTCTCGCGCTATGGCTGGCGGCCTCAATCACCGCATCGGCCCTGGGAGTATTCGCTTCCGAGTCGAAACATTCTTTTCACGCGCCGCTGCCTCTGGGGCTGGCGGTGTTAATTCCGCTTGCCGTGTTTTTCGCGTGGCTGGCCGTGTCACGTGAGTTCCGGCAGTTTGCCCTGGCGGTGGACGTGCGCACGCTGACCACGATCCAGGCGTGGAGGCTGGGAGGGTTCGTCTTCCTGGTGCTCTATGCTCATGGCATCCTGCCGGGCGCGTTCGCCCTGCCGGCGGGCTGGGGCGACATGGTGATCGGGGCAACGGCGCCGCTGGCCGCCCGCTACCTGACGCGGGAGTCGGGACGGCGGACGGGCTTCATCGCGTGGCAAGTGCTGGGGGTTCTCGACTTGGTAATGGCGGTGTCGTTGGGCGTGCTGAACTCAGCGCCAGTGCGGATGTTCGGGCAGGGCGTCACCACGGAGGCGATGAGCACGCTGCCCTTGAGCGTGATCCCAACCTTCGCGGTGCCGCTGCTGATGATCTTCCACCTGATCTCGATCGCGCAAGCGTGGCGGTGGGAAGCCGGCGCGGCCAGTGTGACGGAGCATGGGTCTCCGGTCGCCGCATCATGCAGAAGAACCTGGGGCGCTGCGAGCACGAGCTGGAGGCGGTGGCCCGCCGTCGCTAGAAAACGTTTCGTCCCGCCGGGCACCCCGGTGTGATTCCCGTTCCGGGAAGGAGGTCACACGTGACCGTGTGCCGCATCACCGCCCGGGCGAGGTGAATGGGAAAAAATGCGGACTTGCGGGCCGAGCGTGAAGGGACTTGTACGTCGGCTCCAATCAGAGCGACACCTCAGATCGTTCACGCTCGACCCCAAAGCGTGCAACGCCCATCTTCGAGCGAATTGTTGTAACCAACCTTCCCGCCACTGCCGGCGGTACACTCGGGCCAAAATCATACCCACAGCGACTTCTTCCCGGGAGAACGACGACGCCAAGTTTTTCGATGAGGAGGTTCCTCGTGAAGTCCGAAGCAGAGATCCTCTTCGACAGTATCGAGAGCGCCCAGGAGTACCTCTCGCTTTTGTCAGAAACGGTCCGCGACACCAGAGCGGGCGTGGAAGCGGATATTGCGGCCGATCCGCAACCTGCGCCCCGGACGCTGACGCTACGGATGGTCTCCTACAACCTCGCCAAGCTCGAACTGCACATACAAACCAGCCGCCGCATATTGAACGATCTGCGCCCGCTGCGCCGGATGCTGTTGCAACAGACGGCGCAACCCGCTGTACCTGCGCCTGTCCAACCGGCCCGGCGTGGGCCGCAGCTGGTTACGGCTCTGAATGTCCCGGCAAGCGACGCGAAGGTGTCTGCCGCTTGATCCGTGGTGAGCTGCTTGGTGGCGCGGGAGTCGGGTTTCGTGCGCCCTTGACAACGCCTTCGCTCTTATCGAAGGCCCACCCCAGCTCGGGATGATAAATTTTCAGTGAATCAATCCCCCCGATGACCGATCACCCGATGCTCGCTTGACTTTCGTCGCGCACAATGTCATTTCTATGTACTTTTCCCTTCGCGCCGGAGCGCGGCTGACGTGCCTCAATTTTGGGGCATGCAGGGAGAAGAGGGAAAGAGGTCCTGGTTGCGAGTCCGGGTGTTCTTCCACGACAAGTGTTTCGATGGTGCAGCGTGCGCGTCGCTGTTCGCGCGCTTCTATCGCGAGCGCATCCGCGGCGACGCCGAGTTCGTCTTCAGCGGGCTGGTGCACCGCGCCGGCAGCCTGTTCGACGAGTCGCAGTTCGACGGCGACGAGAACGCCATCGTGGACTTCAAGTACTCCACCTCGCCGCGCATCACCTGGTGGTTCGACCACCATCAGAGCGCCTTCCTCACCCCCGAAGACGCCGCCCACTTCGAGCAGCAGCAGTCCAACACCAAGTTCTACGATCCCGACTACAAGAGCTGCACCAAGTTCCTGGCTACAGTGGCGGAGCAGCGCTTCGGGTTCCACCCGGCGCCGGTGGCCGAGCTGATCGAGTGGGCGGACATCATCGACGGGGCGCAGTTCCCCGACGCGCGCAGCGCGGTGGAGATGCGCGAGCCCGCCATGCGGCTGACCATGATCATCGAAGCCACGCAGGACCCGGGCTTCATGCCGCGGCTGATACCGTTGCTCGCCTACCATCCGCTGACCGCGGTGCTGGAGGAGCCGTTCGTGGCGCCGCTGGTCGCGCCCCTGCTGGAACGCCACCAGCATTCCATCGAGGTCATGCGCCAGCGCGCCGAATGCCGCGACGGCACCGTGTTCTACGATATCTCGGACCAGCAGTTGGAAGGCTACAACAAGTTCATCCCCTACTATCTGCATCCGGAGTGCATCTACAGCGTGGGCCTGAGCAAGAGCAGCTTCCGCAGCAAGGTGTCGGTGGGGTCGAACCCCTGGGCGCGCGCCGACCAACTGGTGAACCTGGCCGAGATCTGCGAACGCTACGGCGGCGGCGGCCACGCCCGCGTGGGCGCGATTTCCTTTCGGCCCGACCAGCTCGAAAGGGCGCGCCAAGCCGCGAGCGAGATCGTGGCCGAACTCAGGGTTAGCGTGAAGAGTCCGGCGTAGGTTTTTGCCTCCCTGCAAAATGGCTGTAGAGACGCAGCAGGCTGCAGGACGACGCTGCGTCAATGCGAACGCCATAACAAAGGGGCTGCAACCGGCCAGGTACTCAGGCGGGCAGGCGCATCTTTTTCAGGAAGGCGGCGTAGCGCGGGTCGCGCTCCAGGCTCTTCAGCAGCGGGTCGCCTTTCATCTCGGCGAGACCGCCGTCGCGCTGGGCGTAGGCCCGCTCCAGCCACTCGAACGCCCGGTCGGCCTCCCCGCGGAAGGCATACAGCTCGGCAATCTGGAAGGCCGAATCCGCCTGGTACTTCACGACATACTCCGCCAGGGCCACGTCCGCTTCTTTCTTCCGCCCCAGGGCATGATATGCGAGCGCCTGCCCGTACAGGCGGACGTCAGGCTCCGTCTCCCGCTCCATTTCAGCCAGGGCCTCCTGCGGGTGCGCCTGCGCCAGATAGACCCCACCGAGGGAGGCGTGTAAATCCGGGTACTCCGGGTTGAGTTCCAGGGCCTTCTTGAAGGCCGCTACTGCTTCCTCCAGCCGACCGGCGCGGTAGGCATCAAGCCCAAGATTGTGGTGGGCCGGCGCGCTGAGGGGGTCCAGCTCTACTGACCGGCGGCCCAGCGCCATGGCTTCTTCAAAGCGGCCCAGGGTGCCAGCCACCCTGGCAGTGACCCGGATAACTCTGGCGTTTCCCGGCTCCAGGGCCAGTGCTCGCTGGTAGGAGGCATCCGCGCCCGCCCAGTCCCAGTCGTGGACCATCTTGATCCAACCCATGGCCGTGTGGGCCTCTGCCAGGTTCGCATCCAGCGCCAAGGCCCGCTCCGCCGCCTCCCGCGCCTTCCGGTAGCCCTCCTCTACAGAAAGGTAGCCCCGATCCGCCTGACGGCTGCGGGCACTGGCCAGCCCCACCCATGCCGGAGCATAGCCGGAATCCAATTTGATGGCCTGCTCGTAGTAGCCGATCGCCTTCTCCACGTTCTCCTTATTGCCCCGCTGAAGGAAGTACCGCCCCTGCAGGTAGGCGTTGTAAGCTTCGACATTCGTGCCCTGGGTGGAAGGCGCCGCCGTCTTTCCTCCCAGCAGAGCCACCTTCAGCGATCCCGCCACCGAGCGCGCAATCTCCTCCTGCACCGCAAGAATATCGTTCAGTTGCCGGTCGTAGGTCTCCGACCACAGGTGAAAGCCGTCCCCGGCCTTGATTAGCTGCGCGGTGATGCGCACCCGGCTGCCCTCCTTGCGCACGCTCCCTTCCAGGATGGCGCCCACGTTCAGCTTCTCGCCCACCGTGCGCAGGTCCTCGTTCTTCCCCTTGAACTGGAAGGAAGAAGTCCGGGCCGCCACCCGCAGCCCCTGAATCTTGGCCAAGTCGTTGAGCAGTTCCTCCGCCAGGCCGTCGGAAAAGTACTCCTGGTTCTTCTCCGGACTCATGTCCACAAAGGGCAGCACCGCGATCGAAGGCGTGCCACCTGCTGAACCTCTCCCCCCTCGGCCCAGCCAGAAAACAGCGGCCACCGCCAGCACCGCCACCAGCACCCCGGCCGGAACCAGGATCTTCCAACGCCCGCGGGCTTTGCGGCTGCGCTCGGCGAGCGCCTGCGACGCGGCGGCCACTTCTGCGGACAGCCCCGATTCCGTATCCCGCTTCAGCCGCTTCAGGTCGGTGCGTATGTCCGAGGCGCTCTGGTAACGCAGATTCCGGTCCTTCTCCAGCGCCTTGTTGATGATTCTTTCGAGATCGGGGGGCAGGTCAGGATTCAGGCGCAAGGGCGAGACCGGGGCCTTGTGCAGGATGGCGTCGAATACGGCGTTGGCGGTGTCCCCCCGAAAGGGCAGCGTACCAGTCGCCATTTCGTAGAGCACCACTCCGAAGGAGAACAGGTCGGTGTGCGCGTCCAACTCCTTGCCCAAGACCTGCTCCGGCGACATATAGGCCACCGTGCCCATGGCGATGCCCGGCGTCGTCAGTTGGCGCACCGTGGTGGCGGTCGAGTCGCCTGGCCCCGCCGGCTGCATCCGCTTGGCCAGGCCGAAGTCCAGCACCTTGGCCTGCCCCCGCTTGGTCACGAAGATGTTCTGCGGCTTGATGTCGCGGTGAACGATGCCTTGGGCGTGCGCGGCGTCGAGCGCGTCGGCGATCTGGACCGCCAGGTCGAGCAGCGTCTCCGTCTCCAGCGGTTTGGCTTCAATGGAGTGCTTGAGGGGCTTGCCCTCCATGAACTCCATGGCGATGAAGGACTGTCCTTCGTGCTCGCCGGTTTCATAAACGGTGCAGATGTTGGGATGGTTGAGGGCGGAAGCGGCGCGGGCTTCGCGGTGGAAGCGCTCCAACGACTCGGGGTCCTGCGCCAGGTCTTCGGGGAGGAACTTTAGAACCACGTGGCGGCCGAGGTTGAGGTCCTCGGCCTCGTACACCACACCCATCCCGCCGCCGCCGAGCTTACGCAGCACGCGGTAGTGCGCAATGGTTTGAGCAATGAGGGCAGCGCCCCTGGGTGATTCATTGGGCATTGCGTCCTCTTGAGGCTCTGTGAGCCGGTCGGCGTGGCAGGGATTGTCAGGAGATCCGCTTATTCTCTTTGGGTTCGCTTGCCCAAAGCGCGCTTAATTCAGCCACATCGGGTGCTCGATTGCAGTGATTGTGGTCACAGCACCCTGTGCGGCCGGGCGCGGGCGAACGACAACGAGCGGTCTAGCGCGCGTCGAACCAACGCATCTGCGGAGGTAGGTTTCCGCCTCCCTGGAAAATGCCCGTTGGAGACGCAGCATGTTGCATGGCGACGTTGCGCAACCGGCCAGGTACTCAAGCGGGCAGGCGCATCTTCTTCAGGAAGGCAGCGTAGCGCGGGTCGTGCTCCAGGCTCTTCAGCAGCGGGTCGCCTTTCATCTCGGCGAGGCCGCCGTCGCGCTGGGCGTAGGCCCGCTCCAGCCACTCGAGCGCCCGGTCGGCCTCCCCGCGGAAGGCATACAGCTCGGCAATCTGGAAGGCCCAGTCCGCATGGTACTTCGCGACATACTCCGCCAGGGCCGCGTCCGCTTCCTTCTTCCGGCCCAGGGCATGATATGCGAGCGCCAGCCCGTGCAGGCGCCAGACAGGCTCCGGCTCCCGCTCCATCTCGGCCAGTGCCTCCTGCGGGTGCGCCTGCGCCAGATAGACCCGGCCGAGGGTGGCATGTGAAGCCGGGTACTCTAGGTTGAGTTCCTGGGCCTTCTTGAAGGCCGCTACTGCTTCCTCCAGCCGACCGGCGAGGTAGGCATGAACTCCGAGATTGTAGTGGGTCGGCACACTGAGGGGGTCCAGCTCTACTGCCCGGCGATCCAGCGCCAGGGCTTCTTCAAAGCGGCCCAGGGTGGCAGCCAGCACGGCAGCGTTCCCGATACCGCTGGCATTTCCCGGCTCGAGGGCCAGCGCCCGCTGGTAGGAGGCATCCGCGCCCGCCCAGTCCCAGTCGTAGGCCCACCTGATCCGCCCCATGGCGGCATGGGCCTCTGCCAGGTTCGCATCCAGCGCCAAGGCCCGCTCCGCCGCCTCCCGCGCCTTCCGGTAGCCCTCCTCTACAGAAAGGTAGCCCCGATCCGCCTGACGGCTGCGGACGTTGGCCAGCCCCACCCATGCCGGGGCATAGCCGGAATCCAGCTTGATAGCCTGCTCGTAGTAGCCGATGGCCTTCTCCAGGTTCTCCTTGCTGCGCCGCTCAAGGAAGTACCGCCCCTGCAGGTAGGCGTTGTAAGCTTCGACATTCGTGCCCTGGGCGGAAGTGGCCGCCGTCTTTCCTCCCAGCAGAGCCACCTTCAGCGATCCCGCCACCGAGCGCGCAATCTCCTCCTGCACCGCAAGAATATCGTTCAGTTGCCGGTCGTAGGTCTCCGACCACAGGTGAAAGCCGTCCCCGGCCTT
>DASQGF010000162.1:0-2809 GCA_035632755.1 Terriglobales bacterium
CAGCCCGCAACCCCCAGCCGGAAGTCGCGCACACAGCTTCGGAAGCTGAAACGGCCCAAGCGCCAGAACCAAGCCCGTCCGCCGGAACGTCCCAGGATCCCCAGCACGGTCGGCCGACCGCAGCTCAGCAGCCAAGCCCGCTGGTTCACGCTCGTCGAGATAGAGAAACCATGGAAGACTTTGCTACCGCACTCGAAACCTTCACCGCAGAAACCGAAGCGGTGACCGAAAGCCGCATTCATAAAGGTACGGTTCTTAAGATCACCCCCACCCACGTGGTCGTGGACATCGGCTCCAAGTCCGAGGGGCTTGTCCCGGTGGCTGAGGTCCAGGACGCCGAGGGCAATTCCAAGGTCCAGCCCGGCGACGAGATCGACGTCGTAGTGCAGCACGGCGTGGCGGAAGAAGGCTACGTCGCGCTCTCCTACCAGAAAGCCCAGCGCATCCGCGTGTGGGAGGACATCGAGAAGGCCTACAACGACAAGACCTCCATCAAGGGCAAGGTGGTCGAGCGGGTGAAGGGCGGCCTGTCGGTCGATATCGGCGCGCGCGCCTTCCTGCCCGGCTCGCAGGTGGACCTGAAGCCGGTCCGCAACCTGGACGCGCTCAAAGGCCAGGACATTGAGGTCCGCGTCATCAAGCTCAACAAGAAGCGCGGCAATATCGTGGTTTCGCGCAAGCAGATGCTGGAAGAAGAAGTGAGCGAGAAGCGCGCCAAGACGCTGGAGAAGCTGGACGAGGGCGCGGTGATGACCGGCGTGGTGAAGAACCGCACCGACTACGGCGCCTTCGTGGACCTGGGCGGCATCGACGGCCTGCTGCACATCACCGATATGTCCTGGGGGCGGCTTACGCATCCGCGCGACCTGGTCAACGTGGGCGATGAGATCCACGTCAAGGTCCTCAAATACGACAAGGAGAAGCAGCGCGTCTCGCTCGGCTTCAAGCAGCTTACGCCCGATCCCTGGCTGGACGCCGCGCAACGGTATCCCGTGGGAGCGCACGTCAAGGGACGCGTCATCTCTATCACCGACTACGGCGCCTTCGTCGAGCTGGAGCAGGGCATCGAGGGGCTGGTGCACGTCAGCGAGATGACCTGGTCCAAGCGCACCAAGCATCCTTCCAAGATCGTGAACGTCGGCCAGCAGGTGGAGACGGTCGTTCTCAACGTGAATCCGCAGGAACGACGCATCTCGCTCGGCCTCAAGCAGCTGGAAACCAATCCCTGGGAGACGCTGCACGAGAAGTACCCCGTGGGCGCGACGGTCGAGGGCCGGGTGCGCAACCTCACCGACTTCGGCGCCTTCGTCGAGATCGAGGACGGCATCGACGGCCTGGTCCACGTCAGCAACCTGAGCTGGACCAGGCGCGTCAAGCACCCTTCGGAGGTCTTGAAGAAGGGCGACAAGGTGAAGACCATCGTGCTGGGCATCGACACCCAACAGCGCCGGCTGTCGCTTGGCGTCAAGCAACTGCAGCCTGACGTCTGGGAGCCCTTTTTCTCCACCCGCCGCGTGGGCGACGTGCTGCACGGCAAAGTGCTGCGCGTGGCCAGCTTCGGCGCCTTTGTCGAGATCGCCGACGGCGTCGAGGGCCTCTGCCACAACTCTGAAGCCGCCGACGCGCAGGGCACGCCTCTCCGGCTGGAACCGGGCCAGGAGTTCGACTTCAAGATCATCAAGATGAATCCGGATGAGAAGAAGGTTGGACTGTCGATCCGCGCCGTAGGCGAAGAAGGCTCGCGCCAGGACGTGGAAGCCTACAAGCACCCCGTATCCAGCGCCACCGCCACAATCGGCGATCTGGTGGAGTGGAAGCGTGCCGGCAACGATCAGAACTGAGGCTTTTCAGACTGGAGCCGGGCCGCCAGCAATGGCGGCCCTTTTTGTCGCACTCATGCCGGGAGAGTGCTTGCATGTGCTTAGGATTGTGATTCCGAGCCGGGCGAAGGAGCCTCGCGACTAAGCGCGTGCGAAGAACCTCATTTGTTGGCAGACGCGCCGTTTCACTTCGCCATATTGATCTTCAGGTGCATGACCACGTTGCTGCGGCTGTCAAAGGAGCTGAGCGTCTTAGTATCGCTCTTGTGGCCCTGGTATTCGGCGCGGACCTGGTAGTCCACATTGGGAGAGAGGGAGCTGAAGCGGTAATTGCCCTTATCGTCGGTGATGTAAGTCTTCACCACCTGGGTGCGCGTGTCTTGCAGATACACCACCGCGCCTGGCAGGGGTACGTCCGCCTTGTCCGTGACCTGTCCGGTCAGAGTGCGGGTTTGGGGCTCGTTCTTGGGCGCCGGCTCACCCGCCGCCAGAATGCCCAGCAAGATAGCCACTGCCACGACGCCGGCCGCTTTCCGCATACACCCCCTTGCGCTCTTCTATCTGGTTAGATGCAGACCGATATCCACGCGCTCATCATTCTGGACGTGGACTTTAACTTCTGCCTTTGGCACGCGCTTGTCTTCGGGCTCGGCCCGCACGATGTAATCGGCACTGCCGGCCGGCACGCGCTGCGCGAACTCACCCTGGTGATCGGAATAAAGCTCCCACTGCGCCTTCTTCCGATCGGCGCGACGGATCCTCACCCGCACGCCGTAGGCAGGACGGTTGTTGGGGGCATAGACCGTACCGAAGATGAGAGCATAAGGCTTCTCGGCGCGCTTCTCAGACGCCAAGGCCGCCGGAACGGCGGCCAGCGACACCAGGCTGAGAAGGACGAGCAGCCGTCCCCGGCCACCCACCCCAGCAAACCAAAATCGGGTTTGCTGGGGACCCCGGCCACGGCGCTCAGGAGTAGTAGCCGTCTTCCT
>DASQGF010000163.1:0-11755 GCA_035632755.1 Terriglobales bacterium
CAGCCGATCGGGCGTGGTCTTCTTGTTCTTGGTCGTCGAATAGTTCCGGTTCTTGCACTCTGAGCACTGCAATGTAACGATCTCACGCGGCATGGCTTACTCCAAAATCTCGGTGATGGTTCCCGCGCCCACGGTGTGGCCGCCTTCGCGGATGGCGAACCGCAGCCCCTTCTCCAGCGCCACCGGGGTGATCAACTGGATCACCAGGCCCACGTTGTCGCCCGGCATCACCATCTCCGTGCCTTCCGGCATCTCCGTTACTCCGGTCACGTCCGTCGTCCGGAAGTAGAACTGCGGCCGGTAGCCTTTGAAGAACGGCGTGTGCCGTCCGCCTTCTTCCTTCGACAGCACGTACACCTCGCCCTTGAACTTGGTGTGCGGCGTGATCGAGCCCGGCTTGGCAATCACCATGCCGCGCTCCACGTCTTCCTTGGGGATGCCGCGCAGCAGCAACCCGGCGTTGTCGCCCGCCATGCCCTCGTCGAGCTGCTTCTTGAACATCTCCACCCCGGTGATCACCGTCTTGCGCGTCTCGCGGAAGCCGACAATCTCCATCTCCTCGCCCACCTTGGCCTTGCCGCGCTCGATGCGCCCCGTCACCACCGTGCCGCGGCCGGAGATCGAGAAAATGTCCTCGATCGGCATCAGGAAGGGCTTGTCCACTTCGCGCGCCGGCAGCGGCACGTACTTGTCCACCGCATCCATCAGCTCGTCAATCGACTTCTCCCACTTGGCCTCGCCGTTCAGCGCCCCCAGCGCCGAGCCGCGGATCACCGGCACGTCGTCGCCCGGGAACTGATAGCCCTTCAGCAACTCGCGCACTTCCAGTTCGACTAGGTCCAGCAGCTCGGGATCGTCCACCGCATCGCACTTGTTCAGAAACACAACGATGCAGGGCAAGCCCACCTGGCGGGCCAAGAGCACGTGCTCGCGCGTCTGCGGCATGGGTCCGTCGGTGGCCGCCACCACCAGGATGGCGCCATCCATCTGCGCCGCCCCGGTGATCATGTTCTTGATGTAGTCGGCGTGACCCGGGCAATCCACGTGCGCGTAGTGCCGCGC
Organism: Terriglobales bacterium; assembly: GCA_035632755.1. Lineage (GTDB taxonomy): Bacteria > Acidobacteriota > Terriglobia > Terriglobales > Acidobacteriaceae > JAHFUA01. Next base: position 1,063 of record DASQGF010000163.1, read on the forward strand.
CGCCGTCTCGTACTCCACGTGCGCGGTGGCGATGGTGATGCCGCGCGCCTTCTCCTCGGGCGCATTGTCGATGGAGTCGAAGGAGCGGAACTTCACCTTGGGGTTGTTCTTCCCCAAAACTTTGGTGATGGCCGCCGTCAGCGTGGTCTTGCCGTGATCGATGTGCCCGATCGTCCCCACGTTCACGTGCGGCTTGCTGCGATCAAATTTTTCCTTGGCCATAAATGCCTGCCTCTTTTAGTCAATTAAGCCGATAAACCTGGTAAAACTTGCGCCGCGTCGCCTCGGCCACCTGTTCCAGGCGAACCAGGTAGAACTCGCGCACCTGCGCCCGGTCCGACATGGGCAACGATTCGTACAGCGCGCGCGCCGTGATGCCCATCTGCTTCAGGGAGCGGTCGGCCTTCTCCACGGCGCCGCTCGCCAGCACATCCTCGTAGTGCCGGATTAGCAGTCCCTTCTTCCTGACCGCCTTCAGGAAGCCCTCGATCTCCGAGCTGAACAGGCGCTCGAAGACGCCCCGCAGCAGGCCATAAACTTCAGCGTTATCAATCGGTATTGTCGCCTGTTCAAATGTCGGCATCGTGTCCGTTACAACCCCTGGAACCTGGAGCGGGAGACGGGAATCGAACCCGCGACCAACAGCTTGGAAGGCTGTGACTCTACCACTGAGTTACTCCCGCCTGACTGCAGCTCTTAGCCGTTAGCTCTTGGCTGTTAGCTCAAAACTCTGGAGCCGATGACCAGGATTGAACTGGTGACCTCTCCCTTACCAAGGGAGTGCTCTACCAACTGAGCTACATCGGCTCTCAACCCTCGTTGCGCTCCCGCGATGATTCAATCCGCTCCCGCTGCGCATGCAGCAGGGTACGAACGGCAAACAGTCCCAGGATCGCGAGGGTCACGGCGCGCAGAGGCACGTCGCGTCCACCAATCGGGATGCTTGCATCCAGCGTGAACCACGCCAGCACTGCAAGCACTGCATACACCGAAAGTGCGACCAGCAACTTCCTCGACATCGTTGAATCCTGGTGGACAGGGGAGGATTCGAACCTCCGTAGCTCGCAAGGAGCGGCAGATTTACAGTCTGCTGCCATTAACCACTCGGCCACCTGTCCATCATCTCCGCTCACAAGCCGCGCCCGAACCGCCCAGCGGTACGGCCAGAGAAAACAGCGCGCCAGACCGACCAAGTTTTCGCGCGCACACTTTTTCTGGCGCACACCAGCACACAAACGCCAACATCTTCCGGAAGCACTAGGTGGAGTGTGTGTTCCTCTTGATGAGCTGCTCGCTGTTACCGTGGCTTATGGTTGCAGGGCACGACCTTGCACCCTCGCAACCCCGTTTCGCTTGGAGCTGGCGAAGGGATTCGAACCCCTGACCCTCTGATTACAAATCAGATGCTCTACCAACTGAGCTACGCCAGCAAAACACTTCCCGACCGCCGAGACAATCACTGAAGTTAACACAACGGCATCTTACGTGCAAGCGGCAACGCCTCCCTAGTAACTTAGGCGTAACAGCCGGCGCGCTTTACGGAGCGCGGTGCTATCATTCCGCGTCCGTGCTAACTCGCTCCCAACCCTTTATTTTAGCCCAAACTGAAGACCGCCAGGAGCGCGCCTGGGAAACCTCGGCCGGGCGCGCCATGCTCTGCCATGCGCCGACGTAAACTCTGGATCGCGCTGGCGGTTATACTCGTCTCCGCCGCCATCGCCGCTGTCGTTTATCTGCGCAGCCGCGCTGCGCCGGAAGCCGCACGGCTGCTGCCGGAATCCGACGCCGTCCTTTTTGTCAACCTGCGGCTGATGCGGCTGGCGCACGTGTTCGGCGAAGTCCCGTCCGTTTCCTACGATCCCGATTATGAGCAGTTCGTCAAGGACACTGGCTTCCAGTTCGAGCGCGACCTCGACCAGGCAGCCTTCGCCGTGCACGCTCCCACAGCCGCGACCCAGGGCAACGAGGGGTTCTTCGAGGGTGCCCACTACTCCGAAATCTTCATCGGCAAGTTCGACGCGCAGCGCGCGACCGTGTTCTTTGGCAAACTTTCCAGCAACACCGAAAACTACCGCGACGTTGTGATCTACGCCATCCCGCAGGAAGGCCGCACGGTTCGGGTCGCGATCCTGGGGCTGGATGCGGTGGCCGTCTCCAACACGCCGGACACCGCCGCCATCCACCAGATGATTGACAAGTACCGTGCGGCGGCGTGGCCGGCCTCCGGTCCTTCCCTGGTGCGGGAGCACTACCGCCAGGTGCCGCTGGCCAGCGTGGCCTGGGCATTGGCCAGCATCCCCGCGCAGCCGGCCCGGGGGCCCTCGCTGGTGCTGCCCGGCGGGCTGGAAATGCCGCTTCGCTGGCTCGCGGGCTCAACCATCGTGGGCTCTGCCCGCTACCTGGGGGCACTGCATCTGCGGATCGAAGCCCTGACGCAAAGCGAAACCGATGCCCAGCAACTTCTCGAAACTACCAAGACCTTCTTTGCGCTGCTAAAGAGCGCGGAATCGTCGACGACTCAGGGCGGCGCCGACGCAGACGTGAAGGCGTTCTTCGACAGCCTGAAAGTAGAAGAGCACGGCAGTCGCGTGGCACTGACCGCGACCATCCCGCAAGGATTCATCCGCAAAGCACTCACGCCGCCGCCCAGCCCGCCGGTGGCAGCGCCGGCACCGGCGCCATCTCAGAAACCTGGGAAAAAGAGCCAGAGTAAGAAGAAGTAGAAGGGCCGGTTATTGCCCGGCTGCCACCCCTACATTTTGCGCCACGCTGATCCGCATGTACTTGTGCGGATTCACCGGCACGTCGTTGATGCGTACCTCGTAGTGCAGATGAGGGCCTGTGGAACGGCCGCTGCGCCCGACGTAGCCGATGACGCCGCCGCGGCGGACGCTCTGGCCGACGACGGCGGCAAAACTGGCCAGGTGGCCGTAGCGTGTGCTGATGCCGTGGCCGTGCGCCAGGATCAACAGCCGTCCGTAGCCGCCCGCCTCGGCGGCAAACACCACCACGCCGTCGGCGGGTGCGATTACGGACTGTCCGTAATTGGTGGAGATATCCACGCCGGTATGGAACGCGCCCTCGCCGATAAACGGGTCGATGCGCTCGCCGAAGGACCCGGTCACCGGGCCTTCGACCGGCCACATGGTAGGCGCGGCGGCCATGCGCAGCCAGTCGGCTGTGGTTGCGGGTCGCCCGCCGCCCAGTTCAATCCCCACGGTGGCGGCACCGCTCAAAGCCGAACTTCTGAGGGCATAAAGCTGGTCGAGCGAGGACGAAAACTGGTCGGCGCTCAGGTCCGGGGAATCGGACTTAAGGATGCGGTTGGTCTTCAGACCGTAGAGAGCGGAAACTTCACCCGCCAGCGAACCCAGTGAGGCGGCTTGGATCTCCTTCTCCTGCGCCACCTGTTCCAGTTTCGAGTAGCGGGTCGTCAGAGCTTCTTTTTCCGTGCGTAACTGGTTGAAACGCGCCACCTTCATCAGCATACGGGTGTAGGAACCCGCCATGCCGGTGATGGTGAACATGCCGATCAGGGCGCCGGCCAGGAAAACGTAAATGTAATGCAGGGGAATAGGAATCTTGCGGAGTTGGCCTTCGCCATCGCGGGCGACTAAGAGTACGTAATAACGTTTGCGCAAAAGTAATCTCCCGATTCGTTGGGGATCTGACTACGTTACTTATCGCCAGCCACCCCACGGTTCCCGGCTAGATCACAGGGTTAACGGCGAGAGAAGCTTATCTACCCCGGCTGCTCCAGTCAACAGTTATGTAGATGCTAAAAGGGTTACGACTATTGGCGTGGGATTTACTAGCTGGTTATCGGCCTATAGGGCTGTTTCCAGGCTTGGTAATCACCCAGGCCGGCCCAGCCGGGACGGCTCGGCAATCACGAGGGCAGGAAATTAAATGACGGACGCCCGCCCGAAGCTGTAGGGTGTATTGGCCTTGCCCCTCGCCGAAAAAGCGCTGATCCGCCGCATTCGCCGCCAGGCCAAAGCCCCGCGCGGCCGGGGGGTGGTGCGTACCGGTATCGGGGACGACGCGGCGGTTCTCAAATGTCCTGCCGGCTTCGAGGTCCTGCTGACCACCGACTTCAGCCTGGAAGGAGTGCACTTCCGACGCGAGTGGCACCCGCCAGACTCGGTGGGGCATCGCTGCCTGACGCGCGGGTTGAGCGATATCGCCGCGATGGGCGGCGAGCCGACGGCGGCCTTTCTCTCCCTGGCTCTCCCCCCCGACCTCCCGCAGAGCTGGGTGGACCGGTTCATGAGGGGACTGCTGCGGCTGGCGCGTGAGTTCCGTGTTCGGCTTGCCGGGGGAGATACGGCCGAATCGCCTGCCGGAGTGCTGGCGGACATCGTGGTGGTGGGACGGGTGCCCGCACGCAAGGCACTGCTGCGGTCGGGCGCGCGCCCCGGCGACTCCATCTACGTGACCGGCGAGCTGGGACGTTCCGCATGGACCTTGCACCGGCTGCGCGAAGCGGGCTTGTCGGCACTGGGGCCGAAAGGTAGGCGGTGCTACACCGCAGATGCGCCTCACTTCTATCCCCAGCCGCGAGTTGCGGTTGGGTGCTGGCTGCGTGAACAGGACTTGGCGACGGCTGCGATCGACGTCAGCGACGGCCTATCAACCGACCTCGGCCATATTTGCGAGGAGAGCGGCGTTGGGGCGCTGGTCCACGAAGCCGCCATCCCCCGCCCAACCGGATTGCCTACCAGCAGCCTGCGCTATGCCCTGCACGGTGGAGAGGATTACGAATTGCTCTTCACGGCGCCGGGATCGCTTCCGGTCCCCAGCAAGATCGCCGGCGTGCGCGTCACCCGCATCGGGGAGATCATCCGCGGCCGCAACATGTGGCTGGTGGACAGCTATGGCCAGCAGAAGGCCCTTCCTCCGCGCGGGTGGGAACACTTTGCGGCCGGCTAGGTAAGAGAGGTAGCGCCGGCCTCTTGCCTGCACACCGAAATTACCCGACGCTTCAATCCTCCGTGCCTCGTGTCTCCGTGGTGAAAAGCATTTACTATGAAGTGGTGCGCGAGCAGGTGCTGGCCTACATTCGCGAGCATGAGCTGCTGAAGCCCGGCGACCGCGTGGGGGTGGCGGTGTCGGGCGGCGCGGACTCGGTGGCGATGTTGCGCGTGCTGCTGGAGCTGCGCGATGAGTTGGGGGTCGTCCTCTCGGTGTTGCATTTCAATCACAGGATCCGCGGTGCGGATGCCGATGAAGACGAACGCTTCGTCAGCGAGCTGGCCGAGCAGCAGGGCCTCGAATTCCACCGCTCCAGCGCGGACGTGCCGGCGTATGCGACCCAGCGTAAGCTGAGTCTCGAGACCGCTGGTCGCGAAGCGCGTTATCACTTCTTCCAGTCATTCTTCCAGAAGCGGAGTTTGGACGTAGTCGCCACTGGGCACACGCTGGACGACCAGGCAGAGACCGTGCTGATGCGTGTGTTGCGCGGCGCCGGGACGAAAGGGCTGGGCGGGATTTATCCCAAGAAGGCCGTCCTCTTGTGCGGCGGGGAAGAGGTGCGCTACATTGTGCGGCCTCTACTCGGGGTTCGCCGGGCGGAGGTGCGCGACTACCTGGGAAGTATCAACCAGCGCTGGCGGGAGGATGCCACCAACGTCGATTTGCAGTACACACGCAATCGCATCCGGCACGGACTCATTCCTCTCATCGAGACCCGATTTCAGCCCACCGCCGTAACGGCGCTGGCGCAACTGGCCGAGGTGGCGCGCGAGGAAGAGAACTACTGGGAAGCCGAGCTCCGCCGGGTCATGCCTGAGGTCACCCGGCGTTCAGCCACGGGCGCCGGCCTCAGCGTAAACATCCCGCGCCTGGTGGCGCATCCGCCTGCATTGCAGCGCCGCATCCTCCGCAACTGCGCCCAGCTCCTGGGAGTCACACTGGATTTCGATCATCTGGAGGGCTTGCTCCGCAGCGCGCGTTGCTGCGCGAGCGAAAAAACAAGGGCCTGCGAGCTTCCGGGCGGCTGGATGGTCGTGCGCGAGCAGCAGGAATTTCGGTTCGAGCTACGATGTAAATCCGGCCAGCCAGGGCCGCTCTCCTATGAGTATCGTCTGCCCGTTCCGGGCGAGGCTGAAATCCTGGAAGTGGGGCGGGTGATTCGGGCGTTTTTACGGCCGGTAAAGCCCGGAGCCTCGGGATATAATCCAGAACAGTCGCTGGATCCGGCAGCGCTTGGGGGCGACCTGATAATCCGCAATTGGCGCGCGGGGGACCGTTTGTGGCCGGCGCACAGCAAGGGTCCGAAGAAGATGAAGGAACTCTTCGAGGAGCGGCGCGTGCCCGCCGGGGAACGGCAGTCGTGGCCGGTGGCGGCCAGCGGCGGCAAGCTGGCGTGGGCGCGAGGTTTCGGCGTGTCCACCGAGTTCCAACCCGCCAGCGACGCCAGGCAGGTGGTGGTGATCGAGGAGCATGTGCTGCATCCTCGGCGGGAGTGGTGAAGCGGTGAATGCTGAGTTGGGCGAACTGAAGGTGGTGTTCACGGCCGAGCAGATTGCTGCCCGCGTCCGCGAGCTTGCAGACAAGATCTCCGGCGATTACCGCGGCCGGACGGTGTATGCCGTATGCGTCCTGGAGAACGGCTTCGTCTTTATGGCAGACCTGGTGCGGGCGCTAGACGTCCCGGTGGTCTGCCAGTTCATGAAGCCGGAGACACGGGAAGTCGAGCACGGGGCCGAGATTTTTTTTAGTCCTGAGGTGAACGTCCAGGGGAAAGATGTGCTGCTGGTCGAGGGGATCGTCCAGTCCGGCGTTACCCAGGAGTTTCTGATGCGCAACCTGACGGCGCGTGGAGCGGTTTCAGTGAAGCTGGCCACCTTGCTGGATAAGCAGGCGGAGCGGCGGGTGGCGCTCCAGGCTGACTATAGCGGCTATGCTCTCGGGGAGTCCTATGTGCTGGGGTATGGTTTGGGCTCACCCCTGCTGGGACGGAACCTGCCCTATGTGGCCAGCGCGGCCAACACACCCGCAGCGGCCAGCGGGTAACCCGTAGCGGACAGGGTACTTTGGGCACCGCGCGAATGCGGCCGCGCAGGATTTAAAATAGAGCTGTCGAAAGCACGGCGTCAGCATCTAAGTCATCTAGGTCTGGCGTGTTAGCATTTGAGTCGGCACGATGGTGCCGGCCCTCTTGGGTGCGAGCGCCGGGGAAGAGGGTCTGGGAGGAGTTTCAGGTGAACTCAACGGTAAAGACGATCGTGTTCTGGCTGGTGATCGTCCTGTCCTGTGTGCTTTTGTGGCAGGTGGTGAAGGCGGGCGGCAGCGGTGCCAAGGATGCCGAGATCAACTTCTCGGAATTCACTTCGCAGGTGAACCAGGGCAATGTGTCCGAGGTCACCATCATCGGCACCGAGGTCCGGGGCAAGTACCGTGCCGATAAGAAAGGGTTTCACACCATCGTCCCAGCCAGCTACCCGGACATGATCAAGCAGTTGCAGGACAAGGGCGTCAACATCACCGTCAAGGACGCGCAAGCTGGGAACTGGCCGAGTTGGGTGTTGCAGATCCTGCCCCTCGTCCTGTTCGGCGCCCTGTGGTTCATCATGATCCGCCAGATGCAGACCGGCGGCAGCAAGGCGCTGAGTTTCGGCAAGAGCCGCGCCCGCCTGCTCTCCATGCAGCAGAAGAAGGTCACGTTCAAGGACGTGGCCGGGGTGGATGAAGCCAAGGAGGAGCTGCGCGAGATCATCGAGTTCCTGCGCGAGGCGCAGAAGTTCCAGAAGCTGGGCGGACGCATCCCCAAGGGCGTGCTGCTGGTGGGGCCGCCGGGAACCGGCAAGACCCTGCTGGCCCGCGCCGTGGCCGGCGAAGCCAACGTGCCCTTCTTCTCCATCTCCGGTTCCGACTTCGTGGAAATGTTCGTGGGCGTGGGCGCCAGCCGCGTTCGCGACCTGTTCGAGCAGGGCAAGAAGAACGCTCCCTGCATCATCTTCATCGACGAGATTGACGCGGTCGGCCGCCATCGCGGCGCCGGCCTGGGCGGCGGACACGACGAGCGCGAGCAAACCCTCAATCAGTTGCTGGTGGAGATGGACGGATTCGAGTCCAACGAGGGTGTCATCCTCATTGCGGCGACCAACCGTCCCGACGTGCTCGATCCCGCGTTGCTGCGTCCCGGGCGTTTTGACCGGCGAGTGGTGGTGCCGCGTCCGGATGTCCGCGGGCGCGAGGAGATCCTTCGGGTGCACACCCGCAAGATCCCTCTCAACGACGATGTGGATCTCAGCATCCTGGCGCGCGGGACTCCCGGCTTCAGCGGCGCCGACCTGGCGAACCTGGTGAACGAGGCGGCGCTGAATGCCGCCCGCCAGAACCGCAAGTCGGTCATCATGTACGACTTCGAGCTCGCCAAGGACAAGGTGCTCATGGGCGCGGAGCGCAAGAGCATGATTCTCTCCGACGAGGAGAAGCGCATGACCGCCTATCACGAGGCCGGACACGCGCTGGTGGCGGCGATGATGAAGCACTCCGACCCGCTGCACAAGGTCACTATCATCCCGCGCGGAATGGCGCTCGGGGTCACCATGCAGTTGCCCATCGACGACAAGCACACCTACAGCCGCGAGTACCTGGAGACGCGCATCGCCATCATGATGGGCGGGCGCGTGGCCGAGGAGCTGTTCCTGCACCAGATGACCACCGGTGCCGGCAACGACATCGAGCAGGCGACGGAACTGGCCCGCAAGATGGTCTGCGAGTGGGGCATGAGCACGCTCGGTCCCCTCACCTTCGGCAAGAAGGAAGAGCAGATATTCCTCGGGCGCGAGATCGCGCAGCACCGCGACTACAGCGAGGACACTGCCATCAAGATCGACCAGGAAGTCCGCCGCATCGCCGACGACGGCTACAAGGCCGCGGTCGATGTCCTCAGCGGCAACCGCGATACCCTGGAGAGGATCGCCAGGATGTTGCTGGAGCGCGAAGTGCTCGATGCCAACGAGATCCAGATGATCATTGAAGGCAAGGAACTTCCGGTCAAGGCGCCGCCGCGCGAGGAGGAAGTGCAAAAGGTGCTCAAGCCCGAGCCCGGACGCCAGCCTAGCACCAGCCCGGGCCCGGCGCACGCGTAAGCGAGTACCCAGTACCAAGTACCGAGAGGGCGATCTGGAAGGGTCGCCCGTTTTATTTTGCCGTCCAGAACGTAGGCGAACGCCCACGCCAGATTGCGGCGATCTCGGTTATTTGCACCCGGGTACTCGGTACTGGGTACTCGGTACTTGTCGTTGCTGGTCTTCCGTGACCTGTATGGTTCCGCCGGACGTTGCTACGTTTAAAGTCACCATGAGCAAGACCAGCCAGAATTCGAAGATTCTGTATTGCGAGAATGATCCCGAGGTGCTCGCTTCCGAAGCGGCAAAGCTGAAGAAAGCCGGTTATGCGGTGATGCCAGCCGCCGGCCGCAAAGAGATCGAGGCGGCGCTGGTGCACGAGCGCTTTGACCTGATGATCCTCGGCCACACCCTTACCAGGAACGACCGACACCATCTTCCCTACATGGCGAAGAAATCGCACGGGGCGACCCGCGTCCTCGTTCTGCATGCCAGCGGTCATCACCACGCCGTGGATAAGTCCCTCGACTCGCGCCAGGGCGAGAAAGCTGTGCTGGACGCGATCGCCGAGCTGCTGGCGTTGGTTCCGGTCGGAGCGTAATCCGAGCCTGCACCGGCCCATGCGGGTTCTTGCTGTATTCCAAGCGCCGGTGGAAGAGCGGGCCTTTAGGCCCGTGTTAAGCGGCAGAACAACAGATGGGCCTTAGCCCCGGTCTACAAAACAAGGGACACACCAATTCCGAAAATCTCTTAATGTAGCGGCACGCCCTCGAGCGTCGTCAGCCGACCCACGGGATACAGCCCCAGCTCGCGGTCCCACCACAGCGAGCGCTGGTAGAAGAAATCAAGGCGCGCCTTGGGATCGCCGGCGAACTGCTTGTCCGTTGCCAGGCGCTGTTCGAACTCCTCGCGCAGCTTGGGATCTTTCGCCAGCATCTCGCGCGCCAGCTTCTCCACCACGTAGTCCTCGCCCCACTCCTTCTGCTCAAAGACGGCGTCGAAGTAACCCCAAGCCACGGCGGAGTCGGGCGCTTCCGGCTCCAGCCACTCCACGGCTACCTTGGCGGCGCGCTGGTCCATGGGAACCACGGCCGAGCGGGCGGGAAAAGACATTTTTTCGTGCACTGGCGTGCAGTGCCCTGCAAAAGGCCGGGCGGTGAACTGCGGCGAGAACATCACGTGATGCCCCTCAAACGATTTTTCGTTCCACTTCAGGTCGGTGCAGCGGTAGGTGTCGACTTGGGCGCTCCACGGCCCGGTGGTGCGCTCGAGCTGCAGCCCGTGCGCTTCCAGAACCTCGATGACCTGTGTCCACTGCGCGGGCACGATGTATGCCCGCGGCGGCGCAATGGCGAGCGTTGTCTCGAGCCGGGCCGGATGCGGGATGGTGATGTCGAGCGGCTCAGGCGTGTAACGGATCCAGACCTGTCCTGAAACCCCGCTCAGTTCCCGCGTGTAGTTGAACGTGTGATAAAGGAATGACTCGGTTTCCTTGCTGGGTGCCGTTCGCAGCGGGAACTTCGCGCCAGGATCGAAGCGCTTGCCGGCGGCGACCACCGCGGCGTCGGCTTCGCGGTTCAGGCGCACCAGGGTGTCGGCGTCGCGATTCATCA
>DASQGF010000164.1:0-11103 GCA_035632755.1 Terriglobales bacterium
ATTCTATAAAAGGCTAGCGGATAGCCTCAGTTCGCCCATCCTCGGCAGCAAGTATTTGAAAGTAGTGCCAAACGTTATCTTCGGGCCCGTTAACAAGCCGTTTTTGCACTTTCCCCCATGGCCAAAACTCCGCTCTCGTGCGCTTGGCTTGCAGCCCCGGGAAGCTATCGTTTCCCAGACTGACCATCCCCCACCGTGCGCCGTGATTGCGCCGGAACACCTCTCCAACATAGCTGCCGAATGTCTTCGCAAACTGGGAGACTTGCTCTGCAGAAGGCTTGGCGTGGGAAATCTGCTCATGGAGGCGTTTCAATATGGACTCGACGTCTTGGACACTGGCATCGCTCCAGTCTAGCGCTATGTGGAATCGCTCCCTGGCGAGATCGACGGCGTCGAGGGCATACGCTTCCGCAATCTGCTCAATTCTGCTGTCTGGCTCAAACCCCATATCTACGCTTCCTTTAAGCTTAGGAGCTCTTGTGCCTTGAAGACACTTCCTGTAGCAAACCTATCAACGTAAGTTCTAGCTAGTGCTGTCGCGTTCTGGATCGTAAACGATCCACCCGCGCTCGCGGGCGATGGATTCAAGGCCGGCGTCGGGTGAGATGGCGAAGGCACGGCGGGCCAGCGACAGCATGGCCACATCGTGGACAGTGTTGCCGAAGGCGGCGTCGATGGCGCCATCGGGGAAGCGCTCGCGTAGCGCGACCGCCTTGCCTTCATCGGTGGGCACCATTAGCAGGCGGGGCGAGCAGCGACCGTCTTCGATGGCGGCGCAAGCCGCGAGCACGCGCTCCGGCGGAATGCCGAAGCGCCGCGCCCCGGCGCGCACCACCCACTCGTTGGTCGAAGAGACGGCCCACATCCCGCAGCCGCGGTCGCACAACTCCAGAGCCAGCTCCTGCATGGGCGGGAAGATGTGCATGGCGATCTTCTCCTGAAAGAACGCTTCGGCGCCGCGGTCCAGTTCCTCCACCGAGAACCCGGCGTGGATGGTGACCATCTCACCGCACATGGTCTCCTCGTCCACCTTGCCGGCTTTGTAGTCGCGATAGCGCTCGACAGCCCAGGCGGCGACGTCTTCCGTCATCAGCCCATGCTCCATCGCCCAGTAGAAAAAGCCTTCGCCGGAGTCGCCCGCCCACAGCGTGCCATCGCAGTCGAAGACGGCAAGGCGGGGCTCGAAATCAAGCACCGACTGCACGAACTCGGAACGGGAAGAACTCGAGGAGCGCGTGGTCAAGGCGACTGCACCCGCGCCTGCGCCAGACGTTCGTAGTCTTCTGGCGTGTCCACGTTGGCGACCACGTTTGGGTCGTCCACCGGCACATAGAGGATGCGCTGCTCGAGCGAGTGCTCGACCTCGCGCGCGGTGGAGGTGGCCGGCGCGCGCAGGAAGGCCTCGATCATCTCGCGACCGACGAGGATGGGATGCCCATGGCGACCGCCGTGCTCGGGCACCACGGCCCACTTGCCGCTCTCATTGGCTTGGCTGAAAGCCTCGCCCAGACGGGCGAGTGTGCGCGGCTGCGCCGGAGGGCGGTCCACCAGGGCAACGATGGCGGCGTCGCGTCCGTGGTTCAGCACCTCCTGCAGCCCGACCTGGAGCGAGCTGAACTGTCCGCGCTCGGGATGGCGATTCACGACCAGGTAGCCGGCGGCGGCGTCCACGATGGGCCGCAGCGAGTCGGCATTCTTGCCCGCGACCACAATCACCATGTCGCTCGGCGCCTGCAAAAGCTCAATGGTGGCGGAAAGGAAGGTCGAGCGTCCCGCCGGACGGGGAGGCCAGGGGAGCAGGGCCTTGTCGCGTCCCATGCGGGACGATTCTCCGGCCGCCAGGATCACGCCGCAGAAGCTGGGAGAACGGGCCATAGGTCAATTGGTAATTTGTAATTGGTAATTTGTAAAGGAGTGATTTGCGATCTGTGAAGAGCCCGTTGTGATTCGAAATTTACAAATTACCAATTACCAATTACGAATCCTCTATAATCCTCCGCTGCTCTTCGAGGAACAATCTTGGCCTACAGTGATCTTCGCGACTGGATCTCCGCCCTCGAGCGCGCCGGCGAACTCAGACGCATCCGCGCCGAGGTGGACCCCATCCTGGAGATCACAGAGATCACCGACCGGGTGTCGAAGTCGAGCGACGGCGGGCCGGCGCTGGTGTTCGAGAACGTCAAGGGATATCGCGGCTGGCAGGTGCTGATCAACCAGTTCGGCTCTGCCCGCCGCATGAAGTTGGCCCTGGGCGTGGATTCGCTGGACGAGATCGCCGCCCGCATCCACCAGTTCCTCGACGTGAAGTCGCCCGAGGGCCTGCTAGAAAAGATCAAAATGCTGCCCATGCTGGCCGACATGGCCAAGTTCTTCCCCAAGACCGTCTCCAGCGGGCCGTGCAAAGAGGTCATCCGCCGCAACGATTTCGATCTGCTGCACATGCCAGTGCTGCAGTGCTGGCCCAAAGACGCCGGGCGCTTCATCACGCTGCCGTGCGTGATCACGCGTGATCCAAAGACGGGCAAACGCAACGTCGGCATGTACCGTATGCAGGTGTACGACGCGCGTACCGCCGGCATGCACTGGCAGCGGCAGAAGATCGGAGCCGAGCACTACCGCGAGCGGATGCGCGCGGCCAGTAGAGGCGGCGTCTCGGCCGCAGTTGACGTGATGGCCCGTTCCGGCGGTGGCGCCATCGAGCCCGAGGGCGAACGCCCGCAAGGAAAAATGGAAGTGGCAGTCGCCATCGGCACCGAGCCCGCGCTGACCTTCGCTGCCGTCATCCCCGCGCCGCCTGATGTCGAAGAGTTCATGATCGCCGGCTTCCTGCGCCAGAAGCCCGTGGAGCTGGTGAAGTGCGAGACCGTGGACCTGGAAGTCCCGGCCACGGCCGAGATCGTGCTCGAAGGCTACGTCAACCTGGACGAGCTCCGCGCCGAAGGCCCCTTCGGTGACCACACCGGGTTCTACTCGCTCGAAGATATGTATCCCGTCTTCCACGTCACCTGCGTCACGCACCGCGAGAAGCCGATTTACGCCACCACCATCGTGGGCAAGCCGCCCATGGAAGACGCCTGGATGGGCAAGGCCATCGAGCGCATCTTCCTGCCGCTCATGCGGGTCACCCTGCCCGAGATCGTGGACGTCAATCTGCCGGTCGAAGCCGTCTTCCACAACCTGATGATCGTTTCCATCCGCAAGTCCTACCCCGGCCACGCCCGCAAAGTCATGAACGGCATCTGGGCGATGGGCCAGGCGATGTTCACCAAGTGCGTCGTGGTGGTGGACGAGGACTGCGACGTGCAGGACCTGCGCGAGGTGGTGCTGCGCGTGGCCAACAACATCGATCCCGAACGCGACATCCAGTTCACACTCGGCCCGGTGGATTCGCTCGACCACTCCGCGCGCCTGCCGAACTTCGGGTCGAAGATGGGCATCGACGCCACCCGCAAATGGCCGACCGAAGGTTTCACCCGGCCCTGGCCGGACGAGATCCGCATGGACGAGGCCACCAAGCTCCGTGTGGACGCGATGTGGAAGAAACTGGGGATCGACTGAAATTTGCCCCTCACGGCGCCGATGGTGCGGCCGGCAGGCCGGCGTCGGGCCGGCGCCTTCGCTCCACGGCCGCGTAATAATCTTCGCGGCTGCGAATGCGCGGAGCTTCCGCCTCGGGATCGTCGTCAGACTTGGCGAGCATGCCCAGCAGGAACTCCGCCAGACTGGGTTCATCGCCGTTGTTCTGGCCGGCATCCTTCCCGTTCTCGCTGCGGGCGCGCTTCGGCTCCTCGCTCTCCGTCAGCTCCGGCCTGGGCTGCTCGGCGCTGACAGCCTTCAGGTTGGAGGACACGATCTGCAGCGAGTAGAGCAGCAGGCCGCACTCCTTGTAGTTGGCGTGCCCGCTCTGAAGCAGGCGTATCACCTGCATGAGCGCGAACTGCAGGCTGGTGGCGTCCTCGATGAAGGGCAGCGTGTAGTCGAGTTCTTTGAACTGCAGGGCGCGGTTGTGGAAGTAGCAGAGACTCTCTCCCCGCAGCGCGGGCGAGCCGCAGCCCCGGCCATTCAGCCGGATGTGCTGGCAGCGCGGCGCCCGATGGGCGGGCGCAATGTGTTCGGGAGCCTTGTGGTATGGGACCAAATCCCCTCCCCCCTGATCTGATGGAATCAACAACTTACGAAGCCTGATCTGATGAGATCTGATGAAATAAGGGTCCTTAGAGGTAAAAGCCGATCGATCAATGACTTATCTACATGCAAATGTATTGTGGTACACAATATCATTAGTTCGGAAAGGTGTCAAGTGCTTTGTTAATATTCTTTCCCTTGTAATATCTTTATGTGATATCCAAGGATTGCCCCATGCAGGGCGGGTGCTCGGTTGGAGAGGGGACATCTGTCAGAACCGCAGTGAAGGTATGGGCCCCGGAGCGTTGACGTCTGTCGAGACGCTAATCTCTCGCCAGCGTTCTGCATCGGGCTGCGCGCGCCGCCTCGGCTTGGCCAGCGTACTGAACGGCGTCACTGCCCAGCAGGAGATGTGCAGGTAGACGATCACTGGCAGCCAGACGAAGGACGACCTGAGCCACCCTGGCCGGATCGCTATTCTCCTGGCCCCAGAGAGACTTCAGCGCCTTGGCTACCGCGCCTACGGACGGTTCATAATCCGGGAGCAGGTCAGGTGTTTCTTGGTTCGCACGAGCGCCCCAGTTCGTCCGCATTCCGCCGGGTTCGAGCGCACACACCTTGACGCCAAAAGGGGACGCTTCCCGGGCCAGGGCTTCGGTGAATCCCCCAACAGCCCACTTGGCGGCATGGTACGCAGCGCTGCCGGGAAGGGCCAGGCGACCGCCCACTGACGATATCTGAAGGATGTAGCCGCTCTTTTGCTTCCGCATGATCGGTAGCGCAGCGCGGGTCACGTTGACTACGCCATAGAAGTTGGTGTCAACCACCGCCTTGAATCTCTCCGAGCTCAACTGCTCGAACGGTGCAATATCGCCGTAGCCCGCGTTATTCACGACGACATCGAGACGCCCGAACGCGTCCACCGCCACCTGCACTGCTGCATAGGCCGCATCCTCATCTGCCACGTCGAGGGGAGCGGTGCGAACCTGATCGCCGTACTTCTCCACGAGAGCTCCAAGGCGACGGGGATCGCGGGCCGTTGCGACGAGGCGATCACCCGATGCGAGCACAGCTTCAGCGATATTGCGGCCCAAACCGCTTGCGCTGCCAGTTACCAACCAGACTTTAGACATGAAATCCTCCGTTCTGTCTTTTTGGATGCAACATAACCGCCTAGGCACTCACCGAATGACGGGCTATCCCGGAAACCGAGAGTTGACCTCCGCCGTGTTAATTTTGCGGTCAGTAACTCAAAACCGCAAAATTGTGGTTCCGACGAGACGGTTCGTGTACACTTCCGCGACCCCAGGACACCAAAATCCAAATCCTGGCTAAATTAGGGAGAATGAAAGTCATGAACAAGAGATCGTGGAGAGTTCTTGCAGGGCTGTGTGCGCTCGCGATGGCCGCCGTCTGGGCCGCGCCGGCATGCGCGCAGATGTCCGAAGTGAAAGAAAAACCGCCAATGTACTCATACGTGGGGAATTGGAGTATTCCCCGCGCGCAATGGGCAGACATGGAAAAGGCAACCGCGGCCGACCGGAAAATTTTGGAAAAAGCCGTCTCTGACGGGACAATTGTGGCATATGGCAACGATGTGAACTTAGTTCACCAGGCCGACGGCGAAACTCACGACGATTGGTGGTCGGCAATGTCCATGGCCGGGGTGCTCAACGTGCTGGACCAGTTCTACAAGTCCGGCAGTTCCGTTTCGCCTGTCTTGGCCAGTGCCACGAAACACTGGGATAGCATTTACGTCAGCCGGTATTACAACTGGCATTCCGGATCGTGGAAGGATGCGTACACGCACGGGTCGTCCTATAAATTAAAGCCGGACGCGCCGGACGACGCGGTGGAGAAGCTCAGCAAGAACCTGATTGTGCCGCTGATGGAGAAACTGCTCACCGCCGGCACGATTCACGAGTACGAAATCGATACCGAAGCCATCCACACCGAAGCGCCAGGCACGTTTTGGATTTTTTATATCGCGGCGAACGCGGAAGGCCTGGACAAGGTCAACGCGGCGCTGCGGGAGACCATGAAGGCGAACCCGCTGGGCGGCCCGGCATTTGCTTCCATGGTGGACTTCACCGCGCACCGCGATTATCTGGCTCGCACCAACGCCACGTACAAATAGTTCCCCGCATTGCCTTCCTGGTCCGCGAGCGACCCGAGCTTTGTGGCGCCGCTCGCGGGCCGGGGTTGTGGTGCGAGGACGTTAAATTATGCAGGGAATCGCCGGTCCCGTTAGGGACGGCTGAAGAGCCCGCTCGCGGTCACATACATCGCGAAGCATTCCAGGGCGAAAGGCAGAAACCCGAGATACCCGGGCGCCGGCATTTCGAAGATCCTCCACCGCTGCGCTGCCGGAAAAACATAGTGCCACTTGGCCGTCGCCCAGTAATTCCAGAACTCCCACAGCCATCCGCAGACCCAGCCCGATATCAGCAGCGAGTACAGGCGGCCCCGTTGCCCGGCAGCCAGGTCGCCCAGCAGGGATGGCAGGCGCAGATGATGGTTAATGGGATCCAGCAGGAAGACGAATCCGATCCACACCAGCGCGAACAGGTACGCCGCCGTGTGCCGCGGCAGGACCAGCGGCAGTACCAGGCAGATCAGGCCGAGCAGCGCCATGCCGCGCTCGGCGGCGGGCGATAACACGATGGGTTGCGCCGGTTTGAACCAGCCAAAGGCCTCGACCAGATCGGCGGTCTCAAAGATTCCCGGGGTGATGGTGGCAAACGACCAGCCATATCCGAGCAGGCCCGCGGCCCCGGTGGGCACGCCGACGTAGGTCCAGTTTTCGAGGCGCAGGTTGTAAGCCTCGAAGATGAGCCACAGCGGGATCGACAGCAGCGCGACCAGTACCATGCGCCACGGCTTGTCGTGCAGGCGTGAGTGCCCGGTGATGGCTAGCACGGCAGCATCGGCCAGTAGGATGTAGCAGGTCCAGGCAATGGGCGTGAAGTATGTGGCCACCGGTTCGACGCCGCGGAACATGAGCCACTCGGCCACAATGAGCGCCGCCAGCCCCGCCCAGCCGTAGGGCGCAATTGGCGCGCGCCGGTGGCGAAGGAACTCAGTAACCAGCAGCGCCACGGTGGCGAAGGTGATCGCAAGGCCGAGGAGGGTCATGGGGTGGATAGTAAATGAGACGGTGGACAGCAGCACGGACGCCGATGTCGCAAATCACAAATCGCCAATCACAAATCACCCAATGACCGAACTCTCGATCCCCCGATCTCTTCGCTGGTCCGACCATTTATACTAAGGGCTTATGAACGTCATCCGCGGACTGGCGGCGGTGGCCAAGGGGATGGCCGTCACCTTCAAGGAGATGCTCTCGCCCACCATCGTCGAGAACTATCCCGACGGCCCCGGCCCGCTGCGCGGCGCCATGTTCCAGGAGCGCTACCGCGGGGTGCACGTGCTGCAGCGCGACGAGAACGGCCTGGAGAAGTGCGTGGCCTGCTTCCTGTGCGCGGCGGCGTGTCCCTCGAACTGCATCTACATCGAGGCCGCCGACAACACCGCCGAGAACCGCATCTCCGGCGCCGAGCGCTACGCCAAGGTCTATAACATCGACTACAACCGCTGCATCTTCTGCGGATACTGCGTGGAAGCCTGTCCCACGGACGCCATCACCCACGGCCATGGCTTCGAGGTCGCGACTCTGAACGCCAGCAGCCTGGTCTATCGCAAGGAGCAGATGCTGGCGCCACGGCCGGCGCTGCAGGGGCAGAACGCGATGTTCAGCGTCAGCGGGGAAGAACACCTGAAGGCGGAGCGGGAGCAGGGGGGAGTGGGAAGATAGATCGATTGGGTAAGTGGGTAATTTGGTAATTGAGTAATTGAGTAATTGAAAACCCCGGAGTTCCGTACCACAATTTACCCAATTACCCAATTACCAAATTACCCAATGTCATCCTTTCTCCAAGCCGTGCGGGAGCGCGTCGTCATTTACGACGGCGCCATGGGCACCAACATACAGGTGCGCCAGCCCTCGCCCGACGATTTCTGGGGCAAGGAAGGCTGCAACGAACTCCTGGTGCTGAGCCGCCCGGACATCATCCGCGACATCCACGCCAGCTTCTTCGCCGCCGGCTGCGACGTGGTCGAGACCGACACCTTCGGCGCCACCGGCATCGTGCTGGGCGAATACGACCTGCAGGACAAGGTCGCAGAGATCAACCGCGCCGCGGTGAAGATCGCGCGCGAAGCGGCTGCCGGTTTTTCGACTAACGGCAGGTCGCGCTTCGTTGCTGGCTCCATGGGGCCGACCACCAAGCTGCCTTCGCTCGGACACATCGGCTTCGACGCTATGGCCGCCAGCTATGAAGAGCAGGCGCGCGCGCTGATCGAAGCTGGCGCGGACGTCCTGCTGATCGAGACCTGCCAGGACCTGCTGCAGGCGAAGGCCGCGCTGGCCGGCGTCTTCGACGCCATGAGGGCCGCGGGCCAACGCCTGCCGGTGACGGTGCAGGTGACAATCGAATCCACCGGCACCATGCTGCTGGGCACCGAGATCGGAGCAGCGCTCACCGCGCTCGAGCCCTACGATATCGACGTCATCGGCATGAACTGCGCCACCGGACCGCGCGAGATGAACGACGCCGTCCGCCACCTGGGTGCCAATTCGCCTAAGCACGTCTCGGTGCTGCCCAACGCCGGGCTGCCGCAGAACGTGGGCGGCAGAGCGATGTACCTGCTCAAGCCCGAGGAGCTGGCCGAGTATCACAAACGCTTCATCACCGAGTACGGCGTGCGCATCGTGGGTGGCTGCTGCGGCACCACGCCCGAGCACCTGAAAGCCGTCGTCGATGCCTGCGCCAACCTCGAGCCGGCGCGCCGCGAGGTGAAGCCGAATGCGGCCGCGTCGAGCGCCTACAGCTCGGTTCCGCTCGACCTCGATCCCAAGCCGCTGATCGTCGCCGAGGAGATGAACACCACCACCCGCGTGGAACATTTCCGCAACCTGGTACGGGCGGGAAAGTACGACGACATCCTCACCCTGGCCAAGCGCCTGG
Source organism: Terriglobales bacterium (assembly GCA_035632755.1). Taxonomy (GTDB): domain Bacteria; phylum Acidobacteriota; class Terriglobia; order Terriglobales; family Acidobacteriaceae; genus JAHFUA01. The sequence goes on from DASQGF010000164.1 coordinate 9,153, forward strand.
TGAACGAAGGCTCGCACATGCTCGACCTCTGCTGCGCCATCGTGGGCGAGGACGAGAAGGGATACATCACCGCGGTGCTGGAGAAGATCGCCACCCGCGTGCCGGCGCCGGTGCTGGTCGATTCGACCGAGGCCGACGTGATCGAGGAGGCGCTCAAGCGCATTCCCGGCAAGGCCATCATCAACTCCATCAACCTGGAAGACGGCGAGAAGCGCACCGCGAAAGTCCTGCCCATGGCCAAGCGCTACGGCGCCGCCGTGATCGCGCTGACCATCGACGAAGAGGGCATGGCGCTCACCGCTGACAAGAAGGTCGCGATCGCGAAGCGTATCTTCAACCTCGCCACCGAAAAGTACGGCATCCGCCCGGTGGACCTCATCTTCGACGCGCTGACGCTCCCGATCTCCACCGGGCAGCAGGACTACCGCACGGCGGGCATGGAGACGCTCCAGGCCGTCCGCCGCATCAAGCAGGAGCTGCCTGAGGTGAAGACCATCCTCGGCGTGAGCAACATCTCGTTTGGGCTGGCGGTGTATCCACGGCGCGTGCTGAATTCCGTCTTCATGCACGAGGCGGTCGATCATGGCCTCGACATCGCCATCGTCAACTACAGCAAGGTCTATCCGCTATACAAGATACCTGAAGTAGAAGTTGACCTAGCGCGGCGGCTCATCCACTACGACACTTCGGCCGGCGATCCGCTGCAGAACTACATGAACCACTTCGCCGGCATGGAGAAAAAGACTGAAGGCCCGGCGGTCGAGGTGGAAAAGCTTTCGGTCGAGGACCAGCTCAAATACTGCATCATCAATGGCGAAAAGTCCGTCGGCCGCGACGCGCACAAACAGTCGCTGGAGCAGGTGCTCGAAACCGCGCTCGCGCGCTACACTCCGCTCGACCTCATCAACAACGTGCTGCTGGACGGCATGCGCACGGTGGGTGAGTTGTTCGGCGCGCGCAAGATGCAACTGCCGTCGGTGCTCGATTCGGCGTCGGTGATGAAACAGGCAGTCGCCTATCTTGAGCCCCGTATGGAGAAGCTCGAAGGTACGCAGAAGGGCACCATGGTGCTGGCTACCGTCAAGGGCGACGTCCACGACATCGGCAAGAACCTGGTGGACATCATCCTCTCCAACAACGGCTACCGCGTGGTGAACCTGGGGATCAAGCAGCCGGCTGACACCATCATCAAAGCCGCCGCCGAGCACCGCGCCGATGCCATCGGGCTGAGCGGATTGCTGGTGAAGTCCACCGTGGAGATGAAGTACGTCATCCAGGACCTGGAGCGCCAGGGGCTGAAGTTTCCCGTCATCTGCGGCGGGGCGGCGCTCACCCGCAAGTACGTGGAAGACGATCTGCGGCGCGAATACTCTTCCGCCGTGTTTTATGCCGACGACGCCTTCGTCGGCCTCCACTTGATGAAGGACTTGTGCTCCAGCGACGGCCAGCGCGAACAGCGCCTTGCCGAGGGGCGCGCGGTGAAGGAGTTCGCGAAGAAAGCGGCGGCTGCGGGCGGTGATGGCGGCGAGGCGGCGACCCGCTCCACCGCCGTGGCCGAGATGGTCGAGATTCCCCGGCCGCCGTTCTATGGCGTGCGCGTGAAGAAGGACTTCGACCCTCGCGAGGTCTTCAGCTACATCAACGAGACGGCCCTGTTCAAAAACCAGTGGCAGCTCAAGACCGCCTCACAGGCGGACTACGCACGGTTGGTCGAGGAGAAGTATCGGCCCATCCGGCGCGAGCTGGAGGACGAGGTGATCCGCCAGGGATGGTTCCAGCCGCAGGCCGTCTATGGCTGGTTCCCCTGCCTGAGCGAGGGGAATGACGTGATCGTCTATGATCCGAAGGCTCTGGTGAAGGGGCACGGCTTTAGCCGTGCCGGTACAGCCGACAAAATCTCCGGGGCTTTAGCCCCTGAGGGAACCCTGCACGAGATCCAGCGCTTTACCTT
>DASQGF010000165.1:0-6650 GCA_035632755.1 Terriglobales bacterium
GCCCCCCTTCGCGCGCGTAGTGCCCGGTGACTAGGTCACTCACGCGCAACTCACGTCCCGCGCCTTGCGGATCGACGCTCGTTCCGGCGAACCTGCGCGAGGTCTCGAAGGGACGCACCGCCAGCGCCGGGATGTAGCTCAGCGTGGTGACAGCTTCGTCCGGCAGCGCCAGCCCGAGGAAGTCGAGGTTCTTGTCGGCGCCCAGGTTCTGAAATGGCAGCACTGCGATGGTGGTCTGTGCCGCCTTCGGCAGACGATTCGGCCGCTGCAAACGCCAACTGACAATCGCCCCCGCCACGAAGACGGCGATCACCGCCGCAATCGCGATCCAGAGCTTGATCCTGCGTCCCGGTTTGGCCGGAGCTGCCGCCGCGACCGCGGCTGAACTCCGCCCGCTATCCCGCTCGCGCTTCAGCCGCTTTAGATCGGCGCGCAGCTCCGACGCGCTCTGGCAGCGCAGCTCGCGGTCTTTCTCCAGCGCCTTGTTGATGATCTGTTCCAGCTCCGGCGGCAGTTCGGGATTCAACCGCACCGGCGGCGTGGGCGCACGGTTCAGGATGCCGTCGAAGATCACTGCCGAGGTCGTGCCCTTGAACGGCACCGTGCCGGTCGCCATCTCGTAGAGCACGGCGCCGAAGCTGAACAGGTCGGTGCGGGTGTCCAGCTTTTCCCCGCGTGCCTGCTCCGGCGACATGTAAGCCACCGTCCCCACCGCCTGACCGGGACTGGTCAGGTGCTCGGGGCTGACGTCCACGGTCTGAGCGCTGGCCGCCAGCGCCTCCGGAATGCGCTGCGACTCGACCTTGGCCAGGCCGAAGTCGAGCACCTTCGCCTGCCCGCGCTGGGTGATGAAGATGTTCTGCGGCTTGATGTCGCGATGCACGATGCCTTTGGCATGGGCGGCGTCAAGCGCATCGGCGATCTGTATACCCCAGTCCAGCAACTGGTCGGTCGGGATGGGATGCCCGGCGATCCTCGCCGACAACGGCGCGCCCTCCAGCAACTCCATGGTGATGAAGTGCCGACCCTCATGCTGGTCGATGTCGTGAATGGTGCAGATGTTGGGATGATTGAGCGCCGAGGCTGCACGGGCCTCCCGCTGGAATCGCTCCAGGGCCTGCGGGTCTTTCTCCAGCTCTTCCGGGAGGAACTTCAGAGCGACGTGGCGGCCCAGGCGCGTGTCCTCGGCTTCGTACACCACTCCCATGCCGCCGCCACCCAGCCGCTGCACGATCCGATAATGAGAAACCCGCTCTCCCTGCATGCCGGCCCCGTGGCGGCATGTTAGGCCCAGAGCCGCCGCCGGTCAACGAAGGCTGGGGGTTATACGCACTGAGGGGATTTTGCTACACCCCCTGGGCCGTGGCGCGGGCGCGGCGGGGGCGGAGAGAGTGTGTGGCACGTGGGCGCGCGAGAAAGAGAGAAGCGGGCGGATAGGAGCGTTCTGAAGGGCAACGATCTGCGTGCGGGCCGAAGTTTTCTTGCAAGACTTCCCTCTTCGTGCGTTCCTAATATAATTGGAAAAAGCAGGGAGGTGTATGTGCGCCGATCACTAGTGCTTGCTGTCTGCGTCCTTGTCGCGTTTCTCGCGGAGGCTCAAGAGATACTTGTCCGCAAGAAACCGGACCCCTCTGTGCCGCCTTTCGGAGTGCAGCTCAAGAGGTCTGTCGTGAGCATCGAACTGCAATGCAAAGAAGGGAATTCATCGGTAGCGAGTACGGGGACCGGGTTCGTAGCCGCGTATTCAGATTCCCGACTGCCGAAGGGCTCCTATTTCGATTATTTGGTAACCAATCGCCACGTCGCTGAGTGTTGGGACGCACACAAACATCCGAGGGACATCCAGTCAGTGATCTTCCGCATAAACGCCAAGGACGGTTCTGCGAGAAGATTTTCTGCAAACCCAAGCGAGTGGCGTGTTCCAGTCGATGATTCGGTCGATTTAGCTGTAATGCCAATTGACCCCTCAGATGATCTCGAATTCACCGTCATTCCTGTGGATACCTTCACAACAAGAGACTACCTGTCTAGCAATCAAATTGCGGAAGGCAGCCCAATTATTCTGTCGGGGTACTTTTATCAGTTTCCTGGGGCACGTAGGTTCCAATCTATCGTCCGACAGGGAATACTCTCGATGGTGCCGGACGAGCCGATGATTACAACGACAGGAAAGCCCGGAAGCCTGTACCTAGGCGATGTTCACATATTCGGCGGAAACAGCGGCTCGCCGGTGATGGTCGCTGCCGACTCTCTAGCCCTTGAGGGTTACCGTCTTCTCGGCGTCGTCAGTGGCTACTACTACGAAGACGCGAATTTCAACCTTGAAATCGCGACGACAGTCGAAGGAACTATGCATGCAAATAGCGGAGTTGCCATGATCGTGCCGGCTGATTTTCTCAAGGCTCTGCTCGACGCACCTGATCTCAAGGGAAAGAGGGAGGCTTACCTGTCGCGGTATACAAACACAGCAAAACCGTAGTTTTGATCTAGCTAGAGCAACTCGCAGCGGGGCTCTCAGGACGGAACGGGAGCGGCAGATCGGGGCGCGCGCGCTCCGGGTGTGGCGCGTGGGGGCGCGGCGGGCGGGTGGCCCACCCTACGCCGGTTTTGCGTAGGGTGGGGCAGTTGCGGCGAACGGCCCGCTTCAGTCTGGTCGCAGATCTCCGGATTTAATCAACGAAACACTCCGCGCGTCGCCGCTCACTTCACCTGGATGGACTCAAGATAGCGGACCAGATCCTTGATTCTCTGGTCGGCTTTCTCCTCGTTGCGACCGCTGACGGCCATGAACGCCTTCCCCCACACTGGCATCTCCTTCGAACCGTGTCCCACGATCCCGCCACCCCACTTGATGACCTGGTACACATCCCCGGCGGGGAACTTTCCGCCCTTCCGCCTGGCGAGAACAGTCAGATCGGGAGGCCTCTTTTTGAGCGCGTCGGCGGCGGGGCCGTCGCCTTTGCCGTCCTTGCCATGACAACTGGCGCAGTGCTCCCGATACATCTCCGCGCCCGATTGACCGGCGGCGACAGCGGCCAAGGACAATAGAAGACCGATGACTAGTAATTGATTGCGCATGACCTGTGTCCTTCCGTTCCTCCCCACTAAGGGAGTAGGGAGTAGGTTCAGGTTACCGAATTTATGAGGCCGTTCAAAATACGGGACAACTCATCACAGGCTTTCAACAAGCTTACTGCGTCGATTTCGTTGACGTAGTGCAGAGCTTTGCCCTTCTGCCACGCAATGAGATCACGGAACGTCTGTGTCATGCGGCTCCTACTCCCCACTCCCTGCTCCCTCACTCCCTATCCCCGTTCAAACGCGTGCTTCTTCTCGAGCACGTCCAGCGCGGCCCGCATGTCGGCCTCGATCTTCGGACCTTCAGCCAGCAACTCGGGCGTCGCCGCGGCGTACTCTCCCTCCAGGCGTAACCAGCGTTCCAGGCGCGAGGCTGCCTCGAGCAGGCGTGACGCCGGGCTGCTCACGTACTGCGCGTCGGTGGGATCGGCGATCCACACTCGCTCGGCGCCCAGCTTGCAGTTCCAATACACCTTGCGCCGCACCAGTTCCGCCACCTGCTCATCGCTCGCCTTGGCGAAGTCCCACTGCTGGCGCTTGAAGTTGTATTGCCGCGCCGAAAACGGCACCGGTACGCGCTTGGGCGATTTCGAAAACTCGAGCTGCTTGCGGTCGACTTCCTTTCTCAAAATATTGATCACCGGGGCTTCTACGTCTCCGGGATCGAGCGACGGCAGTACTTCTTTCACCGTCAGCGTCATCTGCAGCGCCACCAGGCAGTGCAGCCCCTCACCAGATTCCAGGTGCACGTCTCCGTGCAGGACGTAGAAGTCCGCCCCCGAACCCGAGCGCCGGAACGGCCACTCCATTTCGATCCTTAACGGTAACCCGGTGAGCGTGACGTAGACTGCGCCCCGGCTCCTGCCATTCGATGGCTCTGCAGCCATTCTTCCTTCCCCTCTCGAATCGCGCAGCATTTTACCCGAGGCTGGTTCCTGGGTGAGTTCCAGGATGTCGTAGTGAGGCTCTCAGCGGCACTCTGCGGTCGCTCTTCGGGCGAATCATGAGCCGCGCAGCGGCGCTCATGCGACACACTCAGTATGCGAACGGCTCCACCTTCCAGCGCTTGTAGATCTGGCCTTCTGAAAAAATGCGGAACAGTTCGGCATCGAGTTCGCCGTTTTTCACAAAATCTTCGAGGATCTCCAGGGAGCGTTCCAGGCCCACGGCCCGCTTGTAGGGACGGTCGGAGGCGCCGAGCGCGTCGAAGATGTCGGAGATGGTCATCATCCGCGTCTGCGGTGGGATGTCGGGCGCGGTCAGCCGGTGCGGATAGCCGGTGCCGTTGAGCTTCTCGTGATGGCCTCGCGCGATGGCCGGGAGATTCTGCAGCTCACGTGTCCAGGGGATCTGCTGCAGGAAATTGAAGGTGTGCACCACGTGGGATTCGATCTGCCGGCGCTCGCTCTCGTCCAGCGAACCCTTGGGGATGGAGAGCAGCCGGACTTCATCCTCGTTGAGCAGGCTTTTCCGCTGGCCGTCCGCGTCGGTGTATTGCTGGGCCGCGATCTCCACCAGCCTTGCGGAAACCTGATCGCGGTTGAGCGCGGGTTCATTGGTCTCGATGATCGCCTGCAATTCGTGGTCGAGGATTTCGAGGTGCTCGGCAAGCCGGGCGTCGAACTCCGGCAACTGCTTCAGGAAGTCCTCACGTCCTTTGGCCAGAACGTAGCCGAGCTTGGACCGCAGCGTGTCCGCCTCCACCGCCTTGCGGATGAATTGGAAGCGCTGCCGGACCAATTCCAGTTGCGCGGGGTAGAGCTTCTTGGCCTTGACCAGCACTTCTTCCCGCACGCCGACCTTGCCGAAGTCGTGCAGCAGCGAGGCGTAGCGGATCTCGCGCATCTGCTGGCGGGTGAAGCGCAGGCCGGCATAAGGACCGGAATCGGTACGGTCCACGGCCTCGGCCAGCGCCACGGTCAGGTTGGCGACGCGGAAGGAGTGTCCCGAGGTGGTGGGGTCGCGCGCCTCGATGGCCGTGACCGAGGCCTTCACAAAGCCCTCGAACAGATTCTGGATGGCCTGGTAGAGCAGGCTGTTCTCCAGCGCCACCGCCGCCTGGCTGGCGAGGGATTCCGCGATTGCCTGCTGATGGCGTGTGAAGGGCGCCACCTGAGCTGCCACTGTAGTCACCGCGTCCAGCCGCGCCTCCCGCTCGCGCTTGGCATTGATCAACTGCACCACACCCACCACTTCGCCTTGCTGGTCTTTCATGGGAATGGCCAGGATGGATTTGGTGCGGTAGCCGGACTCCTCGTCGAACTGCCGGTTGAAGGTGAACGGCACGTCGGGCGGCAGGTGATAGGCGTCCTCGAGGTTCACGCCCTCGCCGGTCTTGGCCACGTACCCGGCGATGGAGCGCTCGTTCACCTCCATCACCGTCTCACGGAACTTCAGCTCCACGGAATCGTTCTGCGCCAGCTTGAAGCGCAAGCGACGGCGGACGTGCTTGCGCCGCTCGCTGTGGTCGGCTGGAAGCTGCGTGGGGATGGGCTCCGCCAGGTACAACGATCCGGCATCGGCGGAGGTGATGGCCCGCATACGGGTGAGGATCATCTCCAGCAGGGCCCCGGTATCGTGTTCGGCGGAGAGCGCGGCGCCGATCTGGTTCAGCTCCTGGATCTCATGCGCCGCCAGTGCCAGCCGCTCTCCCAGCTTCTCGCGGGTGTCGAGCAGATTCATGTGCTCGAGCGCGTTGCCCACCATGCGCTCCAGCAGGTCCAGCGGGGTGTTGAGGGGAAGATAGGCGTACACCAGGGCATCGATGCGCGGATCGTGGAAGCGGCGGTCGGCCAGCGCGATCACGCGGATGTTGGGCGCGCGCAGCGTATCCACCGCGTGCGCCAGCAGCCACTCCGAGGACGCGACCACCACCCGCTCCGCCCCGCGCGCCAGCCGTCCGCCATTGGCCGGACGGCCCTCCAGGCTCCCCAGTTCCACGCGGCGGAAGGCGTGTATCTCCGAGGTCGCCTTCTCGGCTACAAGGTCCGCGGAGAAATAGACCACAACCGGCATCGGTTGCGGCTTGGCGAGGACAGCCGAGTCAGGCTGAGTAGAGGCGGCCATGGTGACGCAAGGGTGGAGGCGTGCCCGGTAACTATAGCAGAGTAGCTGGCTGACCGAGCAGCGGGATCTGCCCACTTTAGGTCGTCGAACCGGCTGGCCGCCCGGCGGCATTAGAATAAAGACGTGCTCAACCTGGGTAAGATGATCATCGTTCTGGGGGCGATTCTGGTCGCGGTCGGACTGCTGTTGGTGCTGCTCGGGCGGACCGGGCTCCCCATCGGCCGTCTGCCCGGCGACATCATCTATCGCCGCCGGAACTTCGCCTTCTACTTCCCTTTGACCACCTCCATCCTGCTCAGCATCGTGCTATCCCTGCTGTTCTACTTCCTCAGCCGCATACACCGGTAAGCCGGGCTGACTCTGCACCGGTGCCTCGCTCGGTACTCGTTTCAGTGCGGACCGCAACATCCTCAGGCAACGATTTAGGGTTGCGGTAGAATCCGAATCAGGTGAGGCCATGGGGTGGGGAGGATTTTCATGCTGGGCCATCGAAGTGTTGCCGTAGC
>DASQGF010000166.1:0-18080 GCA_035632755.1 Terriglobales bacterium
GAGATTGGATAGCGACAGCAGCCTCGAGTATCTGCGGGTCACCGACGTGCACGCCTTCTACGGCGAGTCGCACATCCTGCACGGGATGGACTTCCGCGTGAACCGTGGCGAGGTGGTGACGCTGCTGGGCCGCAACGGCGCTGGGCGCACCACCACCTTGAAAGCCATACTCGGCTTGGTGACCAGGCGCAACGGCTCCATCATGGTGAACGGACGCGAGACCATCCATTGGCCGCCGCACCGCATCGCCCGCCTGGGCGTAGGCTATTGCCCGGAGGAGCGCGGCATCTTTGCCAGCCTGAGCGCGGAAGAAAACCTGCTGTTGCCGCCCCGGCTCACCAGCGAAGGCATGAGCGTGGAGGAGATCTACTCCATGTTCCCCAACCTGAAAGAGCGGCGGAAAAGCCAGGGGACGCGGCTCTCAGGAGGCGAGCAGCAGATGCTGGCCATGGCCCGCATCCTGCGCACGGGTGCTCGGCTGCTCTTGCTCGACGAGATCTCCGAGGGGCTGGCGCCGGTGATCGTGAAGAAGCTCGCCCAGGTGATCCGTCAGCTCAAAGACAAGGGTTTCACCATCGTGCTGGTGGAGCAGAATTTCCGCTTCGCGGCTCCCCTGGCCGACCGTATGTACGTGGTGGAGCGCGGCCACATCGCGGTCGAGATCCAGCGCGATGAAGTCGAGGAAAAGCAAGCGTTGCTGGAAGAACTGCTGGGTGTTTGATGTTGGACATTTTCCGCACCCGCGGGCATGTAATCAAAAGGAGGAAGACCAAAATGAAAGGGAAACTCAGGGTCGCGCTGGCGGGATCTGTCCTGTTAATGGCAGCCACCGGGGCGTTGGCGCAGGCGAAATCTGGGAAGATATCCGGCGGCGTGGTCAAAATCGGCGTACTGGACGATATGTCCGGGCTGTATTCCGACATCGGCGGAAAGGGAGAGGTAGTCGCCGCGGAGATGGCCGCCGCCGAGTTCGGCGGCAAGGTGCTGGGCGCGCCCATCCAGGTGGTCTCCGCCGATCACCAGAACAAGCCCGACGTGGGGGCGAGCAAAGCCCGCGAATGGTTCGACGGCGACGTGGATATCATCGTCGGCACGGTGAACTCGAGCGTCGCCATTGCCACAAGCAAAGTCGCGAATGAGAAGCACCGCCTGTTCATCGTTTCCGGCGCAGGTTCTACGCGGCTCACCAACGAAGATTGCAATCCCTACACCATCCACTATGAGTACGACACCTACGCCACTGGCACCGCCACCGGGAAAGCCGTGGTGGGGCATGGCGGCAAGACCTGGTTCTTCCTCACCGCCGACTACGCCTTCGGCAAGTCGCTGCGGGATGACACCACCAATGCGGTGAACGCGGCCGGCGGCAAGGTGCTGGGCTCGGTGCTGCATCCGCTCAGCGCCTCCGATTTCTCCTCCTACCTGCTGCAGGCGCAGGCCTCGGGAGCGCAGGTGATCGGCTTGGCCAATGCTGGCGGCGACACCATCAACTCGGTGAAGGCGGCGTCGGAGTTCGGGATTACCAAAAAGCAGACCTTGGCGGGCCTGCTGATATTTGTCAGCGACATCCATGCCATGGGCCTGCAGGCGACCCAGGGCCTGTATGTTGCCGAGGGCTTCTATTGGGACCAGAACGACGACACCCGCAAGTGGAGCAAGGCGTTCGCCGCCAAGATGGGCGGCAAGATGCCCACTATGGTGCAGGCCGGCGTCTATTCCTCCACCCTGCAGTACCTGAAGGCCATCCAGGCGGTGGGTACTGACGACGCCGACGCCGTCATGAAGAAGCTGAAGGAAATGACCCTGAACGACGCCACCGTGAAGGGCGGCAAGGTGCGCGCGGACGGTCGCATGGTGCACGACTTCTACCTCTACCAGGTGAAGTCGCCCAGCGAATCCAAAGGGCCGTGGGATTACTACAAGCTGATCGCCACGATTCCCGGCGACCAGGCGTTCCAGCCGCTTTCGTTGTCGCGCTGCCCGTTGATCAAGAAGTAGAAGTCGTGAAACCGGCGGCGGGGCGCCATTGCCGTCCTGCCGCGGGTGGATGTGAGTGACCCATGAGCGAGATTTTCGGAGTGCCGATCGCAGCGCTGCTCGGACAACTGGTGCTGGGGCTGGTGAACGGCTGTTTCTACGCCATGCTCAGTCTGGGGCTGGCCATCATCTTCGGCATGCTGAACATCATCAACTTCTCCCACGGCGCCCTCTACATGATGGGCGCCATCTTCACCTGGTTTTTCCTCGCCACGTGGAACATAAGCTGGTGGTGGGCGTTGCTGCTGGCCCCGCTGGCGGTGGGGATTTTCGGAATCCTGGTGGAGCGCCTGCTGCTGAAGCGGCTCTACAAGGTCGATCCCTTGTACGGCCTGCTCCTGACGTTCGGACTGGCACTGGTGCTGGAAGGACTGTTCCGCTACAAGTATGGCGTCTCGGGGCTGCCCTATGGCATCCCGGAGATCTTCCAGGGCGCGCTGAACCTTGGCTTCATGTTCCTGCCCAAGTACCGGGCCATTGTGGTGGGCGTGACGCTGGTGGTCTGCTTCGGCACCTGGTTGGTCATCGAGCGCACGCAGCTCGGGGCCTACCTGCGCGCCGGGACGGAGAACCCTCCGCTGGTGCAGGCCTTCGGCATCAACGTTCCGGTGATGATCACGCTGACCTACGCCATCGGCGTCGCGCTGGCGGGACTGGCAGGCGTGCTGGCCGCGCCCACGCTGCAAGTCAGCCCGCTGATGGGATCGAACCTGATCATCGTAGTGTTCGCCGTGGTGGTGATCGGCGGCATGGGATCGATCCTGGGCTCCATCCTTACCGGTTTAGGTCTGGGCCTGATCGAGGGGCTGACCAAGGTCTTCTACTCGCAGGCGTCCAACACGGTGCTGTTCGTGATCATGGCGCTGGTGCTGCTGGTGCGACCGGCAGGGCTATTCGGCAGGGAACGATGACGAGCGCGAGAATTCGCTACGCCGGATACGGCCTCTTGCTGGTGGCGGGGCTGCTTGCGCCTTTTGTCATCTACCCGGTATTCCTGATGAGCGCGCTGTGCTTCGCGCTGTTCGCCTGCGCCTTCAATCTGCTGCTGGGATACACCGGGCTGCTCTCGTTCGGACACGCCGCCTTCTTCGGCACCGCCGCCTACATCACCGGCTACGCCGCCAAGGTGATGGGGGTCTCAACCGGCCTGGCTATCCTGGCCGGGACAGCCGGAGCGCTGCTGCTGGGCATCATCTTCGGCGGGCTCTCCATCCGGCGGCAGGGGATCTACTTCGCCATGATCACCCTGGCGCTGTCGCAGTTGGTGTTCTTCGTCTATCTGCAGGCTTCGTTCACCGGCGGGGAAGACGGCCTGCAGGCCATCCCGCGCGGGCGCCTGCTGTGGGTGATCAACCTGGAGCACGACCTCACCTTGTACTACGTGGTGTTCGCCATTTTCCTGTTCGGCTTCTTGCTGATCCACCGCACCATCCACTCGCCCTTCGGGCAGGTGATGAAGGCCATCCGCGAGAATGAGCCGCGCGCCATCTCGCTGGGCTACGACGTCAACAAATACAAGCTGATGGCCTTCGTGCTTTCGGCCGGGCTGACCGGACTGGCGGGCGCGACCAACGCCATCGTGTTCACCTTCGTCACCCTGACGGATGTGCACTGGCACACCTCCGGCGACGTGGTGCTGATGACGCTGCTGGGCGGCATGGGCTCCATCTTCGGACCGGTGGTAGGAGCGTTCTCGATCGTCACCCTGGAGAGCAAGCTTTCCGACAAGGTGGGCTCGCTGGTGACGGTGATCATCGGCGCCATCTTCATCATCTGCGTGCTCTTGTTCCGCCGCGGGATCGTAGGCGAAATCCAGGGGCTCTACCGACGTGTGGTGGGAACACGAGCCTAGGCTGGAGGAAGCGCCGCCATGTTGAAAGCACGCAGGGTCATCGTCACCGGCTCGACCAGCGGTATCGGCTTGGGGATCGCGCGGGCGCTCGCCGCCGAGGGCTGCGCCATCATGATGAACGGCTTCGGCGACGCCGCCGAGATCGAAAGACTGCGCGCCGGTCTGGAAAAAGAGTTCGGCGTGCAGGCGGTATTCAACGGCGCCGACCTCTCGCGCGCCGCGGGTTGCGAGGAACTGGTCGCTGACGCCGAGAAACGCCTGGGCGGCCTGGACATCCTGGTGAACAACGCCGGCATCCAGTTCGTTTCGCCGATCGAGAATTTTCCTCCCGAGCGCTGGGACGCCATCCTCGCCGTCAATCTCTCCTCCGCGTTCCACACCATCCGCGTGGCGCTGCCGGGCATGCGCAAACGCGGCTGGGGACGGCTCATCAACATCGCCTCGTGCCACGGGCTGGTGGCCTCGGTGAACAAAGTGGCCTATGTATCGGCGAAGCATGGCATCGTCGGCCTGACCAAGGTGGTGGCGCTCGAGACCGCGAAATCCGGCATCACTTGTAACGCTATTTGCCCCGGCTGGGTCAAGACGCCGCTGGTTGAGAAGCAGATCGAGGCGCGCGCCAAGAACGAGAGCATCCCAATGACGCAAGCAGAGCACGATCTGCTGGCGGAGAAGCAGCCCTCGGAGCGCTTCACCACTATCGAGCAGATCGGCGCGCTGGCTGTGTTTTTGTGCAGCGATGGCGCGGCCAACATGACCGGCGCAGCCATTCCCATCGACGGCGGCTGGACCGCGCAGTAGAGGGCGCGATCATCCCGGGGGACGTTCAGGGATTACAAATCCTCCGAGAGTTGCTTTCCGGCGTACCGCAGGGACCGAACCCCCGCTTCCGCATGCCGTCGCACCGCGATCATCTCGGCGGTGATGGCCACGGCAATCTCCTCCGGCGTAATGGCGCCGATGTCGAGGCCAACGGGTGCGTGCACGCGCTCGAACTTTTCGCGCGCGACGCCGTCTTTCTCCAGCTCCTTGTAAATGGCAAGCACCTTGCGCCGGGAGCCGATCATGCCCAGGTAGCGGGCGGGCTGCTCGACGGCCCAGCGCAGCACACGCATGTCGTCGCGATGGCCGCGGGTGACGATCACGATGAACGACGTCTCGGACGGCGCCAGTTGCGCCATGGCCCTGTCGAAGTCCTCGGCGTAGATGTCGCGGGCGTCGGGGAAGCGCTCGCGATTGGCGTAGCTCTCACGGTCGTCAATGATGGTAACGTCGAAGCCCGCCAGCCGCGCCACCTTATATAGGCTCAGCGCCACGTGCCCGGCGCCGAACAGGTAGAGGTTCGAGACCGGAAGCACAGGTTCAACGAATACTTCAAGAGTACCGCCGCAAACCAGCCCGGAATCGTACTTTGGATTGTTGTTCAGATTAAAGGTCAGGGTGCGCGGTTTTTCCGATTCCATCACCTCGCGGGCGGCCTGCCAGACTTCCGCCTCGACGCAGCCGCCGCCGATGGTGCCGGAGATGGAGCCGTCGTCGCGCACCAGCATCTTGGCGGTTTCGAACGAGGGGATCGACCCGCGCACGTTGACGATGGTGGCCAGCGCCCCGCGGCGTCCGTCGCGGCGGAGCTTGACGATCTCCTCGTAGATGTCCACGGGGATATTGTAGCCGAGGGTCGGCGGGCGAGGGCACCCGCCCCACGTGACTTTCTACACTCCGAACAGCGCTTTGAACTCCGGGGTGTCCTGGACGCAGGCGAGGTCGGGGTCTTTGCGGATCCAATCCACGTTGGCGTAGCCGGCTTCCTTGGCGCGCTTCAGCATCTCCAGAGCTTCCGCTTTGCGCTGCAGGACACCGTACGTGCAAGCGGCGTTGTAGAGGATGGAGGCATCCCCGGGTCGCAGGGCGACGGCCATCTGCAGATGGCGGACGGCGTCCTCCTCCCGACCGATGTAAGCGTAGTCGCCGGCCAGCAGGATGCGGGCGCGCACATCCTCGGGCACCAGCTCCAACTGCTGCTCCAGCACCTTCATCTCGTACTCGCGGAAGCGGTTCGCCGCCTTCATGTCGCCCAGGCGCTCGAGCGCGTTCATGTAGGGGATGTACATGTTGTAGTCGTCGCCATTGGCCTCGACGGCGCGGTCCGCGACATTGGCGGCCTCCTGGAAGCGTCCCGAGGCGAAGAAGGCACGGCCCAGGATGTTGTAGGCGCCTTCGCAATCGGGCTTGCGGGCGAGGGCCAGCCGCGTGTACTCGATGGCTTCGTCGTAGCGCTGCTGGGTATAGAGGATGCGCCCCCGCGCCACCAGGGCCTCGGGGAGCTGGGGATCGAGGGCCAGGGCGCGGTCGCAGGCGGCGCGTCCTTGCTCGATCCATTTGGGATCGCGGCCGCGAGTTTCGTGATAGAGGCCGCACACGTTCGCGATGGCGGCGTGGGCCAGGGCGAAGCCGGGATCGAGCTTGATGGCCTGCTCGAACATCTGCAGTGCGAACTCCAGGCTCTCGCGGCGGGTGTAGCTGCGACCGCGGAGGTAATAGTCGTAGGCCTGGAGGTTCTCGGTGGGCTTGTGCGCGATGGTCTTCTCTTCTTGGGGTGAGAGGCTGATGCGCAAGGCCTGCGCCAGGGCCCGCGCAATCTCGTCCTGCACTTCGAAGACGTCGGCCATCTCGCGGTCGTAGCGCTGTCCCCAGAGGGTGTGGTTGGTGCGGGTCTCCACCAGTTGCGCAGTGATGCGCAGGCGGTTGCCGGCGCGGCGGATGCTGCCGCCCAGCACGTAGGCGGCGCCCAGTTCGGTCCCCAGCTGCGGCGCGGTGACCGGCTTGTCGCGGTAGGCAAGCATGGCCGGTCGCGGGAAGACGCGCAGCCCCTGGATGTTGGCCAGCTCGGTGATGATGTCTTCGGTCATGCCGTCGCGGAAGTATTCGTCTTCCTTGGCGCTGCTCAGGTTCTCGAAGTAGAGCACCGCGACGGATTTTTCGGTCTCCGCTGCGGGAGCCGGGGTGGCCACGGGGATGTTGTCACTGGAAACGCCCTTGGCCGGGGTACGGCTGCCGCTGGACTCGCGATCGCGCTTGAGGCGGCGCAGGTCGGTGCGCACCTCGGCCGCCGTCTGGTAGCGCATGTCGCGCTCCTTCTCCAGGATCTTGGAGAGGATGCGCTCCAGTTCCGCCGGAACCTCCGGGTTGATTTCCGAAGGCGGCTGTTGGGTGCGGTTGAGGATGGCGTCGAAGATCACGCCCGCGGTCGTGCCGGGGAAAGGATGGCGTCCGGCGGCCATCTCGTAGAGCACCACGCCGAAGGAAAACAGGTCGGAGCGCGCGTCCAGCTCCTCGCCACGCACCTGCTCCGGCGACATGTAAGCGACCGTTCCCATGGTGCTGCCCGGGCTGGTGAGGTGCTCTTCGGAGATGGCGGTGACCTGGCCGGAAGCGCCCACGGCTTCTGCCACCCGCGCCCGCCGCAGCGACAGCTTCGCCAATCCGAAATCGAGGACCTTGGCCTGGCCGCTCGCGGTGACGAAGATGTTGGCCGGCTTGATGTCGCGATGCACGATGCCGCGCGTGTGCGCCGCGTCGAGCGCCTCGGCGATCTGGATGGCGAGCTCCAGCAGCAGATCGCTGCGCAGCGCCCGGCCCGCCATGCGGTGCTTCAAGGTCTGGCCTTGCAGGAGTTCCATCACCAGGAAGGGCTGGCCCTGGTAGTCGCCGATCTCGTGGATGGTGCAGATGTGGGGATGATTCAGCGCGGCGGCGGCGCGTGCCTCGCGCCGGAAGCGCTCGATGGCCTGCGGATCGCGGGAGTAGTCCTCGGGCAGGAACTTGAGGGCGACGTTGCGGCCGAGTTCGGTATCCTCGGCGCGGTACACCACACCCATGCCCCCGCCACCGAGTTCTTCCAGGATTTTGTAATGGGAAACAGTGCGACCGACCAAGATAATCCTTCCCCTCGCGAGTCCGTCATAGTAGATGGGCGGGGCGGGGGAAGTCAACGCCAGCGCTTCGTGCGGGGATCACGTGTCAGGGCACGAGTTTACTCGTGCCGTCAGGAGCGCTGGTTGAATTGTTATTCCGGGCCCGCCCGAGCGAGCTTGCGAGTGAGGGCGAGGCGAGGAATCCTGGGTTCTGTCTCTGGGACAAATGTCTTCTGCCGTTTCCCAAAATCTCATCAAAAACACAGCCTTTCGGCACGACTGAAGTCATGCCCTGACACGTGATCCCTCACGAAGCAGGTTCTGTCTTGACCCTTATTTCAGCCCTTCGACGAGATACAAATCCGAGAGCGTGCGGTGGTAGCCGTACACGCAGGTCTTGCCGTCCTGGGTGAGCATGATAGGTCCGATGGTCTCGACCCCGGCGGGATCGGAGGGCATGAGCTGCTTGAAGGGCGTGCGCTGGCCGGTGTTGATGTCGAGCTTGGAAATCTGGGTGGGGAGTTCGCCGGGGCGGTAGGTGTAGAGGTAGCGGCCGTCGTTGCTCCAGGTGATGGGCTGCTCGCCGGTCGGGAATCCGTGCACCGGCTGAGGCTCGCCGCCCGAGACGGGATAGAGATAGCCGCGCTGATCCGGTCCGATGCCGGCCACGAAGCGGCCGTCGGGCGAGACCACGAAGGCGCTGGCGTGGACGCCTTCCGGGCTGATGGGACGCGGCTTTCCGCCGGCGATGTCCTGCACGTAGAAGCGCACCCCGTGGTCGGAGTCGTTGCCGGTAAAGACGATTTGCTTGCCGTCGGGAAGCCACTTGGCCCAGTTGTGATTGATGTCATCCTTGGTCAACTGCCGGGATTCGCCGGCCCCGGTGGGCAGCAGGATCAGCTGCGCGGGCGTCGTCTGCGGTTGTGCAATGGCCCACTTCTCGTCGGGGGAGAGGGCCACCGCGCCACCGGCGCCCAGCAGCACCGCGGCTGAGCCGTCGGTCTTGCGCACGTACACCGCGTAGGAAAGGCCGCCGGTCTTGGAATGCGCCATAGCGCCGCCCACGCCTTCCTCGTCGAACAAGACCGTCTTTCCGTCAGCGGACATGTCGGCGGGATAGGAGTAATCGAGCCACGACAGATCCCTCTCCCGCGCTGCGCCGGGCAGCAGGCCGATGAGCTCGCGGCGCCAGCTCGAGCGGTTGAGCAGGATGCGCCCGTCTTTCCAGATGTCGAGCAACGACAAGGTGCCGGGCATGCGCGCCACCAAGCGCATGCTGCCCGCGAGCGTCACTGCGTACAGCGGCCTGTCGGTTCCGGTCATGCCGGCGGTGAACCACACTTCCTTGCCGTCCGGCAACCAGGCCAGCCCCTGCGTGCTGTAGAACTCGCTGGTCAGCGTCTTCTTCTTTCCGTTCAGGTCCACCACCGCGATGGAGCCGCTGTCGTCGCCCTGCCCTGGGTGATCGAGGAAGGCCACCATGTCGCCCTTGGGCGAGACGCGCGGGTGGCTGATCCAGCCGCCGGTCTCGTAGAGCAGCTTGCCCACCGGATACTCCAGTCGATTCTTCCCGCCAGCATCGCGAACGATGGCCAGGTTGGCGCCGTCCGGCGACCAGTCGGCCCACTGCACCTGCTCGACCACCGCCCGCGGCGCCCCGCCGGAAAGCGGCATGCGGGCCAGCGTTCCCACGTTGACCCAGGTCCCCAGAGGATGGCTGTCCAGCAGAACCGCCAACTCGCCCGTCGAGGACACGGAAAGCAGTTGCGCGTGGCTCAACCCCATCGAGCGCGATTCCGGTCCTTCCGGACGCGCGGTGAAGATCTCGGAGGGATTTCCCTGCCAGGATGCGCTGTAGAGGATGGTCTGGCCGTCGGGAGCGAAGCGCGCCGCCCGCACCGTTCCCCGGCGGAAGGTTAGTTGGTGATAAACCGGCGGCGCAGGCGGCATCGTCTGGAAGACGAGCTTTCCGGCGAACAGGCCGATGGCTAGCGCCACCACCGCGACCATGGCGGCGATGAGCGGCGAGAACCCGGCGCGGGGCCGGACCACGGCGGCAATCTTGCCGGAAGACTCGCGCGCAGCGGCTGGTGGCGCGGCTGACGGCACGGCACGGGCGACAGCGGCGCGCGAAGAATCGGTATCGCGCTTCAGCCGCTTCAGGTCGGCGCGCATCTCGGCGGCGGTCTGGCAGCGCAGGTCGCGTTCTTTCTCCAGAGCCTTGTTGATGATGCGCTCCAGCTCCGGCGGCAGGTCGGGCTTGAGCTGGAGCGGCGATTCCGGCGGCTTGCTCAGGATGGCGTTGAAGATGGCGGCCGAGGTGTTGCCGCCGAAGGGCAGCACGCCGGTAGTCATCTCGTAGAGCACCACCCCGAAGGAGAACAGGTCGGTGCGCGCATCCAGTTCCTCGCCCAGCGCCTGCTCGGGCGACATATAGGCAATGGTGCCGAGTGCGGTGCCGGGGCTGGTGAGGTGATCGTGGGTGAGGGCGGTAGGCATGCCGGAAGCGCCCACGGCTTCGGCCAACGGCTGCAGGTGGCGCGTCAGCTTGGCCAGGCCGAAGTCGAGGATCTTCACGCCGCGGCTGGTGAGGAAGATGTTGGCCGGCTTAATGTCGCGGTGGACGATGCCGGCCGAGTGGGCGGCGTCGAGCGCGTCGGCGATCTCGATGGCCTGCTCCAGCACCTGCTCCAGGCGCATGGGCTTTCCCTGGATGCGGTGCTTCAGCGTCTGGCCTTCCAGGTACTCCATGACCAGGAAGTGCTCGCCCTCGAACTCGCCCACGTCGTAGATGGTGCAGATGTGAGGATGGTTCAGGGCGGAGGCGGCACGGGCCTCGCGCAGGAAGCGGTCGATGGATTGCTGATCGCGGGCGAATTCCGGGGGCAGGAACTTGATGGCCACGAAGCGGCGCAG
Source organism: Terriglobales bacterium (assembly GCA_035632755.1). Taxonomy (GTDB): domain Bacteria; phylum Acidobacteriota; class Terriglobia; order Terriglobales; family Acidobacteriaceae; genus JAHFUA01. Next base: position 10,720 of record DASQGF010000166.1, read on the forward strand.
GCGCGTGTCCTCGGCCTTATAGACCACGCCCATCCCACCGCCACCCAGCTTGTCGAGAATGCGATAATGCGCGATCGTCCGGCCGATCAAGTGGCGCCCTCAGCCCCTGTGATAAGAAGTCGGATGTTAGTGCGCGGCGGGGGACAAGTCAATCGCTGGTAGTGGGCTGTTTTGACTTTTTTGGCCTTACTTTTTCTCAGGGAAGCGGCGTCGGATGGCAGCCACTTCATCATCAGTCAGGTCGGGGTCTTCGGATGCCGTGACGTCTATCGGATACTGCGGTCCGCTGGGATGGGGAAAATACTTCAGCGGGTCACCGAGCGTGATACCTTTCCGCTTTCGGAGTTCCCATTTGTTGACTACGGTGATGCCGCGTTTGTTCAGTTCCGGCAGGAGTTCGCTGAGGCGCATTATGCGGCGGCTGCCGCCATTTCAGCCCGGTACACCGGCAGTCCGAAGCTGCGCGAAACGGGCAGCACCATCGGAGGTATTTCCACCTGTAATTCTGCCGCTCCGGGAAGCGGCTTTGCCGAACGGTGTAAGCGCCAATACTCGATGGGTGCCTTGAAAGACAGTTGGCCAAAGTTGCCGCTGACGAAACACGAGGAAATTTGATACAGCACAAGCGTGTTGAGGCTTTCCTCGGCCTGCTCCACATTTGGGCCGCTCGTCACAATGTCCAATTCGAGACAATGGGCGACGATCTTCTTTCCAGAATGTGTGAACAGGTAGTGGAGAGCACTCAATGTTGCCCCCGCTGTTGGCTCATCAGCCATGGTCCAAAACTCCTTGCCTCGGCCACGAGGATTCGGGGGAGATTGTCTGTAGAATAGCCCAACTCCCCTAGAATGCAATATATTACTTTGGAAACCGTTTATGGTACCACGGGATGCCTGGTTGGCCAATGGCCGTCAGGCGATTTGAATTGCTTTCACGTCCAACAGCTGAACGAGTTCCTCTAGACTCCACATGTGATCTGCGATTCCAGCCTCCGATTACCATGGGGTCAGATTTCAAAACAGCCCACTACCCAATCGCTGGATGGCCCGGCCCGGTCGGCTCTGCAACCCTTGTGATACCTTTATACGTTTCTTCTCGTTCACAGGGGAGCGCGACATGAAGGCAGTTCGCTTCCACGAATACGGCGGTCCGGAAGTCCTGAAATACGAAGATGTGCCCGACGCCAAACCGCGGCGCGACCAGGTACTGGTGCGCGTCCGGGCCTGCGCGCTGAACCACCTTGACCTGTGGTTGCGCAAAGGCGTCGGCAACGTGCCGGTGCCGCACATCAATGGCAGCGACGTAGCCGGCGAAGTGGCCGAACTCGGCGAGTACATCACCGATTTGAAGGTCGGCCAGCGCGTGCTGCTGGCGCCCATGGTCTTCTGCAATCATTGTGCGTACTGCGCCTCGGGACAACAGAACTTCTGCCGGCAATACTCGGTGCTGGGCACCCGGGTGGACGGCGGCAATTGCGAACTGCTGGCCACAGCGCGGGTGAACGTGGTGCCTATGCCCGACAACCTGAACTTCGAGCAGGCGGCGGCGCTGCCTCTGGTGCTGGTGACGGCCTGGCACATGCTGGTGTCGCGCGCCAAGATCCAGCCAGGGCAGACGGTGCTGGTGATCGGCGCCGGCTCGGGCGTGGGTTCGATCGCTATTCAGATCGGCAAGCTTTTCAACTGCCGCGTCATCACCACCGCCGGTGACGAGCACAAGCTGGAGAAAGGACGCGAACTGGGCGCCGACTTCACCATCAATCATTACCAGCAGAAGATCTCCGAGGAAGTCCGCAAGATCACCGCGAAGGAAGGCGTGGACATCGTCTTCGAGCACGTGGGCAAAGCGGTGTGGGAGGAGTGCATGAAGTCGCTCAAGCCCGGAGGCACGCTGGTCACCTGCGGCGCCACCACCGGGCCCGAGGTGGGCGTGGACATACGCTTCCTGTTCTCCCGCCAGTACTCGCTGCTGGGCTCCTACATGGGCACCATGGGCGATTTCCACGGGGGCCTGAAGCACGCCTTCAGCGGACGCCTGAAGCCGGTGGTGGACAAGCGCTTCCCGTTGGGCGACGCCCGCGCCGCGCACGAGCGGCTGGAGAAGAGCGAGATGTTCGGAAAGGTCGTGCTGATCCCATGATGAGATGCAGAAAAGCGGTGGGGGCGATGCTGCTCGCTCTGCTCGCGTTGGGCACGGTGGCGGCCACCAAGGACAAGCTGGTCGATTTCTCCGGCACCTGGAAGCTGAACATGAAGAAGAGCAATGGCGCTCCCGACTGGCGGCCGGACACGGTGCTGGTGGTGCTGCAGTCGCCCTACCAGATACACTTTGCCTACTTCCTCAATGGCGACGCAACCCAGCCCTTCGAGAATCACGACTATGTCACCAACGGCAAAGAGGCGAAGTTGTACGGGACCGGAGCCGAGACCGCTTACGCCAGCGTGCGCTGGACCAGCAAGCGCGTCCTGCAGGTGCGGATGCACCACGTGGTGCGCTCCGAGGTCGCCGACACCGACTGGACCGAGACCGACACCTGGACGCTCTCCGACGATGGCAAGACCCTGATCAACAAGTCGTCGGACGGCAAGACCATCGTGTACGACAAGCAGGAGAAGGACAAGGTGTACTAGGGCAGCCCTCTCCCGCGGAGACGCAGCATGCTGCGTCTCCGCAGAGAGCTCCGTCATCTAAAATACTGTTATGGCCCGAGAGACAGATTCAATCCCGAGCACGCTCGGCAAAGAGCGCTTCGACAACTTGGTAGGCTCCGAGCATGACCTGCGCCGCGTGCGGGCGCTGACCTTCGGCTACGATCAGCCCGAGGGCGTGCTCCTCACCCAGCTCGACAAGGCCGTGAATTGGGTGCGCAAGAACTCGCTCTGGCCTATGTCTTTCGGCCTGGCCTGCTGCGCCATCGAGATGATGTCCATGGGGGCGTCACGCTTCGACATCGCGCGCTTCGGGGCCGAGGTCTTCCGGCCGTCGCCGCGGCAGGCCGACCTGATGATCATCGCCGGCCGCGTCTCGCAGAAGATGGCGCCGGTGATCCGCCAGCTCTACGAGCAGATGCCGGAACCCAAGTGGGTCATTTCCATGGGCGCCTGCGCCACCTCCGGCGGCGTGTACAACAACTATGCCCTGGTGCAGGGCGTCAACCAGGTGATCCCGGTGGACGTGTACGTGCCCGGCTGCCCGCCGCGTCCTGAGCAATTGATCTACGCCATCATGCTGCTGCAGGACAAGATCATGAAGGAGCGCGGCAGCTTCCAGCGGGCGTTGAACCTGGCGTAGCACTCAGCAATCAGCAATCAGCTAGTACCCTCTAAAACCTCATTTAAGGAATTGTCATCCTGAGCGACCGAGGGCTCCCGGCCGCTTTTCTTCAGGCCGGGAGACGGTCGCGAAGGATCTTGGTGTTTTGCTGCTGAAGACGCAGAGCAGAATGTTCTGCGGAGGGCGCAAAACCAAGATCCTTCGCTCGGGTCTCCCGCGCTGGAGCAAGCGCGCGGGACCCTCCCTCGCTCAGGATGACAATTAGTAAAATGAAAGAATTTGTGATCCGTAGCGACGCAGCAGGCTGCGTCGCTCGAGACATCGCTTCCCGCCCTACTTCGCCACCGCCATCCCGCCCGTGCCCTTGTTCTGCGCGACGATCCACTCCCCGATCCTGTTTTGCAGCACGTTGAGCGGCAGAGCCCCGGCGCCCAGCACCTCGTCGTGGAAGGCGCGCAGGTCGAACTTGGCGCCTAGTTGTTTGCGGGCGTGCTCGCGCAGCTCCAGGATCTTGAGCTGGCCGATCTTGTAGCTGAGCGCCTGCGCCGGCCGGGCGATGTAGCGGTCGGTCTCCGACTGCACGTCCGGCTCGTCCACGGCGGAGTGCGCGTGGAAGTAGTCCACCACCTGCTGGCGCGTCCAGTGCTTGGAGTGGAAGCCGGTGTCGACCACCAGGCGGATGGCACGCAGCATCTCATCCTGCAAACGGCCGTAGTCGCTGTAGGGGTCCTTGTAGAAGCCCATCTCTTTCCCCAGCTTCTCGCAATAGAGCGCCCAGCCCTCGATGTAGGCGCCGTAGAACTCCTGCTGGCGGAAAGGCGGCAGCTCGGGCAGTTCCTGCGCAATCGAGATCTGCATGTGATGTCCGGGCACGCCCTCGTGGTAGGCGGTGGATTCGATGCTGATCAGCTTGCGGTGTTCGAAGTCGCCGGTGTTGACCATCACGTGTCCAGGACGGGAGCCATCGGACGTGCCCTGGTTGTAATGGGTAGAGGCCTCCTTCTCGTGGAACTCCTCGATGGGCATCACCTCCAGCTTGGCCTTGGGCAGGCGGCCGAAGGCGGAGGGGAGCTGCGCCCACATGGTGTCGGCGTAGGTGCGATAGAGATCGAGGATCTGCTGGCGCGAGTGAGCGTGCAGCTTGGGGTCCTTGTCAATATCGGCGTTGAAGCTCTTCAGGTCTTTGTAGCCGAGCTTCTGGGCGATGGCCAGCATCTGCGCTTCGAGATCGGCCACCTGCTTGAGGCCGATCTGGTGGATCTCTTCCGGCGTGAGGTCGGTGGTGGTGCTGCGCCTGACCATGGCAGCATAGCGCGGCACGCCGTCCGGCAGCGACCAGATACCGGCCTCGGTGCGGCCTTTGGGTGCGTACTCCTCGCGCACGAACTTGGCGAACTTGGCATACGCCGGGTTCACCGATTCGCGGATGGCGGCGATGGTCGCATCGTGCAGCCGCTTGCGGTCAGCCTCGCCCACGGAGTCGGGGAACTTGGCCAGCGGCTGCGCGAAGGGGCTCTGCTCGAGATCAGACGTCACGATGTTGTCGGCCTGGGTGGCGACCTTCTCCAGCAGGAAACGTGGCGGCATCAGGTGGTCCGCCATGCCGTGGCGCATGTGGTCCATAGTGTCGTCCATCACCTTGGGGAACTTGCGCACGCGGGCGATGTAGTCCTCGTAGTCCTTCACGTTGGTGAAGGCCAGCAGGGCTACCAGTTGCGGCATGTCCAAATGCGGGCCGCCCAGCTGCGTCACCGGCATCTCCCATTCCTTGAAGGGAGCGAAGTCGAGCTGCTGCTTGAGGTCGCGGACCATCAGCGCTTTGCTGAGCACTTCCTGCTCGGAGAAGCCGGAGGTGTCGACAGCCTCAAAGCGCGCCAGGAACTTGCGCGTCATCTCCAGGTCGTCCAGGACAAACTTCAAGGAGATGTCGGAGAGCTGATCGTTGTAGCGCTTGTCACCCAGGATGGACGCGAACTCTGGGCTTGTCCGCAGGTTGTATTCCCACTGCTCGGCGAGCAGGTCGTTAAAGGCCCTGCGGCGCGCTTCGAGGTCGGCGGTGGGCGGCGCGGCGGCCACCGCGGGCACAAGCAAAATCAACAGCAGCAGAAACACCAGGATAGAGCGCATCCGTTTCTCCTCTTGGGCAGAATTAGCAATGGTGTCATTGGTACCAAGCGGGTGCTCCGAAAGTTCATCCCGGGACAAGATGGAGTTGACATTTAGACGGGCCAGGTGAAACTTGGGTAGCGGCAGACTCACGTGGGGCGGGCACCCTCGCCCGCCGATTTCCCCCAGAAGCGTCTGGCAGTACATCCCGAGCCGTTCACGAGCCAGGATCGCGTCCTAAGTGTACTCAGATTTGTAGAGACGCAGCATGCTGCGTCCTTACAAATGGTTTTCTCGCCACCAGCTCTGCCATGCCCTCGCTCTCCCGGTAGCGCAACACCTCGAAGCCCGGAAAGTCGCCACGCAATTCGCCGGGCTCCAGAAAATGCATGGGATGCGAGCAGGCGCGGAATTTGCGGTGCTCTCGGGTGTAGGTCCTGTAAATGATCAGGCCGCCAGGCTTGAGCGTGGCGGCGAGGGCAGGGAAGAGCACGCGCTCAAGGAAGTAGAAGACGATGATCAGGTTGAAGCCCTCGCGGCCGAACTTGTAGGTCCGCAGGTCGGCGGCTTTGCCGTGGATACTTACCCCGGCACCGCGTGCTTCCTCCAGCGCCATCTTTATCCCGACATCGGAGATGTCCACCAGCGTGACGTTCCAGCCACGCTGGGCCAGCCAGATGGCATGGTGTCCGATACCGCCAGCGACGTCGAGGGCGGTTCCGGCGGCAGGGAAGCGTGGTGCCACGAAGTGGCCATAGGCTTTAACCAGGAACGGGCTGGGGTCGCGCTCCAGGTGTTCTCCCCGGCCGTAGCGCCGGTTCCACTCTTCGCGTTCCTGCTCCGCCTCGTCCATTTTGCTCGCCTCGCCAGCCGCTCAGTTCGCTGTAAAGAAATGACACTACGCTGGCAAGTGACGCATTCTAATGATTTTTTGCTGTACCGCCGAGCGCCCGGGTATTTATCCTAAGCGCCTTAGTAGGGGGGAGGGTGTTGCCTGCCTGGACTCCGAACCCGGGGTCCCCGGCAAACCCGCTTTTGGTTTGCTGGGGTGGTCGGTCCGGGGAGAGTTGTTCAATCGCAAGCAAGGAGGCTGGATGCCGGAGTTAGAGACCCGCAGCTATCACGCGAACAACTTTGTGCGCGCTTTTCGCCGCTGGCTGGTGCCCTACATGCAGTCGCGCGTGATGGCGGACCAGTTCCGCCCGCTGCTTTCCTATCTGTTCACCGAGTGGAAGTGCAACGTCGATTGCCACTACTGCTGGGCGTTCAACAACAAGGTCAAGGGGATGACGGAAGAGACCGCCATCCGTTCCATCGACTGGCTGAAGTCGGTGGGCTGCCGCGTGATCGCCATCATGGGCGGCGAGCCCCTGCTGAGGCGCGACTTCATCCTTAAAGTAGTGGATTATGGGACGAAAAACGGCTTCTTCGTCTACCTGCCCACCAACGGCATCCTCATGAACGAGGATTTCATCGACCGCGTCGGCGACCTGGGCGTGGCCGCTATCAACCTGGCGGTCGATTCGCTTGAGGAGAAGCCCGGGCTGGCCAAGAACTTCAAGCGCATCGAGAAGCAGTTCAAGTACCTGGTAAAGCAGCAGCGGCAGTACGGCTACATGATCGTGTTCAACACCAACATCTGCCGCAACAACATCGACGACGTGTACGTGCTCACCGAGATCGCGCACGACAACGGCATCTCCACCGACGTGCACATCAACGAGCCGCCCTACATCGAGCAGCCCCACTTCCAGCACCTGGAGAACAACGTCACCTATATCCTGCAGGAAGACTGGCCGCGGTTGGATGAGATCCTCGACTGGCTGATCGAGAAGAACGCGCAAGGCTACATCATGGTCAACTCCAAGGACCACCTGCGCAAGATGAAAGACTTCATGCGCGGCAAGACCTATCCATGGAACTGCCGCGCCGGCCACAATTCCTGCGTGATCCGCACCGACGGCACCCTGTCACCGTGCTTC
>DASQGF010000167.1:0-13276 GCA_035632755.1 Terriglobales bacterium
CAAAGTCGTGGCCATCCTGCTGGTGAGCGAGGACACGGAAGCCATGGTCATCAGCCAGTACGGCAAGATCATCCGCCTCGACACCTCGGAGATCCGCGAAGCCGGCCGCTCCACCCAGGGCGTCCGCCTGCTGGCGATGGAGGGCGGAGACAAGGTGGCCGCCGCCGTCGTCATCCCGCCCGAGGAGCGGAATGGGAACGGGACGCTGATTCACTAGGTTTGTATCAGGGTACGGCTTTAGAAGCCTGCCCTGAGCGAAGTCGAAGGGTGCCGCACGGGCGTGAAATGAATCGGGGCTTTAGCCCCTTGTTTACCTAAATCGAGGCCGCAGGTTCGTGTCCCACTTCCCGATCAATCGATAAGTTTACGTGCCGGGCTTATGCCCCTGCGGGGCTGATGTAAGGCCGAAAAGGCCACCACGCACCGGGCCCCGGTGCGCCCGCTTGCAAAGGGGTATTCCGGCCCCTTGTTTTTCTGCTCGCCTGTTTTAAGTTCTTGGTCGTCCACAGACCATCCCCGCGCGCGGAAAGATAGTCTTGCACGCCCGCTTATGGCGTGCGACGTATCGATGGAAACGACGATGCCCCAGCCCCGAAGGGGCGGAAAGCCGAAGGCGAAAGCCCGGCACGTCAGTGCCGGGGAAGCAGGACAAAATAATCACGAGTCCCGAAGGGACGGCACCAATGGCTCACAAATATGCCAATGTGCTTGTGCACGTGGTATTCAGCACTAAGGAACGCCGCAATCTCATTCCGCAACAGCTCCAACCCAAGCTGTGGAGGTACATCGAGGGCATCGGCGCCAACTGCCGCATTCCCGTTCTGGCGGTTGGAGGCATGCCGAACCATATCCACATTTTGATTGCATTGCCTTCCGACATCTCGGTTGCCAAGGCTGTTCAGACCTTCAAGGCCAATTCCTCGCGCTGGATCGGCGAACACAACATCAAGTTTGCCTGGCAGGAAGGCTATGGAGCTTTCAGCGTGAGCGCCTCCAGCCTAGGTAGGGTCAAGGACTACATCAAGCACCAACCTGAACACCACGCCAAACGTTCGTTCGAGGATGAATTCATCGCTTTGTTGCGCAAATCTGGCGTGGCGTACGATCCGTCCGAGGTGTTCGGCTAGGTGCCGTCCCTGGCGGGACTCGGTTCTGGTTTGAACCGCGTTCCCGGCACTCACCCACCCCAGCGCGCCAAACCCGGGCGCGCCGGGGACCCCGGTGACGTGCCGGGCTTTCGCCTGCGGCCTCCCGCCCCTCCGGGGCTGGCTTTTGGACGGACGCCAGACTGAAGCTAAGCCCCAAGAGAATTGTCATCCCGAGCAAGCGCGAGGGATCTGCTTTATACTCTCTGCGCCTCCCGACACCCTCGGAGATCCGCGAGGCCGGCCGCTCCACCCAGGGCGTCCGCCTGCTGGCGATGGAGGGCGGAGACAAAGTGGCCGCCGCCGTCGTCATCCCGCCGGAAGAGCGGAACGGGAAGGGAACGCTGATTCAGTAAGTAAGGAAGTGGGGACCTGCTATGGCTTTTGTGTTATTGTCCAAAACACTCATCTTAGAAGAAGCGGCTGCAGATTTTCGTGAGCTCATAGCCTACTTGCAGTCGCGCGGCCTCACGCCTCTGATATCGACCGCCAAGGCGAAAGCCTATGAAGTTTTTGGGGTCACCCACGAGCAGGTAGCAAACGCCGCAGGTTCCGGGACCGGATACACCTATATCCTCGGAGAGTTAGGGACCTCGGTTTCGACATCCCAGCCTTCGAACGCTGAACTTTTCAATTCAAAAGACCGCAAGAGCCTTTTGTTCGTCGCGACTGGTTCCGGGAATGATCCTGAAGGTAAGTCGCACAAAATCCTGGACATTGGGCTTATAGGCCAGAGCGATGCGAGGCCCGAATACGAGTCTTTGATAGCGCACGTGGGCGATTTTGTGAGGTCGAAGGGTGCCGCGTTGTCTTGGGTTACGAAGGTACCGACGCATGCCATGTCTGAGTTCACCCAAGCTGGGGACGTCAAGTTCTTGGCAGGTTCGCAGATAACGGATGTTGAGCGGCGGCTCTCCGCAAAGCTCGAAGACGCTCGCCTTAGGAAGTTGGCGCTCCTGATAAAAAGCTCGGGCGGTATTCTGGGCTCCGACTTGCTGCGGAAGGGGGCCGCAGGCGTCGACGATCCGTTACAAGCTATGACCGAACTCGAAAACGCGGGGTTGGTGTCGACGAACTACGTCGTAATTTGCAAGAGAACGTCTAATCAGGTCGCCCGCTTGCTTTCCAAGGACAAGGTCGCCGAAATCGCAAAGCTCGGCGTCTCCTGCTCGTGCGGCAATCAAATCGCAAACGAACGCATAGAGGATCTTATTGTTCCCGCAGCAATTCTCGAGAAGATGCTCACCCAGAGCTACTGGATGAGCGCGCGGCTCGTGACCGAGTTAGAGTCATTGGGTGTCGATCCCGACAAGATCCTGCTGAACCTGCAAGACAGTCCGGAGGAGATCGACGCCTTCGTTGACGTCGAGGACACACTTCTGATGTTCGAGCTCAAGGACGCCGAGTTCTCAATGGGACACGCATACTCGTTCGGCGCCCGGATAGCTATGTACAAGCCAGCGTATGCGGTTATGGTTTCCACAAAGGGCATTGGGCCAGAAGTGAGGGAACACTTTAAAAAGATCAAACCTGCCTCAGAGGTCATTTACGTATCCAACCTAGCTGAGCTTAAACAAGCCCTAGCCGATGTTGTTCAGAAGGTGCGCAGCACTAAGGCTGGCGGGCTGTTGGAGAATTTTGAAAGATTCGCCAGGTTCGAGATTCCGCTGAACGTAATTGCGGAAGCAGTCCTCGGTGTCAAGGTGGAAAAGAAGGGCCTGGAACTTGGGTCCTTTTGGTCTGATTCTTTAAGGTCAACCTCATTTAAGTCGCGAACAAAGGCTCGCAAGGGCTCGGCGTTCTATGGAGAATAGGTGTGCCTGCAGCCTTCCGAACTCGACAGATCGCCTTGGCCATCCTGCGAGTCCAGCCCTCTTTGTGATCGGTTATTAAGAATCCCATCCCCGGCGCGCGCCGTCAATGAGACCAGGAGGATAGTCATGCAATACACACGCCTGGGGAATACCGGACTCATCATTTCGCGGCTGGCGTTCGGAGCGATGACTTTCGGGTCGGCGCCGGACAGTCCGATGTCGCACGTCTTCAACACGCCGGAGAAGACGGCCGACGCGCTGGTCGGACGCTCGCTCGATGCTGGCATCAACTTTTTCGACACCGCCGACGGCTACGCCTACGGGCAGTCGGAACAGATCCTGGGCAAGGCACTGAAGTCGCGGCGCGCGGACGTCATCATCTCCACCAAGATCGGCTTCCGCTCGGGCAGCGCCATCATCCGCGCGGGCGCGTCCTACGGATACGTGATCTCGGCCGCCGAGGCGTCGCTCAAGCGCCTGGGCACCGACTACATCGACCTGCTCTCGATCCACCGCCTGGACCCCTACACGCCGCTCGAAGAGACGGCGCGGGCGCTCGACAACCTGGTCCAGCGCGGGCTGGTGCGCTACGTGGGCTACTCAAATTTTTCGGCGTGGCAGTCGGCCAAGTGCGTCGGCATACAGGAGCGCCACAACTACGCGCGCTTCGTGGCGGCGCAGATGTACTACTCGCTGGTCGGACGCGACATCGAGTACGAGATTGCGCCGTTCTGCGCGGACGCGGGCATCGGCATCGTCGTCTGGAGCCCGCTGGCCGGCGGCTTTCTCAGCGGGCGCTACACGCGCCAGGAGCCGACGGGCGGCAAGGGACGCCTCGCGTACGGCGACTTCCTGCCGCTCGACCGCGAGCGCGCCTGGGACGTGATCGACCGCCTGGGTGTCATCGGCGAGCGTCATCGGGCGACGGTAGCGCAGGTGGCGCTGGCGTGGCTGCTGGCCAAACCGTTCGTCTCCACCGTCCTGCTGGGCGCAAGCAAGATGTCGCAGCTCGAGGACAATCTGGGCGCAGTGGATGTCGAGCTGACGCCGGCCGAAGTCGCAGAACTCGACACGCTGACCCAGCCCGCTCCGCTCTATCCAAACTGGTTCCACACGCGGACGGCGGACCAGGTCTCGGCGCAGGCGTTGGGTCTGGTGCCTCCGCCAGAGGAAAAGAAGCCGGCGGCGGATTGAAGCTGGATTGGGCCATTGGGTCATTGAGCCATTGAGTCATTGAGTCGCGGCGTCCTCGGCGTCTCGGCGGTGATGGGTTGAGTTCCGGAGTCTATAGCCTCATGAAACCTGAAAAGATCAACCTGACCGAGAAGTTCTCTCGCTTCACCGAGCACTGGAGCCCGAAGATCGTCGGCGAAGTGAACGACAGCTACGTCAAGCTGGTGAAGTTCAAAGGCGAGTTCGTGTGGCACCACCACGAAGCCGAGGACGAGATGTTCCTGGTGGTGAAAGGCCGCCTGTGCATACGCTTCCGCGAAGGCGACCTGTGGATGGGCCCGGGCGAGTTCTGCATCGTGCCCCGCGGCGTCGAGCACATGCCTGTGGCCGAGGAAGAAGTGCACGTGGTGCTGTTCGAGCCGCGCAGCACGCTCAACACCGGCAACGTGCGCAACCAGCGCACGCGGGAGCAGCTCGAGCGCGTGTAGCTCAGTGGTTGATGCCGCGGCGCGTGGCGAGATAGACGGCGAAGCTGCCCAGCCAGTGTCCGCCTTCGTAGTGCTTGCCGGTCACGGAGGCGAGTCCGGCTTCGCGATGGGCGGCGGCGGAAGCGCGCAAAGCCGGCAGCCGCGGATCGCCCGCCGGCAGGCCCGAGGCGATGCCCTCCAGCATCCAGGCGCGGCTGAGATTCAAGCCATCGAGGTGCGCCAGTTTGGGATCGCTGGGGTCGGTGACCACGGCCGGCTGCAGCCACGGGCCGGCGCCGTCGGTGGGGAGCTGCGGCATGAACCCGCGCAGCCATCCGGCAAAGTCTTCGGGCGTGAGCACACGCCGCATAACGTCGGCTTCGGCAAGACACGGCGAGAGGAAATCCTCGCCGGAAGGTTCGTAGGCGAGCGGACAGTTCTCGTCCTTCTGGTAGTAGTCGCGAGCTTTGCGCATGAGCAGATCGAGGAAGGCGCGGTCGTCGCTCGCTCGCGCGTAGTCGATCATCAGGCCGAGCGCAAACGCGGTCTGGCTGTGCTCGCCGGAGCGCACCGGATACGACAGCTTCGGGAGCCATACTTTGAGACGGCCAGTGGCGGCCTGCTCCAGCGGACGCAGATTGGCGGCGAGTTGAGCGGGCAAAGGATCGACGGTATCCCGCGGCCCGCGCGGCTTTTCCCACTCCCGCAATTCCTGTCCGAGCTGCAGCAGCCACGCCAGTCCGTAGGGCCGCTCGAAGCTGGCGCGCCCTTCGGCGTTCAGGTACGCAGCCTCTTGCGCGAGGTTGGCGGAAGTCAGGCTCTCGTTGAGAGCGGTGCGAGCGGCGGCGGCGAAAGGCGCGTCGGGGAAGGTGCGCAGCAGGCGGACCAGCAGCCAGTGTCCGTGCACGGAAGAGTGCCAGTCGTAGCAGCCGTAAAACGCGGGTGTGAGCTTGCGCGGCGGCGCAACGTCGGCGTCGCTCAGCATGGAGTGCGAGATCTTGCCGGGATACTCCTTGTGCACGCAGACCAGCGCCAGGCCGGCGAAGCGCTGCGCGGCGGCTGCGTCGAAGGTGTGCGCATTAGCGGCGCGGGAAGCCTCAGCCTGGTTCTGCGCGGTTGCGGCGCTGGCCAGGAGGATGAGGGCGAAAATGTGCCGGATCATGGGAGACAGAAATGTAGCACGAACCCGCACCCGCTCCTGCGCGTCGAGTGAATTTGCAACTCCGGTGGTGTGAAGGGCGTCGAAACTGGAGGATCAGTGGGAGGCGACGTATGGCAGCCAAGACTTGTCCTCATGTGAAGGAGATCCGCAACGTGACGCCCAGCGGCAAGGGCTGCAAGGAGTGCCTGGAGATGGGCGACACCTGGGTGCACCTGCGGCTGTGCCTCAGTTGCGGCCACGTGGGATGCTGCGATTCCTCCAAGAACAAGCACGCAACCCGGCATTTTCACCAGACCAGGCATCCCATCATGCGTTCGTTCGAGCCGGGCGAGAGCTGGCGCTGGTGCTACGTGGACGAGATGGAACTGGCCTGAGCCGCGGAGCAAGCGGAGGTGAGGACTTGCGGAGACAAGAACAAGAACCTCACCGTCCGCTACGACGTTCGCTTCAGGCCGCGACCTCGAGCGGAGCCCTGTATCCCTCCGCGGTGAGCGCGCTGGCGAACGCCCTGAGCAGCAGCGTGACATTTCCCTCCGTGGCCAGCGGGCCCATGATCCCGATGCGGAATACCTTGCCCGCCAGCGGTCCGAACCCGCCCTGGATCTCGATTCCATAAGCTTCCAGCAGATCCTTGCGGACCTTGGCGTCGTCCACGCCTGCGGGCACGCGCACCGTGTTCAGGTTCCAGATGCGGTGTCCCTGCGGGACGTGCATTTCCAGCCCCATCGCCTCGATGTCTTTCACGAATCCCAGGTGGCAGCGGCGGTGCCGTTGCCAACGGTTCTGGATGCCCTCCTCGGCGATCAGCACCAGGGCCTCGCGCAACGCATAGAACAAGGAGATCGGAGCGGTGTGGTGATAGCGGTGCGAACCGGCGTAATAGTCGTAGAGCAGCTTGAGATCGAGATACCAACTCGGGCAGGGCGAAGTGCGCGCGCGCAACCATTCCATGGCGCGCGGAGACAATGCCATCGGCGCCAGACCCGGCGGGCAGCTCAGCCCTTTTTGGCTGCAACTGTAAGCGATGTCCATGCCGGTGTCGTCGAAATCGACCGGCATGGCGCCCAGCGAAGTGACGCAGTCGGCGATCGCCAGCGCTCCAACCTCATGGGCAGCCCGGCAGATCGGTGTCCCCGACTGCAGCGCGCCGGTTGAGGTTTCGGCGTGGACATAGGCCACCACATTCGGCTTTTCGCGGCGGATGAAAGCGGTAGCCTCGTCGTCCCCAAAGGTCGCACCCCAGGGCTTCTCCAGCCGCACGACCTCGGCGCCGCGACGCTTGCCCATCTCGGTGATGCGGTCGCAGAAGTAGCCGTTGGCGAAAACGGCAAACGTCATCCCCGGCTCGATGAAGTTGGCGACGGCGGCCTCCATGCCTGCGGAGCCGGTACCGGAGACGGCCAGGGTGAAAGCGTCTTCCGTCCCGAACACCATCTTCAAGAGTTCCTGGACGTCTTCAACAACATGGAAAAAGTAGGGATCAAGATGACCGACGATGGGCTTGGAAAGAACTGCCTGCACGCGCGGATGCACCATGCTCGGACCAGGTCCGAACAGCAGCCGGAGCGGGGGTTGAAGAGGTGGGAAAGAGTCAGTCTTGAAAGCGACATGCTCAGTGCTGGTCATGGTCCGCTCTCCAATGGCGACCCAGGTTTACTATCGGGTGCACACACCGGAGGAGGTTGGTCGCCTGGCACTAGCTTGGCCTCCGGCCCGCGCCGGTGCTGTGACTCGGGGCACACGTCTTTGTGAGAAGCTGGAGCGGGGCCTGTTTTGGTCCAACCAGTGTGGCATGATGTTTGATGGCTAGGGCGCACTCCAGCCTGCAAGATGATGGGAGAAAACGCAAGACGGCTTGACCCCGGCGAGCGTCGCGACCATGGCCGGCGCTTGCGCAAGGCGTGCAGCCGCGTCGAGCAGGCGCGGTGGAAGCCACCTGCCGGCCGCCACGATCCCGTGGCCCTGATCACGACTGCAAATCGCGGCCGCGTCCCGCAACTGCTCCCCATCAAGTACCAGCGGATGGCCGCATCCTCTTTCGGCTTCTTTCGCGGCGCGGCCCCGGTGATGGCGGCGGATTTGGCGTCGCAGCCGCGATGCGGCCTCACCGTCCAGATCTGCGGCGACGCCCACGTGCGCAACCTGGGAGCGTTCAGCGCGCCCGATGGCCGCCTCATCTTCGATATCAATGATTTCGACGAGACAGTGCGCGGGCCCTTCGAATGGGACGTCAAACGGCTGGCCACCAGCCTGATGCTGGCCGGGCGCGAGGCGCACGACACCGACAAACACTGTAAGGACGCGGTTCGCGTTTTCGTGCGCGCCTACCGCGAAGCCATGTTCGGGTTCTCGCGCATGACGGTGCTCGACCTGGCGCGCTACCGGGTACACCGCCATCTCCACTTCGCGCCGTTGCGCAGTGTTCTGCGGAAAGCCGAGCGCGCCACGCCGCGGCACAACCTCGAACGGCTGACGGCCGTTGCGGGAGGTTCGCGCCGCTTCAAGCCGCAGCCGCCGTTGTTGACCCGTGTTGACAAGCAGACCGCGTCCCGCGTGCTGGCGGCGCTGAAATCCTACCGGCAGACGCTGGCGCCCGAGCGTCAACACTTCTTCGACCAGTACCATCCCTTGGATGTGGCCTTCAAGGTCGTGGGAACCGGAAGCGTGGGCACACGCGACTACATCGTGCTGATGTTGGGTAGCGGCGGGACGGACGCGCTGTTCCTGCAAGTGAAAGAAGAGCCGCCTTCCTGCTATGCTCGCTATCTTCCCGACCTCCGGCCGGCGGAGCACGAAGGACGCCGCGTGGTCGAGGGCCAGCGCGCGATGCAGGCGCAATCGGACATCTTTCTGGGCTGGACGGCGATGGAGGGTCGCGACTACCTAGTGCGGCAACTATCCGACCACAAGGCGAGCATCGAGACCGCGGATCTGCAGGGCGACGGCTTGCTGCAGTATGCGCTGGTCTGCGGTGAGGTGCTGGCCAAAGGCCACGCTCGCTCCGGCGATGCGTGTGCGCTGGCCGGGTATCTGGGCTCGAGTCCCAAGTTCGATACTGCGATCGCCGACTTCGCCCGCGCCTATGCCGATCAGACGGCGAGAGATCACGAAAGATTTGTCGAGGCCATCAAGTCCGGAAAGATCAGAATCGCCGGCGGCCCTCAGCCTGGATCTGCCAGGGTTCATCCCCGGTGACTTGAAGTGGCGCCAAGGAGTCTGTTATCAGCCCAAGAGTGAAGCGACGCAACGGATCGGGTGACGAATTGGTGGAGATGGCGGCGCATGCCTGCCTGGTGGCCAAGGATGCTGCCACCAACCTGCAGGAGCTCCTGGCCGGTTCCTCGCGCCTGGCGACGCTCACGCTCCGCCAATGCGAGAGCGAACTAGACGAGCTGGAGCGGGCGGCCCACGAGAAGCTGCCGCAAGCCATCACCCGGGTCAGCGAAGACAAGGCCCGCGAACTGCTGGTCTGCAGCTCTTTCATCGGCAACCTGGAACGCATCAGCGACCTGTTGCTGTGGGTGGGGCAACGCTTGAGCCTTCCTTCCAGCCACCTCTCGGCCGGCGACCGGAAGACCATGAAGGAGATGGTTTCCACTTTGGTCACGATGCTGGAACAGGCGCACGGTGGGTTCGTGGGCCGCGACCCTGAACTGGCCCAATCGGTGCTCCGGCTCGATGCCAACCTGGACCGCATGCGGACTGAGGTTTTTCATCGCAACCTGCTGGGAAAGTCCAACAATCAGGTGGAAGCCGTAGTGGAGACCCTGATGATGGTGCAATCCATCGAGCGGGCGGGGGACCATGTCACCAACCTGGCCGAGGAGCTGGTTTATCTGGTCGAGCACCGCAGCATCCGGCACACGCGCAAGAAGATGCTGGAGAGCTGAAAGTTCAGCCTAGTCGCGTAGACCGTGTTCGTAGTCGCTCCTCGAGCGCGATCACTGGACCACGTCGAAGCGATAACCGGCGCCGCGGACGGTGCGCAGGTAACGAGGGTTTTCCGGGTCCTGCTCGATCTTGCCGCGCAAGCGGCGGACGTAAACGTCCACCGAACGGTCGGTCACGTAGCGCGATTCCTGCCAGACGGCGTCGAGAAGCTGGTCGCGAGTGAAGACCTGGCCGGCGTGCCGCATCAAGTGCTCGAGCAGCCGGAACTCCGTCAAGGTGGTCGGCACGGACACGCCCGAGACGGTCAGGCGCATGGCTTCGCTGTCCAACTCAATGGGACCGGCCGAGAGCCGCGCCGCCGCCGCGGGCCGGTCGTAGCGCCGCAGCACGGCTTTGACGCGGGCCACCATTTCGCGCGGGCTGAAGGGCTTGGCGATGTAATCGTCGGCGCCCAGTTCGAGGCCGGCAACCCGGTCCGGCTCTCCCGTGCGGGCGGTCACAAAGATGATCGGGACCTTGGTGAGGGTGGGCGTCTTGCGGATGCGGCGGCAGAGATCCAGGCCGTTGCCGCCCGGCAGCATGATGTCGAGCAGGAAAAGGCTGGGGCGCGTCAGCTCCGCCGCCTGCACCACGCCCGACCCGTTGAGAAAACTGGAGACGGTGAACCCCGCGCCTTCCAGATGATGACGGATCAGGAGGGCGATGTCCGGTTCGTCCTCGACCAGAAATACGTTGGGCTTCATGGCAGCGATGGCATTTGCTCCGACCGCCCGCCTTCCGGTTCACGTTAGCCATCGATTGTTGCAGGCGTGTTACGGAGATATGAACGTGGGGTGAAAATGCCGCCGCGCTGCTGCTTTTCGCGGCACACCTCGCGGAGCGAGTGCCGCGTACGCGGTAAACTCGCAGAGGTGCAACCGCTAAACGCAGATGGCGACCGGGTCTTCCCTACCGATTTCCTCTGGGGCGTTTCCACTTCGGCCCACCAGGTGGAAGGCGACAACCTCAACAATCAATGGTCGGCATGGGAGGCGGCCGGCAGGATCAAGTCCGGAGACCGCTGCGGGCGTGCCTGCGACTGGTGGACCAACGCAGAGCGCGACTTCGACCTCGCGCAGGAAATGGGGATCAATGCTCTGCGCATATCGGTGGAGTGGAGCCGGATCGAGCCACGGCCGGGGGTTTGGGACCAGCAGGCGCTGGAACGTTATCGCGAGATGCTGCGCGGGCTGCACCAGCGCGGCATCCGGCCACTGGTCAGCATGCACCACTTCACCCATCCGCTCTGGTTCGAAGGCAGCGAGGGATTCCTTGCCGCCGAGGCACCCGCACTGTTCGAACGATATGCGCGCAAGGTGGTGAACAGTCTCGGCGACCTCTGCCAGGATTGGGTTACGTTCAACGAGCCCAACGTGTACTGCGCCATGGGATACGCTGTGGGCCTGTTCCCGCCGGGCCGGCGCGGAGAGCTGTTCACCTCGATGAAGGCGCTGGCTGGCATCCTCCGCGCCCACAGCCGGGCATTTCGTGCCATCCACGAACTGCAGCCGCACGGCAGCGTTGGCTGGGCGCACAACTACGTGGTGTTCCAGCCTCTGCGTCCGGGCCTGCCGCTCGACTACTGGATCGCTCGACTCCATCATTCTTTGTTCAACGACAGCTTCACGCGGGCCATCGCCGAGGGCACCCTGCCGCTGGGCTTCGGCATGGTGGCCGGAGATCTGAGCGAGGCGCGCGGCACCTGCGACTTCGTCGGCCTCAACGTATACGGCCGCCTGTACGTGTGCTTCGACCCAGGCAAGCCCTCGCAGCTTTTCGGGAACATCCTGGTGCCGGAGGACGTTCCACAGGGTGATCCCGGGGCCGAGGGGCTGCTGGCCGAGGCGTATCCCCGAGCCCTGAGGGTTGCGGCCGAGTATGCGGCGCGCCTGGGGAAACCGATCTACATACTGGAAAACGGCGTGCCCGATGCGCAGGACCGCATTCGGCCCTGGCTGCTGGTGAACGCGCTCAACGAACTGCACGCGGCGCTGCGAGATGGCATCGACATCCGCGGCTACTTCCATTGGACCCTGACCGACAATTTCGAGTGGAATGACGGTTGGAGGCTGCGCTTCGGACTGGTGGAACTCGATCCTGCGACCCAGCGCCGCACCATGCGCGAAAGCGGCCGCCTGTTCGCAACCATAGCCAGGGAGAATCGCATCCCCGCGGAGCTGGTGAAGCGCTACGCGCAGAATGGCGGCGACTACCATGACTAGCCAGTTCGCAACCCTTGGTGAATAACAATAGTATGCCCGTATAAACCCTTATTAGCGATATTCTCTCTGCGACCACCAGAAGTAAGCAGCCATTTCGACATCCGCCGGTCGCCACGGTCTTCTTGCTCTGGAGGTAGCGCATAAGAACCCGCCTCGCTGAGAATTCAGGGCATCCGCGATCGCTGCCGGTAGGGGAAGATAGGTGGCACAATACTCTTTCAGATTTGCATCACGCTTAGGGTCTGTATAAATTGCCAAACGGCTCGCTTTGCGTTTTCCGTTTGCCCACTCCCTGGTGAATCGAGTGCAGACTCTCCGCTTTCCGGCCTCGTCACGCACAGATAAGGAGTTGAAAAAGTATGACGAATGCCGGTCAACGGCTGCGCCGATGTGCGGACAACAGAAGCGGTAGATCTTGGATGCCATCACCAGGCCAAGACCCGGCTGTTTGGTTAATCCGCGCAAGGCGTGTTCAGTTGAACCCGATGTCAAGAGCCAGCCGATCAACTCGGCGAACGTCTGCTTCTGCTCCGGTGATGCCGAGGCGATCGTGCGAATGGCCGTTTCGTTGTTGCCGCCCCAACGCGACACCTCTTGAATGATCCATTGCGCGCTATCGCCGTGGAGGTCGGCGAGCCGTCGGGCGGTCTTGCTCTCCAATCGGACAATGATCTCTTGACTCTCAGAGGCGGACTTTGCGCCCCAAACGTATTGTTCTCGTGCCTCTGATAGAAGATCGGCAAGCAGTTCTGATACACGCAAGTTCTTTCGATCGGATTCAATCAGGAGAATCTCGGTGCTGAAGGCGGGTGCGTCGTTCGGAGGCGGCATGATGCGCGGCGGAGCCTTTTCGGACGTTGTGCTCTTGACCTGCGGGCTTTCGCCTCAGGTGTCACTTCCTAAAGAATTAAATCGCAGGGCTTCAGTTCTTGGGACCTGGCTGGTTGGCGGTGGGTTGTTGAGCTTTTAGAATCTTCTTGATGATTTTGGTTTCATGCTCGCTACCATCCTCGCTCTTTATGTAGATGCTGTTCTTCTCGATTGCAAATTGTACTGGCCCGTTCACAGTAAGGAGAGCAGGCTTGGACCATCTCCACTTGATGCGCTCTTGGCACACATAAACGTAATCTCCGGCTTCGATGGTGTAGGTCTCATAAACCCGATATACAGCCGTCGAACTGCCACTTGCGTTCCCGTATGTTGTGCCGCCTGAAGTCGTGGCAGTTCCCGATGCATTGCCCACGTTCCCCGCATACGTCCTGCCGCTGCTAGTGTCCAGCACCCTGCCCGTCTGCCACTGGCGTTGCTTCTCTTTGGCAAAGGAAGTGTTGGGGAGAAGCATTAGCGGAACGCAAACCACCGC
>DASQGF010000168.1:0-62135 GCA_035632755.1 Terriglobales bacterium
GGAAATAGGCGAGCACGGCGAGGGCAATGACGGCGAACCCGATCACGCCTACGGTGCGCTTGTGGCCGAGAGCCCAGCCGATTCCTCCCTCGTAGGCCCGGTTCACCGGCTCGATGAAGCGCGTCGATGATTCACGAAAGCGCGATTTCGCCAGCAAGTACTCCGAGAGCAGCGGAATCAGCGTGAGCGCATAGATAAGTGAGAGCAACACGGACGCCGCGAGCGTCTGGGAAAGCGCCTTGAAGAAATCGCCAACCACGCCCCGCAGCAATCCCAGCGGCAGGAATACGACCACGGTGGTGAGCGTCGAACCAACAACGGGGCCGATCAACTCGCCGGTTCCCTTTTCCACCGCCGCCGCCACCGGCTCGCCCGCGCCGAGATGGCGGTAAATGTTCTCGACGATAACAACCGCGTCGTCGATCACCAGGCCGATCGCGATCGCCAGCCCGCCCAGCGACATCAGGTTCAGAGTGCCGCCAAAAATCTTGACGAAAAAGAACGTGGCAATCGCCGTCAGCGGAAGTGTGGTGGCAGCCACCAGCGTGATCCGGCCGTTCCGCAGGAACACATAAAGAATGACGACCGCAAGAAAACTGCCGATGAGGATCGCGTCGCGCACGCTGCCCATGGCCTCCTGCACGAACTCGGCAAGGTCGTAGACGATGGACAGGTGCAGCGTCGAGGGGATCAGGTTCTTGGCATTGAAGGCCACGTCCTTCACCTGCCTGGCGACAGCATTGATGTTCCCGCCGATCTGGCGGGTGACGTTGATAACCGCCGCTGGCCGCCCATTGCCGGTCACGATGGTGCGGCGGTCAGCAACCCCTTCCCTGATGATTGCGATGTCACGCAGCCGCACCGGGTCCTGCGGGTCGGGGCTGACCACCGTGTTGCCTACGTCATCCACCGACTTGAATTGCGAGTTGGTCAGCAGCAGGAACTGTTGATAGTCCTTGTCGAGACGCCCAACGCTGGTGACGCCATTCGTAGCTTTCAGACGGTCGGATATCTCGGGCAGGCTGATGTGGTGGGCGAGGGCCTTCTGCGGGTCAAGGATCACCGACACCTCGCGCGTGTCGGTGGCATCCACTTCCACCCGGGCCACACCGGGAACGCGGCTGAAAGCGGGGCGGAGGTTGTAAACGGCGTAGTCGCGAAGGTCCGCGTCCGGAACGTTGCCATTCAGCACCAGGCTGAGCATCGGCCAGACCGTGGGCGTCAGGCGCTCAACCTGGATTTCCGTATCGGCGGGGAGGGACGGGCGCGCTTCATTGACCGTTCCCTGTACAAGTTGCAGGGCCTGCTGCATGTCCATGGTGTCGCTGAAGAAGACGGAAATCTCCGCACCCCCGCGAATGGTCCGCGAGCGCACCCGCCGCACGCCGAGCACGGTGCTGACCTGCACTTCGATTGGCCGAGTGACGGTGAGCAGCATGGTATCGGGCGCCAGATCGCCGGCATGGACAAGCACTACGATGCGGGGAAAGTTCAGCTCCGGATAGATATTGCTGGGCAGCTTAAATAACGAAACCAGCCCGGCGACGGTGAGCGCCCCGACAAGGAGGAAGACTGCCCGGCTGTTGCGCCGACAGAAGCGCACGAGGTTCATTGCTTCACTCGCACTGTGGACTTCTCGGGCAAGCCGTAGCCACCGCTGAGGATGACGACTTCGCCCGCTTGCACGCCGTCCAGCACTTCGACCTTGTCATTCGACTGCGCGCCCAGCTTCACCGGGACCGCCTCGGCCTGGTCACCCGTCACCCGGTACACATGGGGTTCGCCGCTTTCGCCAGGATAAATCGCCTGCCGCGGCAGAAGCAGCCTGTCTGCGGCTGCCTTGAGCGGGAGGTTCACGCTGAGGAACATGCCGAGCTTCAGCAGATGCTGCGGATTGTCGATGCGGATGCGAACCGCGCCATTGTTGGTCGCGGGATCCACGGCAGGAAGCACCGCCACCACGCGGGCGGAGAATTTGGCGCCGGGCACATTCGGCGTCTCAAACGCAAACGAGTCGTTGGTGCGAATCTGGTTCAAGCGCGAACCCGGCACGCTGGCCAGCAGTTCGAGGACGTCGATGTTGGCGACCTCCACCACCGGCTGGGCGCCGTTCCCGTCCACTTGGTCGCCGACTCCCAGGAATCGTCGCACCACAGTTCCTGCGAATGGCGCACGGAGCGTCGCCCTTCCCAATTGGGCACGAGCTGCCGACAGGGCGGCTTCGGATTGGTTCAGGGTCGCCTGGCTGACAGCTAATTGCGTCCTGGAATCCTCGACTTCCTTGCGTGAGGCGATACCGCGCTCCAGCAAGCGCTGGTTCCGCTCTGCCGCCAGGCGCGCATTTTCCAGGTTGGCGCGGGCCTGGGCGACGGCCGCCTCGGCCTGGCGCGCCTGGTCACGCAGCGGCCCGCTCTCGAGTTGCACCAAGTCCTGCCCGGGTGAAACCCGGTCGCCTTCAGTGACAAAAACGCGTTCAATGCGTCCGCTGACCAGCGCTGCGACCTTGGCGTCCTGATTGGGCAAGGTCACGAGATTGCCGCTTACCAGCAAGTCTTGCGACAGCATCCCCTTTTCAACCCGCGTGACCGTGACTTCAGCTTCGGCCGTCCCGCCCCTGGGCTCACCCGAGCTCTGCCGGCCGCAACCACACAGGACAGTGATGCTGCACGCCCCTGCAAACAGGGCAAACCAGCGGCAAAATGGGCTAATCAAGAGCTTCACCAGCGACCTCCTCCAAAGCCGCAAACGCGCTCTGTGCAGCGAACAGGCTGTCGAGATATGCCTTGCGCGTGTCCGACAGCTTGCGTTGCGCATCGATGACCACCAGCAGGTTGCTCTTGCCTTCGCGGTAGCTCTCGGCCGCCATCCCTTCCAGCCGGACGGTCTGTGGGACGATGATCTCTGAGTATTGCTGGGACTGCGCCAGCTTCGCCCTGTAATCGAAGAACGCCGCTGCGACCCTTGCCGATGCTGTCGTGCGTTGAGCATCGAGCGACAAGCGCAGGAATTCGAGCCTCGCGGACGATTGCGATACTTCCCCCTGTCCGTGATAGAAGATCGGCAGTGACATCCCAATCTGTCCGCGTGGTCCGACCTGGAAGTCTGGCGGCGCGTTCAGGTCAGTTCCTGCTTGAAGGTCAAGGTTTGGGACGCGCTGGGTCTTGGCCAGACCCAGGCGCCGCTGCTCGACCTGCACCTCCTGCGCGGCGCGCTGCAGCTCGGGATTGGATTGCAGTGCGGTTTGGGTCACGGCCCCCAAGGTCACGGGCTTGGGCAAATCCTCAATGCGGCCGTCCAGATCAGGCGCGCGGTCGAGCGGCAGATTCAGCAATACCGCAAGCTGTGCGTCAGCCGATCTCTCGGACGCGCGTGCAAGCTCATAGTCCGCTCTAACGCGCGCAAGCTCTACGTCCGCTTGGATGACCTCCAACTGGGCAACATCGCCGGCCTGGTAACGCTGCTCGACACTGTCGCGCAGTTGCTGGGCCAGATCGAGCGTGATTTTCGCCTGCTGGGTCTGGGCCCGGGTCAACAGCACGCGGAAGAATGCCTCGCGCGTACGGTGCCGGATCTGGCGCCCCAGGATCTGAACTTCGAGCTCCGTCGTTCGCTGCTCCTGCCGCGCAACGGCGATCCTGGCTCCCCGCTTTCCTCCAAGCTCGATCGGCTGGCTCCACAGAACGCTCTCGTGGGGAGCGTCGCGCGAGGCCGAAAACGTTATGGTCGGATTCGGAACTTGCCTTGCTGTCTGCAGCCCGGCAAGCGCGATGGCGCGTTGCTGACGCACCGCGCGCAATTCGAGGTTGTCAGCCTCGGCCCGCTGCAGAGCGCCGCGTAGATCCATGCGACCCTGCGCGAACGCACCTCCTGCAATGGCGAGGATCAGAGCGGCGGCCGTCAGGGTGCGCAAAGCGAACATGTTGGAACTAAGAAGCTAACTGAAACGGTGACACTGCGCAAACCTGAGCGAGGCGGCAGCCAGCAGGCGAAATCCCGAGCGCAGCGAGGGACCTCCCTCACGTTGAGCCAGTTGGGGAATGGTGGGCGCTGTAGGATTCGAACCTACGACTTCCACCGTGTGAAGATGGCACTCTACCGCTGAGTTAAGCGCCCCAGGGAATTGAGCGGACCTTTTTCTATTCTACAGGCACCTGCGGGTGGTTGGGCAAACTTGGATTCAGGATTTCGACCACCTCATCGACCGCTTGCCGATGGTCCTCACTGATGGCATGCGTGGACCCGATGCCTGCGAGCGCCAGGGGACGCAGCCCCCTTTGGACAGGCATGCAGAGCCGGTTGGGGCTGGCAAACGGCTCTTTACAAACTCTTTATGAACCTTTTATTCGAAGTTTACGCGCGGTGGTATCCAATCGATTAGAGGCTGAGGATACGCGGAAGCAGGCCAACGAACGCTCAGCCCGCGAGGTCCGCCATGACCGCCACTCTAATGATGGCAGCGTTTTGCGTCGCCGGCGTTCTGTTCATGATCCGGTTCTTGGTGGCATTGTTCAGGGAAAGCAAGCCGAAGTCGCCCTGCCGCGTCGTTTACCTGCCATCGCGGAACACTCAGACCGAGAACGATGTGCTGGGCCTTATCCCCGAGGCGGGGAGCGACACGCATGGTCGATCCCGATTCGAAGTCATCGCCGGCGGGGCCGAAACGCCCGCCCGCAGGGTTGGATGACTGGGCCGCTGTGGGGGTTGAATGCTGACATTGATCTTGCTGATCGCGGCTGGCGCTGTTCTCATCACAGCAGCCGCCTTCGCCATGGTGAACGACTTGTCCCCTGTGGAGCTGGCCCGCGAAGTGGCGAGGTTTGTCCGTCACAGCCTTCGGTCGCGGGTGCGGCTGCCGAACGGATAAGAGTGCGAAGTTGCACGGGAGGGCTTTTATCCCAGATTTACCTCGGGCAGTGTCCAATTTAGTGCGACGGGCCGAGTTTGAAGGTGGCGGATCGCGAGTTTACTATCGGAGATCGTTTATGCAAGACATTGTGTTTGTAGCCATAACGATTGCTTTTTTCGCGGTGTCGATCGCTTATGTTCGCTTTTGCGACCGCTTGAAGTGAGGAATTAAATATGCATCTGGAATCGATGATCATGCTTGCAATCTGCATCCTGATGGCAGGGTACCTAGTGTACGCGTTGTTAAGGCCGGAGGTGTTCTGATGATTGGCCAGGGATTGCCATCGGTGGCTCTGCTCGGGGCACTCGTGCTGATCTGGATCCTGCTGGCAACGATAAAAGATACACGCCCACGCCGGCACCCAGAGGCAGTTGCCAACGGGCAATACAAGCGCAGCGAGGAGAAGCTCTCATGACGGTCAATGGATGGCTGCAAATCGCAGTCTTTCTCGCGCTGATCTTCGCTATCACGAAGCCGCTGGGCGTCTTCATGACGCGCGTGTTCAACCGCGAGAAGACATTCATGGATCCCGTGCTGCGGCCCATTGAGCGGCTGCTCTATCGAGTGACGGGCGTGGATGAGAACCACGAGATGCGCTGGACCGAGTACGCCGGCTCGATGCTGTTGTTCAGCGCGGTTTCCATGCTCCTGCTGTACTTGATCCAGCGCGTGCAGGGTGTGCTGCCGTTCAATCCGCAGAAACTTCCCAAGGTGGCGTCCGACCTGGCGTTCAATACGGCCGCGTCGTTTACCACTAACACCAACTGGCAGGCGTACACCCCGGAAACGACCATGAGCTACTTCACGCAAATGGCGGGGCTGGCGTATCACAACTTCGTATCGGCAGCGGCCGGCATTGCCATGGCCATCGCCCTGATTCGCGGCATTGCCCGGCGCGAGAAAGAGACCATCGGTAATTTCTGGGTAGATATGGTGCGCTGCTCCCTATGGGTGCTGGTACCCCTGTGCATCGTCGGTTCCCTGGCGCTGGTTGCGCTGGGTGTTCCTCAGAATTTGAAGCCCTATGACACGGTGAAGCTGGTCGAACCGCAACAGGTGCCGAAAGTGGACGCGGATGGCAAGCCGGTGATGGGACCAGACGGAAAGCAGGTCATGGATACCGTCACCGAGCAGACCATCGCGCAAGGCCCGGTGGCTTCGCAGGAGATCATCAAGGAACTGGGAACCAACGGCGGCGGCTTCTTCAACGCCAACAGTGCGCATCCTTATGAGAATCCCACGCCTTTCAGCAATCTGTTCGAGATGGTGTGCATTTTCGCGATTGGCTCTGGCCTCACCTACACCCTCGGCCGCATGACTGGATCGCAGCGTCATGGCTGGGCGGTGTGGGCCGCCATGGCCATCCTCTTCCTGGCGGGGATCACTACCGCATATTGGGCGGAAGCTCGCGGGAATCCCCTGCTCGCGGGAGTGGATCAGCACGTGAGCGCGCTGCAGTCCGGCGGCAACATGGAAGGGAAAGAGGTTCGCTTCGGCATAGCCAACTCCGCTCTATGGGCCACGGTGACCACCGATACCAGTTGTGGCGCCGTGAACAGCATGCATGACTCCTACACCCCGCTCGGCGGCATGGTGCCGCTGGCCAACATTATGCTCAGTGAGGTGGTATTCGGCGGAGTGGGCTCCGGACTTTATGGGATGATCATTTTTATCATCCTCTCAGTTTTCATCGCCGGCCTCATGGTGGGCCGAACGCCGGAGTATCTGGGTAAAAAAATCGAGGCCCATGAAGTGAAGATGGCCATGCTGGTGGCGCTGATCTTCCCGCTGGTGATTCTGGTGTTCACCTCGATTTCGGTGTTGAAGGGGTTCGGCACTTCCAGTATCGCCAACCCCGGCCCGCACGGGTTTTCCGAGATCCTGTACGCCTACGCCGAGGGTGCTGGCAACAATGGTTCAGCATTCGCAGGTCTGAACGCCAACACGCTCTGGTACAACACCACCATCGGCTTCACCACTTTGATAGGCCGGTTCTTGATGGTCATCCCCGCGTTGGCGATCGCCGGCAGCCTGGCGCGCAAGAAGGCGGTTCCGCCTTCGCTGGGCACTTTCCCGGTCACCACGCCACTGTTCACCGTGTTGCTGGTTGGTGTGATTCTGATCGTGGGTGCGCTGACCTTCTTCCCGGCGTTGAGCCTGGGGCCGATTCTTGAGCACCTGCTGATGGCGGCAGGCAAGACGTTCTGAGGGGCATATGGCAAAGCAGAAAGCGGTTTGGGAATGGAGGATCGTGCGCCGCGCGATCCTGGATTCCTTCATCAAACTCAACCCGCGCCACATGATGGGCAATCCCGTCATGTTCGTGGTGGAAATCGGGAGCGTGATCACCACCGTGCTGCTGTTCCGCGGAGGCACGGCGTTCGGGTTCAACCTGCAGATCACCTTATGGCTGTGGTTCACCGTGCTGTTCGCCAACTTCGCCGAAGCCATGGCCGAAGGGCGCGGCAAGGCACAAGCCGACACGCTGCGCAAAGCCCGTGCTGAAACCATTGCGCACCGGCTGGTTGGCGATGGCAAGATCGAGCAGGTGCCCAGCTCGAAGCTGCGGGCGGGAGATATGGTTATCGTTTCTGCCGGCGACTTCATTCCCTCCGACGGCGAGATCACCGAGGGGGTCGCGTCGGTCGACGAGTCGGCGATCACTGGCGAGTCCGCGCCCGTCATCCGCGAAGCTGGCGGTGACCGCTCGGCCGTGACCGGTGGCACTCGGGTTCTGTCCGACCGCATCAAAGTCAAGATCACTTCCAATCCTGGGGAAACCTTCCTCGACCGCATGATCGCCCTGGTCGAAGGCGCCGAGCGTCAGAAGACACCGAATGAGATCGCGCTGAACATTCTGCTGGCCGGCCTGACCATCATCTTCTTGCTGGCGGTGGTGACCCTGCAGCCGTTCGCGATTTACTCCGGCTCGCCGCAAACCGTGTTTGTGCTGGTGTCGTTGCTGGTCTGCCTGATTCCCACGACCATTGGTGGACTGCTCTCGGCCATCGGCATCGCCGGCATGGACCGCCTCATTCAACACAACGTCCTGGCCATGTCCGGCCGTGCGGTGGAAGCTGCCGGCGACGTCAACACCTTGCTGCTGGATAAGACAGGCACGATCACTCTGGGCAACCGGCAGGCATCTCAGTTCATTCCTGGCCCTGGGGTCACGGAAATGGAACTCGCCGATGCCGCGCAACTGTCTTCCCTTGCAGACGAGACTCCCGAGGGCCGCTCCATCGTCGTGCTGGCCAAAGAGAGATACGGCATTCGCGGCCGCGAACTCGCCTCCCACCAGGCGGAATTCGTGCCTTTTACGGCCCAGACCCGCATGTCTGGCGTGAACCTGAACGGCTTCGAGATCCGCAAAGGCGCCGCCGATGCCATCGCCAATTACATCCGCCAGAACGGTGGTGAGCTGCATCAGGAGGTCCAGGCGACAGTGGACCAGATCGCCCGCTCCGGAGGTACGCCGCTGGTGGTGGCGGAGAAGCGTCGCGGCGCGCTGGGGGTGATCGAGCTCAAAGACATCGTCAAGGGCGGCATGCGCGATCGCTTCGATCAGCTCCGCGCCATGGGAATCCGCACGGTGATGATCACCGGGGACAATCCTTTGACCGCTGCCGCCATCGCGCGCGAAGCCGGCGTGGATGACTTCCTGGCGCAGGCCACCCCCAAAGAGAAGATGGACCTGATCAAGCGCGAGCAGGCCGCCGGCAAGCTGGTGGCGATGACCGGCGATGGCACCAACGACGCTCCCGCCCTGGCTCAGGCCGATGTTGGTGTCGCGATGAACACCGGCACCCAGGCGGCCAAGGAAGCCGGCAATATGGTGGACCTGGATTCCAACCCCACCAAGCTGATCGAGGTAGTGGAGATCGGGAAGCAGCTTCTGATGACTCGCGGTTCGCTGACCACGTTTTCCATCGCCAACGACGTGGCCAAGTACTTCGCCATCATTCCCGCCATGTTCGCCGGTACCTTCCCGGTGCTGAATGCACTCAACATCATGCGCCTGCAAACGCCGGCATCGGCGATCCTGGCGGCGGTGATCTTCAATGCGCTCATCATCATCGCCCTGATTCCGCTGGCGCTGCGCGGCGTGAAATACCGCCCCATGGGCGCGGCAGCGCTGCTGCGACGGAATCTTTGGATTTACGGCGTGGGCGGCATCATCGTGCCCTTCATCGGGATCAAGCTGATCGACATGATGATCACGCGTGTCGGGCTTGCGTAAGTGGAGTAGGCAATGAAAAAGAATCTTGTTACTGCGGTATTGATGACCATCGCCACCACGGTTCTGCTAGGGATTATTTATCCGCTGGTCGTGACCGGACTGGCCAAGCTGCTTTTTCCCGGCAAAGCTAACGGCCAGCTCATCGAGCGCAACGGAAAGATCGTCGGCTCGCGCATCATCGGCCAGCCCTTTACCGGCCCGGGGTATTTCTATTCGCGTCCGTCTGCCGCGGGCAACAATGGCTACGACGCTGCGAATTCCGGCGGCTCGAATCTCGGACCCACCAACCAGAAGCTGATCGACCGTGTGAAGCAGGACGCTGCACGGCTGCAGGCCGAAAATCCGCAGCAGCCCGTGCCCATCGAGCTTGTAACCACATCCGCCTCCGGGCTTGACCCCCACCTTTCGCCGGCTGCAGCCGATTTCCAAGTTCCCCGGGTCGCGCGCGAACGCGGACTCAGCGAAGACGAACTCCGTCGTGTGATCGCAGAGCATACGGAGGGCAGGCAGCTCGGCTTTCTGGGCGAGCCCAGAGTCAACGTCCTGGAGCTGAACCTCGATCTGGATTCAGCTCATCCTCTCGAAAAAAGAGCCGCGAAGTGAGATAGTAGACCCGTTTCTACAATCCATGGCCGGGGTGCGGGAATTCGCTCTCGCACTTGGTGTATATGGCGTCCTCGCCTACCTCCTACGAGTCGCGCAACGACCTGGGCGAACTGGACCGACTTCCCCGCACCTGAGGTTGTTGTTCTGATAACAGAACGGTACAATTTGCCTCAATTTGGGGGCAAGATTTTCTCGCTTTCGCGATCAGAAGAGAGTCTTGATCAAGTGCCCTTCGGAGGTTATTAGCATGAAGAAGTGGAACGATCCGACCAATCCTATGAACCCGAATAGCCCATTAAATCCGATGAACCCGATGAATCCCAACAGTCCGCTGAATCCCATGAACCCGCGGAATCCGGCCAGCCCGCGCAACCCGATGAACCCAGCAAATCCCCTGAGTCCTCTGAATCCCATCAACCGTAGACGACGGATGGAGCGTATGAACCCGCCCAATCCGTTTCGGCGCAATCGGCCGTAGGAAAGAGAGGAGGGCCACAGACCTCAAGGTCAGCGTAGGAATGGATGCTCCAGCCGTCGCGCTTTGCACGAAGGTGCCACCCCCAGTTGTTGAAGCACGCCTATGGCGGAGGACGCAGCGCATTCCTCACAAAGTTCTTAAGGCTCGTCCAAGGAATCAGCCCCTGAAGGGCCTTTCCTTAATGCTCTGGAGTAGGTTAGGACAGCCGAATCACCGGATTTGGTGTTGCACTTCTGAGTTAAGCACCCACGCGCGGTGTGCTCATTGTCGCAAAACCTGTCTTCCCCAACCCTCTTTCCCAAACCCGGCGACTCTGCGAAAATCCTTGCTACCACGTACCCTATGCCCCCGGACCGAGACCGACCGGCAGCTCCTGAAGGCACGCAACTTTCGTCCCGCCAGCGGGTTAGTAGAGATGTGAGCAGCCTAGCGCTCAGCCAGGAACTGCCGGCAGGCGCCGCTGCCCGTCCAAGACTGGCCGGGGAGGGGGGGACGATGGCCGCATCCTCAGCGGCCTTGCACCTGCTCAGCGACGCCGAGGTGATGCTGCGCGTAGCGGCGGGGGATGATTTTGCCTTCGACTATCTGGTGGAGAAGTTCCGGCGTCCACTCGTGAGTTTTATGTATCGCATGACGCACAACCAAGCGGTGGCGGAAGAACTGGCGCAGGAAGTCTTCCTGCGGGTATACCGTTCGCGGGCGAGTTACGCAGCGGACGCCAAGTTCACCACCTGGCTGTACCGGATCGCGACCAACCTGGCGGTGAACCACGCCCGCGACACCAAGGCGGAGCGCTCGGGCACCAGCCTGGATGAACCCGATCCGCATACGGGGCTGACCATCGACGTGGCCGATCCCAAGACGACGGCAGAGCAGAAGCTGTTGCGGCGGGAGCGGCTGGTGGCCATTCGCAGAGAAGTGGAAGCGCTACCCGAGCGGCAGAGGCTGGCGGTGATCATGCATAAGTACCAGAGCATGGATTACCGGCAGATCGCGGAAGTGCTGAAGCTGAGCGAGTCGGCCACCAAGTCGCTGCTGTTCCGCGCTTACGAAACACTGAGGGTGAAGCTCGAGAAGTTTTTGTAACGGGGGAGTTATGACCTGCAAGGAAGCACGCGAATACATGCTGGACGCGGCCCAGCAAAACACCGCCGCCGGCCTCCACCCCAGCGCGCCAAAAGCGGGCGCGCCGGGGACCCCGCTGGACGAGCACCTGCGCTCGTGCGCGAGCTGCGCCCGGGAACTGGAATCGATGCGCCGGACCATGACGCTGTTGGACGAGTGGGAGGCGCCCGAACCTTCTCCCTATTTCGATTCCCGGCTGCGTGCGCGCGTACGCGAAGCCGCGGCCGAACCTCGGAGCTGGCTGGAGTGGCTGCGCAAGCCGGCCATCGCCTTCGCCCTGGCTGTGTTGATGGTGGTGAGCATCACGATCTTCCGCAATGCTCCTGAGCACACGCCGGTTGCGATGGACAGGCCGGCGCCCACCGTGGGTCAGGCTGGCACGGCGGTCAGCGACTTGCAGGAACTCGAGCACGACGGCGATATGTACGCCAACTTTGACATGCTGGATGATCTGGGAACGGAGGCGGAGACGGCCAATCCGTAGCTGACGTGCTGAAGATCAGATCCATTGCGATATTGGTTCTTGCCGCTCTGGCGCTGGCGGTAGCGGCTGAGCCGCGGGCGCTGGCGCAGCGCCAGGACAAAGACAGACAGGAGAAATGGGGAGACCGCCAGCGCATGAAGGGCCCCGGTCCGCATCGCGGAGAATGGCTGCGCAAGAACCAGAACCTGCCTCCGGCAGAGCAGGAGAAAGCCCTGCGGAACGACCCCGGGTTCCGGCAGCTTGCTCCGGAGAGGCAGGAGCAGCTCATCAATCGGCTGCGCAATTTCAACAGCAGGCCGCCGGAGCAGCGGCAGCGGATTCTGGAGCGTATGGAGACCTTCGAGCACCTGCCGCAAGGCCAGCGGCAGCAGGTGCGCAACCTCTACGGCCAGATGCGGGACCTGCCCGAGGACCGCCGCATCGCCGTGCACCAGGCCGCCCGGCAGTTGGGTGGGATGAGTCCGGGCGAACGCCAGCGCATGATGAATTCTCCGCAATTCCGGCGGCGCTTCTCTCCTCAGGAGCAGAACCTGGTCCGCGGACTCGCCGAGTTAGAACCCGGCCAGCGCTAGTTCGGTCGGGGTCGTCGGTCGTTGGCTCTCGGTCGTCGGCCGTTAAGTCCAATCTCGATGAAGACGATGTGGTCCTTCTGAAATCGCCTCAGTGATCCCGAGCGCACAAGAATACTTGCTTTTGCCGACGACCGAGGACCGACAGCCGACGACGGTTTTAGTTCATGGTCGCCATCATCCGCCGCAGTGATGCCGCCGTCTGGCGGATCTCGTCGGCGTCCGAGGCATCGGGCGACATCTTCAGATAATCCTCCAGGTCCGCCAGCGCACCGCGGGTCTGCCCCAGGCTCCAGCGCAGCAAGGCACGCTGTTTCACGTCCTCGGGCGAGCGCGGATAGATGGCTAGGATCAGGTCCACGATAGGCAGCGCCTTGCGGAAGTTACGCCCCGAGAGGTAGATGGACTTCAGGTTGTTGAGCATGCGCACCAGCACCTGACGCCGGCTGACGGCCATGAGGAACTCGGGCTGCAGCGGCATCTGCCCGCCGTAGATCTCGTCCAGGGCGCGCTGGCAATCCTTTGCGGTCAGGATGCTGCCCCGGTTGAAAGGGTCGATGAGAATCTCGCGGCCTTCCACGTCGTAGTGCTTGAGCAGGAAGTGTCCGGGCATGCCCACGCCCACCAGAGGAAAACCCACGCGGCGCGCGACTTCCATATAGACCACCGCCAGGGTGATGGGGATGCCGAGCTTGCGGTCCAGCACATCGTTGAGGCACGAGTTGCGTGGATCGTAATAGTCCTCCGCGTTGCCGCGGAAGCCTTCTTCCTCAAACAGCACGCGATTCAGCGCGGTAATGGACTCGGATGGATCGCCCAGGTCGGGCACCAGTCGCTTCACGCGCCGCGCCAGTTCCTCGATGCGGGCGCAGTAGGCGTCGAAGTCGAGGTTGGGATACTCCGTCTGGGCGATGGTGAGCGAGGCGCGCACCAGATCGATGCGCTCGTCCTCCACGTCCTGCCCGACCAGAGCGGCAAACGCCTGCGCCAGCGTGGCTGGGTCGCTGCGAGACATGCGCCTATGTTAACAGATGAGGCAACAGGGGGAGTTGACGCTTCGTCATCGCCGGAACAGGTTCTTAGCGATGAAGAAGACGTTGGCGGGGCGCTCGCCCAGCCGCCGCATCAGGTAGGGATACCACTCGGTCCCGAATGGGATGTAAACGCGCATGCGCCAGCCGTCGCGCACCAGCTCCTGCTGCAGGTCGCGGCGGATGCCGCGAAGCATCTGGAACTCGAAGGAGTCGGGTGGGATCCTCTCGGCGCGCGCGAAGGCCTTCGTCGCCTCGATGATCTTCTCGTCGTGGGTGGCGATGCCGTGGTACACGCCGCTCTTGAGCAGCACCTTCATCAGCTTGACGTAGTTCGCATCCACTTCTGACTTCTTCTGAAAAGCCAGTTCCGGCGGCTCTTTGTACGCTCCCTTGCACAGGCGTATGCGGATGCGCTCGGCCAGCAGCTCTTCGATGTCGCGCTGGCTGCGGCGCATGTAGGACTGGATGACGGCGCCGACGGAGTCCTCGTGTCCGGGGACGCGGTGCAGCTCCCGCACGAATTCGAGGGTGCGCTGGGTGTAGGGCGAGCCCTCCATGTCCACGCGGATGAAGTTATAGCAGCCGGCAGCGTGCGCCACCAGCGCACAGACGTTCTCGCGCGCCAGCTTCTCGTCGATGTCGAGGCCCATGTGGGTGAGCTTCAGGCTGACGTTCGCCTTCAGGCCGCGGGCGGTGATCTCGTCCAGCAACCGGTGATAGAGCGCGGCGCTCCGCCGGGCCTCCTCGGGATTGGTGACGTTCTCGCCCAGGTTGTCGATGGAGACGGTAAGGCCGAGGTCGTTCATGCCGCGGGTGGCCGCCATCACCTCTTCGACCGTGGTGCCGGCGACGAAGCGGCTGGAGGTGCGTTGTCCGAGGGCAGAGTGCTCGGCCACCGCCCGCAGCGCACGGCTCTCGGAAAGCCAGATAAAAAGCGCCCTCAGCATCCCTGTGGCCTGCCGGGGCGCCGGATCGGTGTGCGACCGTCCATAGGCACTTTGTAACACATCGCGTGCGGGCCACCATGTGGCGGAGGTCACAGAGGTGAGGTGCTCCAACGGTGGGCCTCCGCAGACTCGGAATGTGCAAAACCTTGCAGACCTGTGCACACCGGTGCCGACCAAATAGCTCATTGCGAAGCACTTAGGTGCGGGAACTCCTGGTGGCTGGATTGCCCAATGGAGGTTGTCGGCTTTGCTGGGGCCTTCCATCATGCCTTCCCGAGCTCGCTGGAGTGCCGTCGCGATTCTGCTGCTGGCGGGAGTGTGCGCCGCCTCCATCCCGCCGCAAAGGCCGGGTCCTCACGCTAAGCCGGGAGCGGTCTCCGACGCGGATTGGGTGCCTCCCTTCGCAGAACAGAGCCGCTGCCCCGCCGTTCTTCCTCCCAAGCCCCTGGCGACCCCCTTGCCCGCGTTTCGCAAGGCCGGTCGGGGGAACCTGAAGATCCGCTTCGTGATCGGGACCGATGGCCGGTTGCACAAGCTGGCCGTGGTCAACAGCGCCGGTCACGCCGCTGACTCCAAGGCCTTCAACGCGCTGCGGCAGTGGCGCTATGAGCCGGCCATGTGCAACGGCATCCCGATGGAGGCCGAGGGAACGGTGGAGTTCCCGGTAAATTGAGTAATTGGGTCATTGGGCCATTGAGTCATTTAGCCCTGGGTGATTGGGACTATTGAACGACTGCCGCGAACCAAATTATGCTCGCGCGGCCAACTGCACCGGAGCCGTCCGATGCCATCGCTGCCGGAGATTCTGAGGGACAGGACAAAAGCATTCGCGGTCAGAATCGTACGATTGTTTCGCCAACTGCCCAAGACGGACGAAGCCCGGATCATTGGCAAACAGCTCCTTCGATGCGGTACCTCGGTCGCAGCTAATTACCGCGCCGTCTGCCGTGCCCGTTCGCCGGCGGAATTCCTCGCCAAGATCGGAACGGTCGTGGAGGAAGCCGATGAGACCGTCTTCTGGCTTGAATTTCTAGTAGAGACTGGGTTGGTCACCGCAAAGCGTCTCCAGCCACTATTGGACGAAGCGAATGAAATTCTCGCCATCGTCGC
This sequence comes from Terriglobales bacterium, assembly GCA_035632755.1. Lineage (GTDB taxonomy): Bacteria > Acidobacteriota > Terriglobia > Terriglobales > Acidobacteriaceae > JAHFUA01. Next base: position 15,500 of record DASQGF010000168.1, read on the forward strand.
TGCGTCCCAGAGGACCGCTCGAGCACGGGGTCAATGGCTCAATGACCCGATGACCCGATCCTTCACCTTCCTTGCTCTTCCAAAAACTTTTCCACCTCGATGGCGGCCATGCAGCCGGTGCCGGCAGCGGTGATGGCCTGGCGATAGCGGCGGTCAGCAACGTCGCCGCAGGCATAGACGCCGGGGATGCCCGTGAACACGTAATCGCGCGTTATCAGGTAGCCGTCGGCGTCGGTGGCGAGTTGGCCGTCGAACATGGCGGTGTTGGGAACGTGCCCGATGCCGAGGAACAATGCGCTGGTGGGGAAGGTGTGCGTGTGTCCGCTGTGCACGTTGCGCAGCTTGAGCGCCGTGACCTCGTTCTTCCCGACGTCATACACGTCGTCCACCACCGTGTTGGTAAGGAAGTTGATCTTGGCGTGGTTCTGGGCGCGGTCGAGCATGATCTTGGAAGCGCGGAACTGGTCGCGCCGATGGATGATGGTGACCTTGGTGGCAAAGCGGGTGAGGAACAGCGCTTCTTCCATGGCGGAATCGCCGCCGCCGACCACCACGATCTCCTTGCCGGAGAAGAAAAAGCCGTCGCAGGTGGCGCAGGAAGACACGCCGTGCCCGATGAGCGCCTGTTCATGCGGCAGGCCGAGCCAGCGTGCGGTAGCGCCGCTGGCCACGATCAAGCTGCGGGTGTGGATGGGCGGCTTGCCGCCCATAAGATGTAGAACGAAGGGACGCTGGCCGAGATCGGCGCGGTGGACGTGCGCGGTCTCGTATTCGGCGCCGAAACGCGCCGCCTGTGCCTTCATGTTCTCGATCAGCTCCGGCCCCTGGATGCCTTCGGGGAACCCAGGGAAATTCTCGACCAGGGTGGTGAGCGAGAGCTGTCCGCCGGGTTCATGTCCCTCGAGCACCAGCGGCTTCAGGTTGGCGCGCGCGGCGTAAATCGCCGCCGTCAGTCCGGCGCATCCGGACCCGATGATCACAGTATTGCGGATTTCCATGGGTACTTAGATTAATGGCTCGCGGGTTTGATTCAAAGCGGGCTGCTAGCTTCTAGCTTCTGGTTATTCGCTTTTGGCTTTTGGCTTTTGGCTCTTGGCTGCCTGAGTCTTGCCCAGGCCCAGCCGCGCCAACTCCGGGGGAACACTCTCTCTCACACCCAGTGCCGCGCGATAACGGCTCATCACGCGGCTGGCGGCTGCGAACACGCTCTCGTAGGCGGTCTGGTCGGCCTGAGCGCAGCGCGACAGGCCCAGAGAAGGCTTACCGAAGCGTTCTACGCGGATGCGGCTGGCCGGCGTGTCAGTCGCAACCACGGTGGTCGGACTGGCCACGGCGGAGACGCTGTCCTCGATCGCGACCTGCATCACGTTCTTGGGCTCGCGCCAGCGGAAGACAACGGTCTCGATGATGTCCTTCGCATCCAGGCTGACGGAGTACTGGGCGTTGGTCAGCGGCGCCTCAAGCGGGAACTCGCGACGCACCCGCACCCAGGAGGCGATGGGCGTATCGGGGGCACTGGAGCGGCCGCGGGCGATCTCGAACTCCGGCCCGAAGCGGGGAGTGGTGGGAATGCGCTCGAGGGCGGAGACGATCTCCTGCTTGTCGGCGTCGCTGGGAGAGCAGACGTTCAGGTAGTTGACACGCACCTGCATATCGCCCTGCTTAGGCTGCTGTTGCGCCTGCAAGGCCGCCGTACAGAGGATCAGGAGCAGAAAGCATTTCAGCGGGGACACGCGGTGATTGTAGTTCAGTTGCCAGTTGTCAGTCGCCGGTCGCCCGTTGCCACTCGGATTCCCCCGGGCCTGGGACCTACTGACCGCTGGCCTCTTTCGGCCCGTAGGCGTGCCTCAAATGGGCACGGATAACGCCGAGAAACTCCTGGATGTCGATGGGCTTTAACAGGACGGAAATGTCAAGGTGCAGGGCGCGAGCGCTGATGTCCTTGCCAGCGTAACCCGTGAGCAGCAGCGTCGGCAGTCCGGGCTGGCGGCGGCGCGCATACTCGATGATCGCGAAGCCGGAGTCCTTCTCCTCGAGCGACAGGTCGCAGAGTAGCAGGTCGAGTTGTTGCGAACTCTCCAGGGCGCGGCGCGCCTCGGCGGACGACGGGGCGGCCACGACTTCGTAGCCCTTCTGCTCCAGGATCATTTGGTAGGTGAGAAGCACCGAGGGTTCGTCATCCACCACCAGGATGCGGTACTTGCGGGCACGGGCGGTCATCGGCACACTACCGCGCGCAGACTCGTTTGCGTAAGGAAAGCTTGGACACGGAAGTATTCTACGCAGAACCTTGTGGTGGTTGGCAACGTATCCTTGTCAGAACGTCCGAGCCGGAGTTCGGCGCGTGTCGCGCCCGGCCGCAAGCGTCCGTCTATAATCAACCGATGCTCGGCTGAGAAAAGTCTCTCGATGAAAGGTTCGTCCTATTATCTTGGCAAGCTGGCGCGACTCGCGCCCACCAGCGGCTTGGGCCGCTTCGCGCTCTACCTGCTGCTGGTGGACCTGTTCATCTACGGACTGAGCCGGCTGCTCTCCGGGGGGCGTGGTGGCGGATCGCTCGATGTATGGGTCCTGCTGCTGACCATCAGCCTGGTTGTGCTGGGACTCATCCTCGGCCTGCGCTGGTTCCGGCGCCGGTTCATGTGGCGGCTGCGCAACCGCCTGATCGTCACCTATACATTCATTGGCGTCATCCCGCTGGTGCTGGTGCTGATGATGGCCCTGATCGCCGGCTATCTCTTCGCCGGACAGTTCGCCACCTTTCTCGCCAGTTCCGATTTGAATTCCGAGCTGCAGACGCTGGAGGCAGCCAACTCCGCCATGGCGACGGAACTGGCCACGGTGGCTCGCGTCCGCGGCGCGCCCACCAGCAAGGACTTGCTGGCCTCGCAGGAGTTCCGCCCCGACGAACACCTGAAGACCGCCGAAGTGGTCGCCTGGTACCGCGGCCGGCGGATCCAGCTCTATGCTCCCAGCGGGCAGCAGCACGTCGGCGAGCTTCCTGCCTGGCTCAAGGGCAATTTCCAGGGTATTGCCCGTGACGAGACCGGGCTTTATCTGCGAGCAGTCAATACGGTGGCGGCCGACGACACCACTCTGACGGTGCTCTCCAGCATGCCCGTGGATGGCGCCCTGCTGGAGCGGATCGCCGCCAACATCGGCGAGGTGACGATCTATCCCGGCAGCGTGATCCGTGGCCGTGCCAGCGGGGATCGCCGCCCTTCCGAGATCACTCTAGATACCGGGGACAAGCCGAAGCAGGAGCCACCACGGCGCGCCCGCATCTCGGGAGGCTCGCTGCCGCCACAGACCCGGCGCCTCGACCGCGAGGTTACCTTCTTCGCTCCTCTGGGGATCGTGGATTGGAAAACCGGGGAACAGACGCGCATCGCGTTGCGGGCAACCACCCGGCTGTCGCTGCTGTATGCTCGGCTGTTCCAGACCATGGTGGAATTCGGGACCGCCATCTGGACGCTGCTCATCGTTCTGGCCATCGTCTTCGCGGTGATCGAACTGATCGCGCTGATCGTCGGCGTGGGACTCACCCGGACCATGACGCGGTCGGTGGCCGAACTTTACGGCGCGACCCAACACATCAACCGCGGCGACCTGAGACATCGCATCAACGTCCAGGCGCAGGACCAACTGGCGGCGCTCGAGAGCTCGTTCAACTCCATGAGCGAGTCTTTGGAGAAGCTGATCGCCGAGCAGAAGGAGAAGCAGCGACTGGAGAACGAGCTGGCCATCGCCCAGGAAGTGCAGGCGCAGTTGTTCCCCAAGGCGGCGTCGGACCTGGAGTCGCTTGAGGTCCACGGCGTGTGCCGCCCGGCGCGTACGGTCAGCGGCGATTACTATGACTTCCTGCCCTACGGTCCGGACCGCCTGGGCATCGCGGTGGGCGACATCAGCGGCAAAGGCATCTCGGCCGCGCTGCTGATGGCCACCATCCACTCCGCCGTCCGCGCCTACGAGATCGGACGCATGCCGGCGATGACCGCGCACCTAGTGGCGGCGGGAGGCGACCACGGCACTCCCACCCACATCTTCGAAGCGCGGTCGGCGAGCGAGGATGAGTTCTCTCCCGCCCAGGTGCTGGCTCTCCTCAACCGCCAGTTGTATCGCAGCACCCCGGCGGAGAAGTACGCCACGCTTTTCCTGGGCGTGTACGACGGGCGCTCGCGCGCGTTCACCTATGCCAATGCCGGGCACCTGCCTCCGATCATCCTGGGACATGACGGATCTCTGCGGCGGCTGGACACGCCCGGGCTGGTGATCGGCCTGTTCGATGACCAGGGCTACGAGGAGCGCACCATCGGCCTCCAGCCCGGCGACATCTTCCTCGCCTTCAGCGACGGGGTCACGGAGCCGGAGAACGAGTTCGGTGAGTTCGGCGAGGAACGGCTGATCGAGATTGTGCGTGACCACCGCCACCTGCCGCTGGCCCGCATCTCGGAGATGGTCACGTCGGCAGTGAGCGACTGGATCGGCTCCAGCGAGCAGCCCGATGATGTAACTGTGGTGCTGGCGCGGGCACGCTGATCCCACGATACACTGCCCCCGAGTTTTGGAAAATGTGGGGCGAGAAATCACGGCCACGTCCCGATAACCCCTCTGGCGACCACGGCGGTGCTGGCGCGCCATAAGGTATACGTGTGTCCTTGACAATGCCTTCGCTCTTATCGAGGGGCACCCGCGGCCAAGGGGCGGGCAGCCGGCGAAAGGAGTTGTCAGTTAGGCGACCTTGGCATTGGCTACGCTAGTAGGCAGGAAGATGGAGAACGCAGTTCCAACACCGGGAGTGCTACGAACCCGGAGTTGGCCACCGTGTTTCTCCACCAGGCTCTGAGACACCCACAACCCCAGCCCCGTGCCCTTCTCTCCCTTGGTGGTGAAGAAGGGCTCGAAGAGCCGGTGACGGATTTCGCGGGGGATGCCGGACCCGTTATCGGCGACGATGATGCGGACGCCTTTCCGGCCCATGTCCCCCCACTCCACCGAATCACGCACGTGGATGCACAGTCTGTCGCCCATCTTGGCGAGCGCATCCACGGCATTCACAATCAGGTTGGAGAACACCTGCCGCAACTCGCTGGCATCGCCGATCACCTCCCCGGCGCTGTCATATCGCTTTTCGATGGTCACTCCCAACGATTCGATACGGTACCCGTACAGGGTGAGAATGCCGTCAAATAGTTCGCTGATCTTGAGCGGCACCGCCCTGCGCTCTTCGCCTTCGCGGTGGAAGCCCAGGGTCAGCTTGGTGATCTGGCCGATCCTCTTGACCTCTTCCTGCGCCATAGAGATAAATTCTCGGGCGGTGTGACCCAGTTCCGCCTGTTCCAAAAGGAAGAGGATGTTGGCGACGGCCTCCAGGGGGCCATTGATCTCGTGCGCGACGGTAGCGGCCATCCGCCCAGCCACGACCAGCTTCTCGGAGTTGCGCAGGGCTTGCTCCGCCATCTTGATCTGGGTAAGGTCGCGAGCGATGGTAGAAGCCCCAATGATTGTCCCATTGGCATCGCGCATGGGTGAGACGGTCAAAGCGACATTCAGCAGCCGGCCATCCTTGGTCACGCGGGTGGTTTCGAAGTGCTCAACCCTCTCGCCGCGCCTGATGCTGGCGAGAACCTGGTCACCCTCGGCGAGCCTGTCCGCGGGAAACAGTATGGAGATTGGTTTGCCAATGATCTCTTGGGCGCAGTAGCCGTACATGCGTTCGGCGGCATTGTTCCAGGTCACCACGATGCCCTCAAGCGTCTTGCTGATGATGGCATCGTCGGAAGACTCCACAATGGCGGCCAGTTGGGACTGCTTCTCCTCGGCCTGCTTGCGCGCCGTGATGTCACGCAGGACCACGGTGAAGAATTTTTCCTCGTCGCCTCCCACCTGCGAGATGGTCGCCTCAATGGGAAATTCCTCCCCGTCGGCTCGCAGCCCGACCAGAACGCTGGGGGAAGACATCGACCGGCTGGTGACTCCGGTGTGCCCAAACCTTTGGATATGTTCGCGGTGGCTGGCGCGGAAGCGTTCCGGGATAAACGTGTCGAGGGGCTTTCCCAGGGCCTCCTCGCTGGGGCAGCGGAAAATCGTCTCGGCGGCCTTGTTAAACAGGACAATCCGCTGGTCGTCTCCCACGGTGATGATGGCGTCCATCACCGATTCGACGATGGTTGCCAGTCGCTCTCGACTCAGCAGCGTGAGTTGGTCGGCGCCGACTTCAGCCGGTTCCTGCCTGGAGGCGGCGCGTCCCAACAGCGCCGAAACCCGGTGCAGGAGGACTTCCGGCCCCTCACTCTTGCAGACGAAGACATCCGCATTCTCAGTGCCTTCGGGCGGGTTGCTGCTCCCCGAAAGGATGATGATTGGGATGTCAGGTCGCAATCGCTTCAGGGCTGCGGCCATCGCCGTGCCCATGGCTCGTCCGATCAGGTGGTCAGTGATGACAAGGTCAACGGCGTTGGACTGAAAGACCTCCATGCCTTGCTGGGCGGAGGTCGCAAGAAGGACCCTATAGCCTTTTGCTTCCAGCATGAGCTGCCGAAAGCGCAGCCCCGTGGAGTCATCGTCCACGCAGAGAATAACCGGGGCATTCCGTTGGCTGGCCATTCTACCCCCGCGGAAAAACATAAAGTCTAGCACTTTTTCAAGACCGACGGGCCGGGGTCAATGTGAAGCGGGCGATCGGCTTTGGTCATCGGTTCAGCGCGGTCTCATTTTTGCTGCAGAGATTCAAGGTACTTGGCTAGATTGGTGATGCGCATTTGCACTTGAGCTGGATGGGCCTCGCTCATCGCAAGGAACACCGGGCCCCAGACCGGCATATCCTTGTCACCGTGGGCCGGCATACTCACGTCGCCACGGATGACTTGGTAGACATGGTCGGCCGGAAACTTGCCGTTGTTCCGCCTGGCCAGGGTCGTGAGGTCAGGCGGCGGCACTTTCAGCGCCGCGGCCACGGGACCTCCGCCTTTGCTGTCCTTCCCGTGGCATGAGGCGCAATACGCCAAGTACATGTCATGGCCCGATGCGGCCGAGGTGTGTGGCGCCGGACCCTTCTTGACGGAAGGTTTCTGGGCCGCGGCAAGGACCGCAACCCACATTAGAAGTGTGAACGAAAGCGCCAGACGTGACCACATGGAACTCCTCCTCTTCGCCAACCCTTGCCCACAATTCTCCACCAGCATTCAGCTTACTCATGAATACACCTAATCCCCCGGGCAGGCCGTGACGACGCACACAGCAACCTGTGACTCTGCCGGCAATGGCACACGAATGCGTGGCACGATGGATGGACAATCGTCAGATTTCACAGTTGATGGTGACCCAGGTCATTGCTCTCAGCGAGCCAAGGGGTAAGAATGTAGTTTGCGGGGCACATTCCCGTCGACGATGGCCAGTGACTTGCGATTCCGGGAAGTGGAACACACTGCCGACCGCGCTTTCACGGTCCGCGGGCGTGATCTGGCCGAACTGTTTGCGCTCGCTGCCCGTGCCCTCGGTACCATCCAGGGACAACCGGCCGATACCCGGGAAACCATCAGCCGGCAGCTCGAGGTTTCAGGCGTCGATCGCGAAACACTGCTGGTGAATTGGTTAAACGAGATTTTGTATCTTCAGGACGTCCACAAGGAGTCCTATTCCCGTTTCGAGGTGGCCACGATCTTCGACACCTCTCTGCGCGCATCCCTTCATGGTGAGCCCGATGCTTCGAGCCGGCGCACAATAAAAGCGGTGACCTTCCACGGTCTGAAAATCGAGCGGCTACCGGATGGGTGGGAAGCCACTATTGTCGTGGACGTTTGAGTAGCAAAGGAATGGGAAAGCCATCTCCATCTCGCACGATTGCGAAATCTGATTTCAAGCGTATTTCGGAACAGATCTGGGAGCTTCCGCGCGATTTCCGCGAAGACATGCGCGCCCCGGCCCGGCTCTACGCCGATGACGCCTTGCTCGAGGCGGCCCTGACTGACAACTCGGTAGAGCAGTTGGTCAACACCGCCACCCTGCCCGGGATCGTCAAGTACGCCATTGCCATGCCCGACATCCACCAGGGCTACGGCTTTCCCATCGGCGGAGTAGTTGCTACCAAGTTGCCCGATGGCATCATCTCTCCCGGGGGCGTGGGCTACGACATCAACTGCGGGGTGCGCCTGCTGGCCTCCGAAGCCTTGGTGGAAGAGATCTCTCCGTTCCTCAGTGAGCTGGCCTCGGCGCTCTATCACAACTGTCCCAGCGGGGTAGGGGTCCACGGTGAGATCAAACTGCAGGACACCGAACTGGACAAGGTATTAGTCGAAGGCGGGAGCTGGGCACGACAGCGCGGCCTGGCCCGCAACCAGGATCTGGAGCGCACCGAGGAGTTCGGCGCCATGCCCGGGGCCGACCCAGAATACGTTTCCCACAAGGCGCGGGAGCGTGGACGCGGCCAGATCGGTACCTTGGGCGCGGGCAATCATTTTATCGAAGTGGATTGCGTCGCTGAGGTTTACGACGAGACCGCGGCCGAGCGTCTGGGCTTGCTTCCCGGCCAGGCGGTGGTGCAGATTCACTGCGGCTCCCGCGGCTTCGGTCACCAGGTCTGCGAGGATTATGTCGCACGCTTTCAGAAGACGGTGCGCGACTTTGGCATCGAGCTCGCCGACCGCGAACTGGTCTGCGCGCCCTTTGAATCCCAGGAAGGGCAGCAGTATTTCCACGCCATGGCCTGCGCAGCCAACTTCGCCTTTGCCAACCGCCAGGTGCTGGCGCACCAAATCCGGCGCACTTTCGAGCAAGTGCTGGCTGGCAAGGTGCCGGCATTCGACCTCCACCAGGTCTACGACATCGCCCACAACATGGCCAAGATTGAGGAACATGAGGTAGGCGGGAGACGCATGCAGTTGTGCGTGCACCGCAAGGGCGCAACCCGGGCTTTCGGTCCCGGCTCGCCCGGGTTGCCGGACGACCTGCGCGACCTCGGTCAGCCGGTGCTGATCCCAGGCTCGATGGGCACGGCGTCTTACGTGCTGATCGGCACGCGTGGTTCGATGGAACAGACGTTCGGCTCAACCTGCCATGGCGCCGGACGGGTGTGGAGCCGCGCCCGCGCCAGAAAGATGGTGCGAGGCGAGGAGTTGCGCCAGGAGCTGAAGAGCCGCGGGATTGCCGTGCGCGCCGGCTCCATGTCGGGGCTGGCGGAGGAAGCGCCGCAGGCTTACAAGGACGTCTCGCGCGTGGTGGACGTGGTTGAGCGCGCAGGCATCGGCAAGAAAGTCGCGCGGCTTGAGCCTGTCGCTGTGATCAAAGGGTAGCGGCAATGGGGCAGCTTACCTTCACCGGTAAAAAACGACCACAGTCAACAAAAACGGAAGCCGCCCCGGCTGACGGCCGATTCAGACAATACCCTGGGCTAGGGCTGCAGCGCCAGTGGGCGCACGCGAGCGACCAGTTCCGGCAGAAATCTGTTGGGCATGCTCCAGACGGCGAAATGCCCGACACCCTCAAAAGCTACAAACTCCTTACGCGGAGCGTTGATCTTTTCGAAATAGTCTCTGGGAGGCACAGCCGCCGTCACCTCGTCTTCCGTTCCCTGGAAGAAGTAAATTGGCACTTTGAAATCCGTCCCCAGCGAAGACAAATTCGTATTGAGCATCTCCTGGTAGAGCCGCCATGTGGGAATCTGAAAAAATCCTCTGTTGCGGTTGTATATATCCCGCAGCGAGTAGTTCGGAGCTCCAAAGATCATATTGCTGAGAAGTGACGATTCCGCTACACGGTCGGATTCCGCTTCGTAGCGCCCCAGCCACCTGAAATGCACTTTGACCTTGTCGAAACTGTTGTAGGGCGGCGGGCCGATGTTCTCCAGTTCTTTGATGGCCTGTTTGTTGCCTGCTGCCCGGGCTTTTTCCAGGATGTACGCGTACCCAATCCGCATGCTTTCTTGCAGGTCGCCAACCTGCCCGGTGCCCACATAGGCATAGAACAGGTCGGGCCGCTGTTTTGCCATGTGGATTCCCAAGATGGAGCCCCAAGAGTGGCCCAGGAGGATAATCTTGTTCTTGTGCAGATGACTCCGGAGGAACTCGGAAACCTCGATTCCATCCTGCGCCATCCGATCGATGGACATGCTGTCGGCTACGGCGGGGCCGGTCGCCTCCAGCGTCCTGCCTGCGCCGCGCTGGTCCCATTGGACCACGGTGAACTCTTTCTCCCAGGGCAGGAAAAGCGCGGTGAAAGGGAGCCATGTTGCCCCCGGGCCACCGTGAAGACATAGTAGAACCGGATTATTGCGGTCCTGTCCCCGGATCTGAATCCACTGGTCGATCTCGCCGATCCTGACGTACATGCCCGCGTTGATGCCATTCGGAGTGTGGATGGCCATCGCTTCCGCATTCACATGCTGTCTATGAACCCGATAGGCGAGGACCGCTGCGACTCCAACCACGAAGAGCACTACCAGGCACAAAAGGACGACCTTCACGACTTTGAGTAGCTTACGCGTGCCGAAGTCCTCCTTCCCCGGAGCGAGCGCGAGCGACTAACAAGGTGAGGTCATCACTCTGCTCGCCCGCAGCGAATTCCTGGACGGCGGCCAGAACGGCCTGAAGAAGGCCGGGAGCGTCCAGATGCCGATTCTCCCGCAGGGCCCGCGCCAGGCGAGCTTCGCCGAACTCCTCCTGGCTGGCGTTCATCGCTTCGACGATACCATCGGTATAGATGGCCAGGATGTCGCCAGGGGCGAGTTGGGTTTCGGCAACCACGCACTCCCATTCCTCGAACAATCCTAGAACGGTCACCGTGGCAACCAGGTGCTCTATGCTCTCACCCCGCAACAACAGCGGCGGGTTGTGACCGCAGTTGGCATACCACAGGCGGCGAGTCGCGTCTTCATACACGCCCAGGAACAGGGTGGCGTAGTTACTGGGCTCGGTGGATTCGTAAAACATGCGATTCACGGATCGCAACGATCGCGGGAGATCCTGCACCAGGATGGCAGACTGGCTGCGCAGGTGGGCTTGAAGGTTGGCCATCAACAAGGCTGCGGACATGCCTTTCCCCGCGATGTCGGCCAGAACGAAGCCCACGCGGCCCAGCCCCAGTTCGAGGAAGTCGTAATAGTCCCCGCCCACGGCCCGAGCCTGGATGCAGGTGCCGGCATAGTCGAGAGTGGCGAGCGCCGGGGCCTTCTGCGGCAACAGCTTGCTCTGCACCTGCCGCGCAATCTCCATCTCGCGCGCGGCGCGGTGCTCGGCTTCCATACGCTCGGCCATCTTCTCCGCAAGGCGAATATTTTCCAGCGCCACCCCCGCCTGGTTGGCCACAGAATCGAGGAGGCGCTTGTCCTCGTCGGAATAGGGTTCTTCGGACCGCCGCTGTCCCAGGACGAGCAAGCCCAGCAGCCGGCTGTCGCGGCCCAGGATAGGTACCAAGCACTCCGGCGAGAGCGCCGACAAGGCCATGGCTTCCGCCGCAGCCTCCGCTTCCGGGGGCGGAACGTCCCAGGCTTTTCCCCACCGTGCGAGTTTGCGCAGAATGGGTAGCGCCGGAGAGATGGTTGCAAGCTGGGGCAGCGACACGCCACACTCCGCCACCAATTGCGAGTCACCCGCTTCGAGATAACAAGCGAACGACTTGGGATGCAAAGCGCCCTGGATGTGTCCCTGGAGCAGGGATGCCAGTTCATGCCGGTCGGTTACGGTGCGGGTCTTTTCCGCCAGATCTTGCAGGATGATGCGAGCATCGTATGCGCTGCGAAAGAACGCCCGGTCGATGCGCTCGGTTCCGCGCTTGACCATGGGTGCCGAAGCCCACACCAGCACAATCCCGAACACCGCGCTAACGGCCATGCCGATGTTGGAATCTGTCCGGAAGAATCGCGAGAAAGTATGCGTGAACAGTGCGATGGCGGTAGCCGCAGCGATAAACAGTAAAACGATGAATCCGCGCTGCACCAGCACGTACCGCGCACTTCGTCGCAGCAGCACCGGGATTTCCAGCACCCGGTGCTTCACCACCGCGTAAGCAAACGACAGGGGGTACAGGATCAACACCACATTGAGCGCCGTATTGAGCCAGAAGGACGGTTGGAATCCAGCGAAGTCAACCGCCGCGCGCTCGATGACGATCGGAAGAACGCCGACGAAAGTGCCCCAGAGAATCACCCGCGATTTTCGCCGCACTTCCGGAGAGCTGGTGGCCCCCAAACCATTTCCCGCAAGCGAAATCATACCTAGGGCGAAGAAGGCGTAAGTCAATGCAAGGCCCATTACATGCGCGACGCGGGCGCCCACAAGCTGCGTCAGCATAATCGGCCAGCGCGGATCGCCCGTCCGCAGCCCGGGCAACCCCCGAAAGACTCCCAGAGCGAGGCTTGCCCACTTCAACCACGGGAACCCGCGTTCCAGCGGAGATCGCGCCGGAAAGACCGCAAAGAATGTGTAGAAGAGCGAGGGAAACATGCCCCAGAGAACGGCGCGATAAGCAAAAGCAAAGGCACGCAGCGCGGGAGGCATGGCTGATTGATTCAAGATGCCCGGGGCGGCGACGAACCCGCAGAACACCAAGGCTAACAGCCAGGCATAGGGATCATCGAGCCGCAAGAACAGGACCACAAATCCCACCACCAGAAACAAGACCGGGAACGAGCCGATGATTTGCAGCGCCGAAGTCTTGGCCAACCCCTCCCGTACCAGGGTGGAAGCTCGAAAGACCCCATGCAGGATGAGCGGCTTCGCCTCCCCGGGGCGCTCGATGGCCAACTCCACCGGGTCGCCTGGCCGACCACGGGCCCAGGCTTCGTCGAAAGGTGCCGCCGTATCGAGTCTTTGCCCGTTGACCCCAACAATGCGGTCCCCCGGACGCAGCCCAGCGCGCTCGGCCGGACTCCCTGGCACCACATCGCCAACTGCGATCGAGTGCGTTTTCTCGTCGTACTGGACGTTGTGCGTCTGATTGAAACCCAGCTCCACCAGGTTTCCCGGACGACGCACGTAGTACATCCAGAGCGAACCGTAAAGAATCGCGACGGCCGCTAAGAGCACAGCCAGCCCCCATAGAAACGGGCGCGGGAGAGAAATCCGGATCGGCACGGCGACCTCTCCTTCTGAGAAGTCGGGCTTTACACCGGTGTCAGACTACGGTGATAACCGGCAGCAGTCAATCGCGAGGTAGAGTATCCAGACACGAGGCAGCATCCTTCTTCGCCCCACGGCATTGAGGCTTTTCGTCCGGTCTTTTTTTGAAAAGCCGCACCCGTCCGTCAACCCATGACGGCGCGCAGCACAGACCGGTTGTCGAGATGGCGCAACCCGGCTTCTGAGGCCGCTTCCAGTGCATCCTGGAATTCCTCATGCGTGATGCAGCGGTTGATCTCAGCGTGCTCCTTCGCGCTCACCTTGCCCGCGGGATAGTACTGCGGCATGACGTTGACGTAGGTGTCGGGGCCGAGTTCGCGGGCGATCCAGCGCAGGATCTCGTGCGTGCCAGCGATGCCACCAGGCATGACCAGATGGCGCAGGATGAGGCCGCGCAACGCCAATCCGCTCTCGTCCAGTACCAGCGCCCCGACCTGCCGGTGCATTTCCTTGATAGCGTGGCGGGCCGTCTCCGGATAGTCAGGAGCGCGGAGGTAGCGGCGCGCCATCTCGGGGTCCCAGAACTTGAAGTCCGGCATGTAGATGTCAACCAGGCCGTCCATCAGTTCCAGCGAGTCGAGCGAGTCGTAGGCGCCGGTGTTGTACACCAGCGGCAGCCGCAAGCCGCCCTCGACCGCGATCAGCAGCGCTTCCAGGATCTGCGGCACCACGTGCTCGGGCGTCACCAGGTTGATGTTGTGGCAGCCGCGCCCCTGCAGCTCGAGCATCATGGACGCCAATTTCCGGGGAGGCGTGATCTCGCCTTCCACCTGCCAGCTCACCTCGAAGTTCTGGCAGAAGACGCAGCGCAGGTTGCAGCCGCTGAAGAAGATGGTTCCGGAGCCGCGGGTGCCCCGCAGGCAGTCTTCCTCGCCGGAGTGGGCGAAGTAGCTGCTGACCCGCACGTAGCGGCCGGAGCGGCAGACCGCGAATTTGTCAGCCAGGCGATTGACGTGGCAATCACGCGGGCAGAGCGCACAGTCGCTGAGCTTGCTGAGCCCGCGTACGACGCGGTTAGCGAGCTCACCTGATTCCCACAGCTCAAGGTACGCCGGCCGGAACGAAGCACGAGCTTGAACCACAGGGTCCATAACGCCTGCCTTGAGGATTCTATGCACGGTAAGCCGGCCGGTTCAATGCTGCACGCGGCGCTTGACGGTCCCGCTGCTGCTTTCGCAGACTTCCTATTTCGGCACAAGACGAAAGCGAGGCGGTAGCGCGGTAGTTTTGCTCAGCATAACCTCCAAATTTCTGATTCTGCCAGGCCGCGGAATTTAGGCTGGTTTTTTGGTTAGAACGGTGCTACGATTCGCCGCCCTAGTTTTGCAAGTCCAATTTGCAAGTCCAAAAAGGTCTTCACGTTTGAGTAGTGGGCCCCAGGGATCAACATCCTGCCGTTGACATGGAGGCGTTGTCGTGAAGAGACTAACTTCTGCTTCGTCGCTCTCGTCCATTTCACTAGCCACCAGCCACATTCTATTGGTTGCCGCCGTAACGCTGCTTCTGGTGATCGCGGCGCCGCGCGATTCGTACGCCCAGACGGGGCATGGCCGCAACAATGACGTGATCACCCACAAGTTCCAGCCGAGGGTCTCGCCTGAGAGTTTGGCTCCGGCGGGGCCGCCGGCTACGAGTAAGACCGGCATCGCCGCCAGCGCCCTGGGGCAGATCCAGGCGCTGCAGCTGGACAAGGCGGCACGCACGCAGACACAGAAGAAGATCAGTTCCAAACTCATCTATACAGCCAGGATGCTGCAAGGACAGCCCGCGGCACCTGGCGTGCCATTCTTGAACACTGGCGTGGATGTCGACGATAACGGCAACATGCTGGTGGACATCACCGCCAATTTCACGGATGACTTCCTGGATCGGCTGAGGGCGACGGGGGCACAAGTGTTGACCTCCGTTCCTGCCTATCGCGGTGTCCGGGCATTGATCCCCGCCAACAAGCTGGAGACCATCGCGGCTTGGTCCAACGTGATCTTTATCGCGCCCAAGCGGGAGGCGATGACAACGGGTGTGATAGCGGCGGCCGGCAAGTCCTCTGGGGTGGCGGGCACGGCCCCGGGGTTTGAGCAGCGAGCGGCCAGGGTACGCAATTATCTGGCATCGGTGCTTCCCGTGGCGGCCGTGTTGCAACATGGTGTGCCTCCTCACAGTGTTTCCAGTGTTCCCGGGACGCCAGTCATCCCCTTCACCGGGCAGGGCAGCGTGACCACCCAAGGCGATTTGACCCACAAAGCCTTTGAAGCCCGCCAGGCTTTCGGCGTCAATGGCGCCGGACTCAAGATCGGCGTCCTTTCCGATGGCGTCACCCGCCTGGCCCTCAGTCAGGCTTCGGGCGACCTCGCGAATGTGACGGTGTTGGAAGGGCAGACCGGAGAAGGCGATGAGGGTACGGCCATGCTGGAGATCATCCACGACATGGCCCCGGGCGCGGCACTGTATTTCGCCACCGCGTTCAACAGTCTCGAGAGCTTTGCTCAGAACATTCACGACCTGCGGACGGCGGGTTGCGACATCATTGTTGACGATGTCTTCTACTTCGTCGAATCGCCCTTTGTGGATGGGCAGACGGCAGCCGTAGTTTCGCCCAACGACCAGGGGCTTATTCTTCAAGCGGTAGACGATGTCACCGCCGATGGCGCATTGTACTTCTCTTCTGCCGGGAACCAGGGCAACCTGGACCTGGGTAGTGCGACTACCTACGAAAGCGACTATGTGGACGGCGGTCCGCTCACCGTGCCGGGGGTCCCCCCTATAGCCCCCCCCTATCCCGTGGTCCTCAGCAGCGTTCACAATTTTGGCACCACAGCCTCCCCGGTGCTATGGAACCAGGTTCTCGTCGCCAGCGGAGGCCCTTCCTTCCTCTACTGGTCTGACCCGCTGGGCGCCTCCACCAACGACTACGACCTCTTTGTGCTCGATCCTACGGCTAAAACCGTGGTGGACGCGTCCACCGACACCCAGGACGGAACTCAGGATCCAGTCGAAGCCGTGGGCCCCGTCCCGGCCGGCGACCTCCTGGTTGTGTCCAAATTCTCAGGCGACCCCCGGTACTTCCATCTGAACATGAGCGCCAACGGCGTGGGCGCGTTGACTTTTGTCACCAACGGAACAACCCACGGCCACAACCAAGCGGCGCTGGCCTACGGCGTTGCCGCCACCCCGGCGGCCGCGCCCGCAGGCAACACCGTGCCCGGGCCGTACCCGAATTTCTTCAATACTGGTAACGAGATCGAGTTCTTCAGCGCAGACGGACCGCGCCGAATCTTCTTCGAACCAGATATGACACCGATCACTCCGGGGAATTTCTCTTCCACCGGAGGCCTCCTGCGCCAGAAGCCCGACATCACGGCAGCGGACGGCGTCTCCGTCACCGGCACGGGCGGTGACTTCCCTAGTACTTTCTACGGTACTTCCGCCGCCGCTCCTTCTGCGGCCTCGGTTGCCGCTCTGGTGAAATCGGCCAAGTCCGGCCTGACCCCTGATCAAATTCGCACTGCCCTGACCACGACCGCGGTCGACATCATGGCCGAGGGCGTGGACCGCGATTCCGGCGCCGGCATTGTGATGGCGTGGGATGCGGTGAATTCGCTGGGCGTTCCGGGCTTCGCCAATCCCGAACTTGGTGACATCACCGCCACCGATCACCCGGGGAACGGCGATGGCTTCCTGGAAGGCGGTGAAGGTGGCATCGTCACCATCAAATTGAAGAACACAAACGGGGTGGTGAATGCTTCGGGAATCACCGCGACGCTCAGCAGTCCCACCGGCGGAATCACGGTTACTCAACCCCCCACGTCAACCTATCCGAACATGCCGGCGCGCTCGGCTGCCCAGTTCGCAAATGTGAGCCCGTTCACGTTCACCCTGGCGAGCAATTACCCGTGCGGCCAGGCCATCACTTTCAATTTGGCCCTGAGCTATACAGGCGGTCCCAGTCGAACTCTGACTTTCACTGTGCCCACCGGTCCGATTGTCAACATCAGCACCACCCTGGGCACTCCGACCGCGGTGACGGGCGTTACCACGGAAACGGGGACGCTGACCGCAGCAAGAATTAGCCGTAACGCCGTGCCCAGCACCTGCGCTACCACGCCCAAGGCCTTCCCGGGCACTGCGGGAGGCGCCGGTAACCGTGCCTTCGACGGCTACACCTTCATGGCCACCCACACCACCTGCACCCCCGTCACCATGACCTCGGACAATGGCGTCAATCTCTTCACCGCTGCCTATTCGCCGGACGTCGTTCCCACGAATCTCGCAACAGGCTACTTTGCGGATGCCGGAAGCAGCAACACCGTACAAAGCTTCGGCATGGAAACGACGGCCGGAAAAACGTACACACTGATCCTCTATGATGTGCCTCTGCTCGAGACCCCCAGCGCAAGCGCTTACAACCTGCAGTTCTCCGGCTGTGCTTTTTACACGCCTACCGTCAACCACCCGCCGGTGGCGAAAGCGACGAACGTCACCGTGGGCGTGGCACCAAATGCAACGACGGCCAGTGCGTCGATCAATGATGGGTCCTTCGATCCCGACGGAGATCCGATCACCATTACCCAGATACCTCCGGGACCGTATGCGCTGGGAACAACCCCTGGTGTGCTGTTGACGGTGGTGGATCCGTTTGGAGCGACGTCACAGGCGACTGCGAGCGTGACCGTAGTGGTTCCTACCATCACGGTTGTTCCCGCTTCGTCGGCGGTGACAGTCGCAGCCGGCGGAGCAGCCAACGTCAACCTCACCATTACCGGCAACCTCAATTTCTCGACGGCGTCGACCCTGGGATGCGTGACCACAGCGGCGCATACCAGCTGTGGGTTCAATCCGTCGAGTCTGACCGTGGGAACCTTGTCCCAAACGGTTGCCCTGAGCATCCAGACCAAAGGCTCGCACTCCGCGTCGAACCGCATGCCGCGGTGGCCGGGCAGGTCCAAGGTCGTGTTCGCGACGCTGCTAGGTATGCCGATGTTCGTGTTCATGGTCCCGCTTGTTGACCGCAGGCGTGGCCGCAAACGTCACAGGGTATGGCCCTGGATGGGATTCCTGCTCCTGCTGCTGCTGCTGGCCGGTTGCGGCACCTCGGCTGTGCCGGACGTCACGTCTCCTGGTGTGTACCCCGTGCAGGTGAACGTGACCGTGGGACCAACCACGGGTTCGGCTGTCATCAACCTGACCGTTACCGATTAGGGGTCAACGGCTGGGGTCAAAGGAGAGTTATTCCCTTGACCCCAGCCGTTTGCAGGTGACGGTGGAACAATCCGGGCTCGGCTGACTTTCGGGCGATGGTGCCCGAGGCGGTCGGGCCCGGTGCCTTTGGGCCGGGCGGTCCGTAGTACGTGGGGTGTCTTGTGGGGCGGCGTCTCCGCCGCCCTTGTCACACCATCAATAAGGGATTCTGTCCGCTTTTGCCTGCCAGGCTCGGAACGCAGCCAGAGCTTCATGGCGCAGCATCTGCGTCATGGGGAGACTGCGAGTGGCGTGTGGTAACGCGAGCTCACGATAGATGCGCGAGTCATCGAAGCCGATGGCGGCGGCGTCCTCCACCGTGTTGGCGTAATAAACCTTGTCCAGCCGCGCCCAATAGATCAGCCCCAGGCACATGGGACACGGCTCGCAACTGCTGTAGATGTCGCATCCCGCCAGTTGGAAATGCGCGAGCGCACTGCAGGCGGCCCGCACCGCCAGTATCTCGGCGTGCGCGCTGGGGTCGTTGGTGGAGGTCACCTGGTTCGTGCCCTCCGCGATGATCTCATCCCCCCGCACCACCACGGCGGCAAACGGGCCTCCCCGGCCCGACCTCACATTCTCCAGCGAGAGCGCGATGGCCCTGCGCATGAATTGTTCCTGCAACAGTCCTCTCCCGAGTGCGCGGGAGCGGGCGCGCGACAGGCCCCACTCCAGCGGCGTGCGCGGATTGTACTCCAGCTTACGATTCGTGGTGGTGGACGCAGATTTACTCCGCGGGCATTCTCAGCAACCGTCTCCTGAATAGTTTCCGGGCCAGGGATTGTTCCCAGAGACCGCGGTTGCTGGGTCTTCGACGCACCGCACCCGGGCCGACACGCGCGTTGACACCGGTTAGGAACTTGCAGTAACGTTTGCTCGCAAGAACGAGATTCCTTCTCCGCGCGCGCGGAGTCCTTCCCACGATTTTCGCCACGAATCAGAAAAAGCCGGACCAGCGCCCCTGTCCGGGAGAGCCGCGTTAGTGTTATTTTCTTAAGCTTCCGTATGACCCTGCAAACGATCGGGCGGTACAACATTGCGGCGGAACTGGGAAAGGGCGCCATGGGCGTGGTGTACAAGGCCACCGACCCCAACATCGGCCGCACCGTGGCCATCAAGACCACGCGGCTCGACACCCACGGCCTGGAAACCGCAGACCTGCTGCGCCGCTTCCGCAACGAAGCGCGTTCGGCTGGCACCCTCAATCATCCCAACATCGTCACCATCTACGACGCTGGCGAGCAGGACGGCGTCTTCTACATCGCCATGGAGTACATCGAGGGCGAGACCCTGCACGCGTTGCTCAGCCAGCATCGCTCGCTGCCGGTGGAGAAGGTCATCGACATCGTGCGTCAGGTCTGCGCCGGCCTCGATTACGCGCACGCCCACGGCGTGATCCACCGCGACATCAAGCCGGCCAACATCATGCTGGCGGCCAATGGTGTGGTGAAGGTGATGGATTTCGGCATCGCCAAGGCGGGCGGCACCATGACCGCCACCGGCCAGGTATTGGGCACGCCCAATTACATGTCCCCGGAGCAGGTGAAGGGAAAGTCTATCGACGGCCGCTCCGATCTGTTCAGCGTGGGCGTGCTTCTCTACGAGATGCTGACCGGCGAGAAGCCCTTCGACGGCCAGAACGTCACCACCATCATCTACAAGATCGTCTCCGAGAATCCCATTCCGCCGCGCGAACTCGACGTCACCATTCACCCCGGCCTCAGCGTCGTCGTGACCAAGGCATTGGCCAAAGCCCCGGATGAGCGCTATCAGACGGGTGCGGCCCTGGTCGCCGACCTGGCGAACTACAAATCGTTCGGGTCGGAAGCCGGCGCCACCCAGTTGATCTCGCCGGTCGGCGATCGCACCCTCGTGACACCCCCGCCGGCGCAGTTAAAGCCACCCGTCCCGGCTCCCTTAGCCACCGCCCCTGTCGCCGCAAAAGCTCCCGCTCCGCCAACGCCGGTCGCTGCGCCGCCGCGTACCCCTGTGCCGGCCAAGCCACCTGCAGGGAAAGCTCCTACGAAGGGCATGAATACGCGCGTGCTTGCCGGGATCGTCGTGTTGCTGCTGATCGCCGGCATCGCCGCCTGGCGCGTGCACCGCCGCCACCAGCAGGTAGCGCAGGAAGCAGCGGCGACACAAGCTCCACCAGCCGCGCAGGAGCCTGCTGCGCAACCACCGACATCACCGCCTCCTGAAACGGCAACCGCGCCGGCCACAACCCAGCCTGCGGAAACCACACCGGCTGCTGAGCCGCCGCTGCCGCCGCAACCAACGCCGCGCGCAGCGTCCAAGTCCAAGGCGAAGACGGCAGCGGCACAGGCGGCTCCTGCGCCGCCGCCTCCGACATCGTCGCCCGGGGCGTCCGCCACCGGCACCGTGCACGTCACCTCCACTCCCCCAGGCGCCACCGTCACCATTGACGGCGGCGGATCCTTCATCACGCCCTTCGATTCCCCGCCGCTCCAGCCCGGCGCGCACTTTTTCAGTATCTCTAAGGTTGGATATGCGGCTGCGCAGCGAAAGCTCGATGTGGTCGCCGGCAAGGCCACGAACCTGGACGTGCCGCTGGCCGTCTCTGGTGCCGTCCTGGAGGTGCAGAGCGATCCTCCGGGCGCCGCCATCCTGGTAGACGAAAAGCCCACCAACAAGTTCACGCCGGCCAAGCTGGCAATCCCACAGGGCGAGCACAAGGTCCGCCTGCGCATGGAAGGTTACAAGGACGAGAACACCGTCATCCAGCTCGCCGAAGGCCAGACCTTCGGCTTGTCGCCCAAGCTCGCCCCCGCCAAGGCTTCCAAGCTGAAGCGTCTTTTCGGCGGGGGCGGCGGTTCACCCGAGGACATGGGGACGCTGGATGTGGCCACTCACCCAGGCGGCGCGCACGTCACCCTGAACAACGCCGCGGCGGCGCAGACCACGCCCACCAAGGTGAGCGTCAAACCCGGCAAGTATGACCTCGCCATCATCCTTCCCGGCTACAAGACGGTTCATCGTACGGTCGAAATCGAGAAGGGCAAGACGCTGGGCGTGGACGAGGTTCTGGAGAAGGAGAAGCCCTAGCCCGCGTTATGGCGAGGCTCATCATCTCGGCGCCGGACGGCAAGCGCGGCATCCTGGAACTGACCAAGCCGGTCATCACCGTAGGCCGCGGCAATGCCAACGATCTGGTGCTCAACGATCCCAGCGTTTCCCGCTTCCACGCGGTGGTGAAGCAGTCGCCGGAGGGAGCGGTGGTGATCGCCGATCGCGGCAGCACCAATGGGGTGATGGTGAACGGCGCTCGCATCGCTACCGAAGTCGAACTCCACAAGGGCGACCGGGCGCGCATTGGGGCCTACGAGCTGGTATTCGAGTCGGTGGACGATTCCGTTCTGCAGATCCGCCGCGCTGACATTCCTTCGGCCATCGAGAACGTGCTGCGCGGCGGTCCCGCCAGCCAGCCGGTGAAGATCTCCGAGACCGACGTGGCCCGCGAGTCCAGCGCCACCCTGGAGAAGCTGGAGCGGGAAAACTTCCTGCTGCGCATGCTCTACGACGCCGGCAAGGCGCTGCACGCCAAGCTATCCATCGACGACATCGCCGCCGAGGTGATGGGACTGGCTTTCCGCGTGGAAGGCGTGGAGCGCGGTTTCATCATGCTTTTCGACGAGAGGGGCGAAGTCACCCGCCAGACCGAGGTGCGCTACCGCGTGGCCCCCGCCAAGGAGCAGCCGCAGATCATCCTCAGCCGCTCCGTGCTGGAGCGCATGAAGACCGAGCTGCAGCCCATCCTCATCACCGACCTTTCCGCCGACGAGCGTTTTCGCGCCAGCGAGAGCATGATGATCTCCGGTCTGCGCTCCGCCATCTGCACGCCCCTGGTGGCGCAGAACCGCCTGGCCGGCGTGCTATACGTGGACAACCTCAACAAGACTGCGGCCTTCACCCAGGATGAGCTGGACGTGCTCACCGTGGTTTCGGCGCAGGCGGCCGCCGCCATCGACAGCGCCAAGACCCATGCCGAACTGGCCGAGCACGCCATGCAGCGCTCCGCGCTCGAGCGTTTTCTCTCTCCCGAAGTGGTGGAGATGATCGCCGCCAACCCGCAAGAGGTGAAGCTGGGTGGCGTGAGCCAGAAAGTCACCATCCTGTTCGCTGATATTCGCAACTTCACCGGCCTCTCGGAAACCCTGCCGCCGGAGAAGATCGTCGAGATCCTGAACGAGTACTTCACCCGCGTTACCGACGTGATCTTCGATTACGGGGGCACGCTCGACAAATATCTCGGTGACGGCGTCATGGCGGTGTTCGGCGCGCCCATCTCCAAGGGCAACGATGCCGCTAGCGCCGTGCGCTCCGCCATCGCCATTCAGCGCCTGGTGAGCGAGATGAACCGCGACGCTTCCGCCCGCGGCTGGCCGCGCCTGGGCGTCGGGATCGGAGTGAATACCGGGGTGGTGACCGCCGGGAACATCGGCTCGCCGCGCCGCATCGATTACACCGTGATCGGCGACCCGGTGAACGTGGCTTCGCGCCTGATGACCAATGCCTCGGCGGGGCAGACGCTTATCTCCGAGGACACCGCCCGCGACCTCGGCAGCGCACCCGAGTTCCAGCTCACCCGCCTGGCCCCGCTGCAGGTTAAGGGCAAGAGCCAGCCCCTCTCCGTGTTTAGTGTCGATTCCGGACAGGACACGCGCGAAATACCAGCATCCTCCGGGTGACGCCGGCGTCGCGCCGGCTTGGGGCGCGGAGTGCGCCGGGCGCCGCGTACAATCTCATTGACTGGCCACTGCCCATTGAGCGCTGCTCACTGGCGACTGGCTACCGGAGCCTTGCTCTGTCCGAACTCGCGCGCCCGACGCAGGCATTCCTCGGCTCCGGCCACATCTCCCTGCGCCCGGCGGATCACCGCCAGGTGAAAGAGGCTGCTGACCTCACCCACAGCCTGGTCCTCGCTGTACTCGAAGGCACGCTCGGCGGCCTCCATTTCGCCCCGCCGCTCGCGGATCACGCCCATGTGGTAGTGCGCCATCAGGTACTCCGGCGTGAGGATGATGGACTCCTCGAACTGCTGGAGCGCCTCTTCGAGTTGCCCGGCGTGGAACAGCGCCAGCGCCAGCCGGTAGTGGGCGGCGTTGTAGTGTGGATCGATCTCCAGGCAGCGGCGGAAGGCGTGGATGGCCTCCAGCATGTTGCCCCGGTGATACCAGGCCACACCCAGGTCATAGTGCGCCAGGATGAAATTTGGCGCCGCCGCGACCGCCTGCTGATAGAAGCGCGTCGCCACTTCCAACACGCCTTCATGGAAATACAAGATGCCCAGCAGGTGATTGGCGAGCACATGGCCGGGATCGGATTCGAGGATGCGTTCCAACTCCTGGCGGGCTTCCTGGTTGCGGCCTTCGCGCTCGTGTACCAGGGCCAGCAGCACCCGCTGATCGAGGGACCCCTCGCGCAGGAAAATGCCGCATTCCGCGCAGAACTTCTGGCTCGCAGCGCAACCAGCGCCACACCTCGGACAACGCTCGACCGCAACCACTTTCTCGTTGCTCATGGTATCCCTCGCCTGCGGACAGCTCCGCAGCCTCCATTCTCCCGACCCAGCTCCACCCTGCACAGTGACCGCAATCACAGGGGGTCGTGATTTGAGTCATCGTGCCCATCCATCACGTACGCTTGTAAGCGCGGTCACAGACCCCTACGAGCACTCGCCTATAGTGGGAATTGCAGGATCATCGCGAGGCCTCGCTCGCGGGAGGCGTGCCCATGTTTGAAGAAGAACTCAAGCTGCAGAAGGAATCCTCCTATTTCGTACCGTTGGTGATGGTGCTGGTGCTGATCGCCGTGATTGTGGGTGCGATCGGGTACTGGGTCGTGCCCCACAGCCTGTCGCAGCCGCAGGCCGCCGGACTGGTTTCCGCCTACCTGAAGGGGCAGGGGCCGGCCACCGTCCACTTCCACGTCGGTGTGCTAAAACCCAGCGTGGACGAGAAGATTCGCGATCCTCATTACCGCCTCTTGGAAAAGGCCGGCATCCTCAAGCTGGGCAAGGCGAAGGGTGACACCGTCAGCGTTGCCTTTGCGCCCGAAGGTGAACGCAAGCTCGCCGCTATCCCCGGAGTGGTGAAGACCAGGAACTCGGATGGCAGCGATGCTTACACCGTTCCCCTGGCGGACCGCCAGTTGGCTGCCGTGTCCAAGGTCACGATGAGCGGCCGCGACGTAGCCTATGTGCAGTTCACCTGGAAATGGGCGCCCAACGAGTTAGGCAACGCCTTTGACGCCGCCGGGCCGCTGGCGAAGAGCTTCAATACCTGGGACCGCTCCACGCTCATCCAGAATTACGGCGTGGCGTTTTATCACGTGGAGCCCGCCCAGGCGTCATTGACCTTCGTGCGCGGAGACAAGGGCTGGAGACTGGCGGCGGAGTAGGTGTGGTAGAGACTTAGCTGGCTGCGTCCGGCAACGCCTCGATGATCCACCAGGGTGGAGCAGGCCTTTAGGCCTGCATTCATGCGGCCCTTTGAAATTGTGGGCTTTAGCCCCTGAGGTACCGTACGGGTCGAAGCGAATGCGTGTAAGGAATAGGTACCTCAGCGGCTAAAGCCGAGCATCAGCGATGCCGCCATAATGCAGGGCTGAAGCCCTGCTCCACTCAGAACCCTCCGACATCGTGAATTAATTCGGGCTTGAGGGACACTGCTACGCCCGCCCTGTTTTCTGGCGCAGACCTGCCAGCGCCGCGATATGGTCGGGTGTGGTGCCGCAGCAACCGCCCAGGATGCGCGCTCCCATCTGCTGCCAACTTAAAGCCACTTGCAGGTAGCGAGCAGGCGGATACTCGTCGGTGAACACCCACTCCGGCGGATCGAAGCGCCCGATGTGGGGATACGCTCCTGTTGCCACCCGCGCATACGGCAACAGCTCCTTCATTCCTGCGTTGATGTCCCCCGGTGGGGCGCAGTTCAGCAGGATGGCGTCCACCCCCAGCGGCTCGAGCGCGGCGACCATTTCGGCCATGGTCTCGCCGGTGAACAGCCGTCCGCGTTCGTCGCACACAAAGCTGGTCCAGCAGGGAAGGCCAAGGCTTTTCGCCACTTCCAGTGCGGCGCGCGCTTCCGGGATGCTGTTCAGTGTCTCCAGTAGCACCAGGTCGGCGCCCGCGTCCTGCACCACCTCAAAGATCTCGCGGTACTCGCGTTTCGCCTGTCCGGGCGAGGGCGCCAAGTCAGGACGGAAGCACCATTCCAGCGTGGTGATGGCTGCGGCCACGGCGACCGGGCGTCCCGCGGCTGCGCGTTCGCGCGCTTCGATGGCCAGGCGCACCGAGGCCGCCAGCAGCTTGTCGGCGCGATCGTCGAGGTCGGTGGCGCCGATCTGCCGGCGGTGTGCCTCGTCCCGGAAGTGGTTGTAGAGCGCGCGCCGGCAGAGCTGGAAGCTGTTGGTGCTGATCACGTCGGCGCCGGCGCGGATGTAGTCCTCGTGAATGCCGCGCACGAATTCTGGCCGGCTCGCCAGTTGGTGGTCAGCCCAGGTGACGTTGCGGCGCAGAATCTCGGTGCCGATGGCGCCGTCCAGGATCACCGTCTCACCCGCGCCGAGTTTCTTGCCGATCGCCTGGTAGCTCATGCCGACCTGGCTCCTTCCCGCCTGGCGTGCAGCGAGGTGTTGACCGCGGCGATGTGCGCCGGCGTGGTGCCGCAGCAGCCCCCGAGGATGGTGGCCCCTTCTTCCCGCCAGCGCTGGGCTTCGCTGGCGTAACGCTCGGGAGGCCAGTTCTCCGTCTCGGTGAACTGAGGAAAGAATTCGAATTTCCAGCTCGGCGGCGAGAACTTCCCGATGTGCGCGAAGCCGCCATAGGGAAGCCGCGTCGCAACTTTGACTTTGGCAAGCGCGCGGCCGATCTCGGCGGGCGGGGCGCAGTTCACCAGCACCGCCTGCGCACCCAGTTTCTCCACTTCCGCGATGGCCTGGGCCAGCGGCTCGCGGCTCAGCAGTTCTCCTTCCGGCCCGATGACGAAGCTGATCCAGACCGGCAGTCCGACGGTGCGCGCCGCCTCGGCCACGGCGCGCGCCTCCGCGATGGTGTTCATGCTCTCCGCCAGCAGCAGATCGGCGCCCTCTTCGGCGAAGACGCGAGCCAGCTCGAGTTGCTCCGCGCTCGCCTGCTCGAATGCGGGCGCCAGGTCGGGACGGAAGCAGTGCTCGAGCGGCGCCAGCACGCCCGCGATCGCCGCCTGCTTCTCCCGGCCTGCATTGGCGCGCGCCTGCCGCGCCACCCGGACGCTCGTTCGCAGGAGCCGCGGCGTCAGGTCTTCCAGTCCGGGCGCGCCGATGTGGCGCATGTGCTGGCGGTTGCGGAAGACGTTGAGGTAGATGCGAGGATTCAGTTGGAAGGTGTTGGTACGCATCACGTCGGCGCCGGCGGCCAGATATTCTTCGTGCAGACGTTGAACGCTGTCGGCGTCGGTGAGCAGTCCGTGCTTGCGCCAGCGGACGCCGCGGCGCACCAGTTCCGTCCCCATGGCGCCGTCCAGCAGGACGGGCTCGCGGCTCTTCAATCGCGCTTCAAGCTGCTGGTACATGGCGGCGGAGAGTATACAACCTGGTCCCATTTCGGGACTGCAATGCGCACACCCGACCGGACGCAGCAGGGCTAGAATTAAGGTGCGTGAGAGGTACTCCTATGCAAATCGACCTGAGTTCTGAACAGGTTACTCTCCTGGCGGAGTTGCTACGCCGCGACTATCAGGAGCTGCGCGAGGAGATCTACAAGACCGAAGCCACCCGCTTCAAGGCCGATCTTCGCACAAAAGAAAAGTTGATGGAATCTTTGTTGGCGAAGTTTGAGCCCGGTGGTGTCGCCAGGACGGCGTAGGGATGGTCGCTGCCTCGGTCAGTCGTCCGCAGGCGATCCCATGGCCTGCAAGACCTGGCGGATCTGCTCTGCCTGCAGCTTGTCTTCGCGGTTCACGAGCAGGAACTCGGTGCCGTAATTATATCCGTTGCGGTTGCGGATGGTGCTGCGCACCCGCAAGGGCTGGCCATCATAGGGAGGGGTAAATTCGATGGCCACGCGCTGGCCGACCGTCAGCTCGACGCCGGCGAAGAGCGCCATGCCGCCTTCATTCAGCTCCATGCCCCGGCCGCTGACGATCACCGTCTTGTCCGGTCGCTGGACCACCACGCGGACAGGCACGTTGATGCGGTAACGCGGCCAACGCCGCATCCTGGCGTACCCCGGCTGCGGCATTACAACATCCGTGGCCATGCCTTCACCTCACTGCCGATGGTAATCTTCGTTCTTGTGGACGCTCAAATTACTTTAGGTCCGGGTACGAACGTACTGGCGATCCGCCGGTCGCGAATATCTCTGTACGATATAAAACGCACCAGCTAAAGCACCTGATTTTGGGCGCCGGAGTCGTATAATCGCAATATGGCCAGAGGTTGGGAAAGCAAGTCTGTGGAAGCGCAGATCGAGTCAGCCGAAACCAGCGACCAGGAATCCAGCCACCCCGACAACCCGGACCCGGAGCGCATACGCCGCCACCAGGCGCTGCTCCTCTCGCGCAGCCGGGTGCTGCAGCAACTGGAAGCCAGCCAGAATCCGCGACATCGCGAGATGCTGAACCAGGCCCTCGCCGATCTGGAAGCTCAGTTGGCGCAGTTCAATTAGCCGCGACGGGTTTCGCAATAGCTGTGACGCAAAGTAGCGCCGCTGTCTCGGCGGCTGGGATGGTACGCGGGTGGGGGCAGGGCTGAGACCATCAAAACGGCGCCACGTATTTCCCCCGGCGTCGAATCTCGGAGAGCCACGCGGCGCGCGGGTAGCCGGAGCTGGCCAGGAGTTTGATCTCGGCTTCCACATCGTATTCCACGCGACGAATAATGACGTTGCCATCCTCCACCAGCAGATAAGAGGCGCGCGGATCGCCATCGTAGGTCACGCCTGCGCTGCCGCTGTTGGCCACCACCAATCCTGGAACTCGCCGCACGTACGGGCGGTGGATGTGTCCGTAGACCACGATGGCGGCGCCGACTCCGCCGTAGGTGGCGAGAAGCTGCTGAGGATCGCAATCCGGCATGGGAGCCTGCCACAGATCGCCGGGGCTGGCATGCATCAACAGCAAATCCTGATTCCGCCATTCGAGCGGAAGCGCTCGCAGCCACTGAGTGCGTTCGTCACCAAGCAGTTCGCGCGTTGCCGGCGCAAATTCATGGAACAGGATCTCCAGCAGGACGCGAAGTTTGGAAGCGCGCTTTATCTGCCGGTCGAACTGTTCGGGAGCCCAGAGCATCTCGTCGGTGTTGCCCACCACGCCCGGCCAGCCCAGGTCCCGGATTCGGTCGACGACTTCCGCGGGACGATTGCCGCTGGCCGCCAGGTCCCCACCGTGAACCACAAGATCAGGGCTCGCCGTCTTCAGGTCGGCGATGACTGCCTCGAGAGCGGTGAGGTTGCCGTGAATGTCCGAGACGATTGCCAGACGCATAAAGAAGGATTCTAGGCGCGGCTGAGCAGTGGCGATGGGTAGTCGCGCAACCAACGCGTGCTCTGCTCGTAGCCGTGCGCGAGCTGGAGCACAGCGAAATCGGCATGTCGCCTGCCGATGATCTGCATCCCCATCGGCAGCCCGTCGCGGCTGAACCCGACAGGCACATTGACCACGGGGAACCCCAGCATCGATGCCAGGACGACCACCTCCATCCAGCGGTGGTACGTGTCCATGGCGATGCCGTTGATCGTCTGCGGCCAATGGATACTCGCGTCGAACGGGAACACCTGCGCGCTGGGCAGCGCGAGGTACTCGTATGTTTCGAACAGCTTCAGGACCGCGCGATAGAGCTCGGAGCGGGTGACCGAAGCGCGGTACACATCCTGCGCGCTTAACCTCAAGCCGCCCTCGACTTCCCAGACTGCTTCCGGTTTCATCTGTGCGCGCTTCGCCGGGTCCTTGTAGAGCGCGCCCAGATTACCGGCGATGAGCCAGTGCCGCAGCGTGACCCAGGCCTCCCACATCCGCTCGGGCGGAAAGCCAAGCCCGATTTCTTCGGCCGTGCATCCCGCGCCTTCGAGCGCCTTGAGCGCATCGCGGCAAAGTGCCATGATGCCGGGCTCCATGGGCAGAGATCCGCCAAGATCGCCGAACCACGCCACACGAGTGCCGCGAAAATCGCGTTCCAGGTTGCGCGTGAAGATGGCCGGGTCCTCCTCGATCGAGAAGGGCGCTCGCGCATCAGGTCCAGCCATCACCGAGAGCAGCATGGCGAGGTCGGCGACGCTGCGGGCCATCGGGCCCGGGACCAACTGCCCGAGGAACAGCTCGATCTCGGCGGAGGGCACGCGTCCATAGGAGGGGCGCAGCGCCAGGACGTTATTGTAGGCGGCAGGATTGCGCAGCGAGCCCATCATGTCGCTGCCATCGGCGACCGGCAGCATGCGCAGGGCAAGCGCCACGGCCGCACCTCCGCTGCTGCCGCCGGCCGTCTTCGAGAGATTGTAAGGATTCAGCGTGGTCCCAAAAATCGGGTTATAGGTCTGCGACCCCATGCCGAATTCCGGCACGTTGGTTTTCCCGATGATGATGGCGCCGCTGCTCCTCAGCCGCTCGACGAAGATGGCGTCCTCACCGGGCACGGTGTCGAGCAGAGGAGAGCCCCAGGTGGTGCGGAGGCCGCGGGTCGGCGCCAGGTCTTTCACCGCGTACGGGAAGCCGTGCATCCAGCCGCAACGCTGGCCGCGCGCCAGTTCGCGGTCACGCTCCTCCGCCTGCTGCAGCAGCGCCTCGCGCGGCTCAAGCGAGACGATGGCGTTGACTTTGGGGTTGAAGCGCTCGATCTGGTCGAGAAAGCCGGCCATCACCTCGCGGCACGAGAGCTCTTTCGTGCCGATGGCTTTGGACAGCGCGAGGCCGTCCATCAAGACCAGGCCGGAAACCGAGTTCGGGAGGGCCGGCACTCGCTGCGCGATGACGCTCTCCTTACGAGGGCTCTTTCTTCTCGGACTTCTCGGACGAGTCAGGAGCGGGCTTTGGTGGCTCTTCTTTCACTGCCGATCTGAAGCTGCGGATACCTTCTCCCAGGCTCTTGCCCAGCTCGCCCAGCTTCTTCGGACCGAACAGCAGCAGCGCAATTCCCAGGATAAGGAGAATTTCCGGAAGGCCTAGTTCGCCCATGATAGAACCTCAATGCAAAGCAAACTACCAACTGTAATCCTAGCAGAGATGCTGCGTGGGGCAGGCATCTCCTCATTCTGGGAGCCCTTGTTGCAGCGGAAGGTTCCGCGTCAAGCCGGTGACCCATGGTTCAGCACGAAGTGATGGGCATCACTGACCCTGGGGCCGCGGCCGGCATAACTTGGTAAGTGGATAGAGGCCATGATCCGTCCTTCTGCGCCGGCACTGGCTGCGACGTTTGGCGAAAGGAGGTCCGCTATGAAGCGGAGATTCATTCTCGCCGGAGGCATTCTCGTTGTCTTGACGGTGACCCTGACGTGGGCGCAAGCCCCAGCCAGCGCTCCCAAGTATGACCTTGCCAATGAAGTGACCATCAAGGGTGTGGTGCAGGAAGTGAAGGATTTCCAGTGCCCGGTCAGCGGCGGCATGGGCGCGCACCTGGTGGTCAAGACGGACAAGGGCACGGTCACCGTTCACCTCGCCCTAAGCAAGTTCCTCAGCGAATACGGGTTCGGTTTCGCCAAGGGGGATGAGATCCAGATCATCGGTGTCAAGGCCAAGGTTGGCGACGACGAGAACGCTATCCTGGCGCGCAAGATCGAACGCGGCAACCAGAGCTTCACTTTCCGCGACAAGACCGGCAAGCCGCTCTGGTAGCCGACCCAATGCCGGTAGAGACGCAGCATGCTGCGTCTCTACACCTGACTCATTTGAACCCCTACCATTGGTGCGATAGCATCGCCTGCGAATGCGAACTCGTTTCCGCGCGCCTTTCCGCCGCCCGGTTTTTCTGCTTGGCCTGGCGGCGTTCCTCACCGCGCTTGTGGTGCAGTCCGGCGAACTAGGTTCCAGCGACACCGCGCACCGCCTGCAGGCGACGCATTCCTTCTGGACTTCCCAGCCCGCGGTGCTGCCGGAGGATTACCCGGATTTCGGGCTCATTGGCCGCGGTGGCCGCATCTATGGCTGGTACGGCCTCGGCCAGTCGCTGCTCATGCTGCCCTCTGACATCGTGGGCACTTACCTCGAGAAGCTGCCCATCTTCGCCGACTACGAAGGAAACGATCCCAGCGTACGAGACATGGTAGTGAGCGTCACTACCAACACCCTGGTGTGTGTCCTTGCCATTCTGATGTGCTTCCGCTTCCTCCGCCGGCTGGAGTTCACGGTCGCGCAGGCGATGACCGGCGCGCTGGGGCTGCTGTTCGCCACCACCTTCCTGCACTACACCCAGAACATGTTGGAGAACAACCTCATCATGCTGCTGACGCTGACGGGGTTCTGTTTCCAGTACGAGTGGCTGCGCACCGGCCGCACTCGCGCCTTGCTCTACGGCTCGCTTGCCCTGGGTGCCAACCTGCTCGTGCGTCTGACCACCGCGCTTGACCTCGTCGCCGTCGGATCGTTCCTGCTGCTGGTGCTGCTGATGGAAAAAGCCGGGTGGCCAAACATCAAGGCGCGCCTGAGCGCCTATCTGAAGATCGTCACGCCCTGCTACGCGCTCTTCTTCGCCATCGATCGCGCCTACCAGTACTACCGCTTCGGCTCGGTCTTCAACACTTATTTATCTGTTTTCGCTGAGCAGCAGAAACAGCTCGATCCCAGCTTGCCGGCGAATTTTCCCTGGAGCACACCCTGGCGTGTGGGCCTGCTGGGGCCGCTGATCACGCCGGAAAAATCGATTTTTCTTTTCGACCCGCTCATCGTGCTCTCGCTGTTGCTGGCACCGTTGCTGTGGAAACGGCTGCGTCCGGAGATGCGCGCCTGGCTTGCGGTGACGGCGCTGCTAGTGGCCACGTACATAATCTTTTATGCCCGCTACATGGTGTGGAGCGGTGATTTCGCCTGGGGAGACCGCTACGTCTCGACCGCGGTCGAAGTGCTGGCGATGATGGCCATCCCGCTGCTCTTGCGGCACCGGCAGCAACTCCGGCCGCTCTGCTTCCGAACCGGGCTGGTACTGGTGGCCGTGAGCGTCGCCTTCCAGCTTGCGTCGGTCGCGTTCTGGCATCCGCTCGAGATCTATCAGATGAACACCCTCGGGCACCCGACGTTCGTGATCGGCTTGCGCTTCGAGAACATCGCCGCGGTTGCGCTCGGAAAAGTACAAGCGTGGGGGCTGAGCAACTCCTGGACCTGGGATGACCCCTGGCAGCGGCTGCGTTCCACCACGCCATACTTCCTCCCGTTCCTGCTGGGGAAAAACGCCGATGTGCCGCGCTGGCTGGCCCACACGCTTGCGGTTGCCTGGTTTGGGCTGCTGGCAGGATTGCTGGCGGTGCTGGCGGTGATCCGGCGCAGAATGGCGCGGCAAGGGTTCGACGGTCCCGCTGTTGTGTGAAGACGCAGCTTGCTACGTCTCTGCACCGTCAGTCCGCCGGAACGCCTGCCGTCACTGCCGTGCGCTTCTGTTTGGCGGCTACGGCCGACGTTGCCCAAACCACCAGCCGATACCCCAGCAGCACACCCAGCACAATGCCGTACTCGATCGGCCGATGGATGTCTTTCTTCATCGCCCAGGTGAAGTGCACGATAGCCGCCGTGGCGCTCACATAGATCAGCCGGTGCAGCCACTGCCAGCGCCGCCCGCCCAGGCGCTGGATCATCTTGCGCGTTGAAGTCACGGCCAGCGGGACCAGCAGCACGAACGCAGTGAAACCCAGGGTGATGAACGGACGCTTGTACACGTCCTTGATCATGCTGTGGACGTCGAACCCCTGGTCGAGCCAGATGAAGGTGAGAAAGTGCAGGCAGCCGTAGAAGAAAGCGAACAGCCCGATCATGCGGCGCAGCCCGATGAGCCAGAGCTGGCCGGTGAGCTTGCGCAGCGGCGTGATCGCGAGTGTGACCAGCAAAAAGATCAGGGTCCAGTCGCCGGTCGAGTGGGTGATAGCCTCGATGGGATTGGCGCCCAGGTTCGCCGTCGCGCCCTTCCAGAACAGCCGCGCCAGTGGCACGAGGCATGCAGGGAAGATCGCGAGTTTGAGCCAGCCGACGTGGGTCATTTAGAAGTATTTTCGCAGATCCATTCCGGCGTAAAGCAGCGCCACCTGGTCGCCGTAGCCGTTGAACGGCCGCGTCGGGATCTTCTTGATCGAGGCGAAGAAGCCGCTGCCGTCGATACGCCGCTCCGTCTTCTGGCTCCAGCGCGGATGATCAACGTCCGGGTTAACGTTGGAATAAAACCCATACTCGCCGGGCGCGGCCTGGTTCCAGGTGTTGATGGGCTGCTGCTCCACCAGCCGTATCTTCACAATCGATTTGGCGCTCTTGAAGCCGTACTTCCAGGGCAGCACGATGCGCACCGGCGCGCCGTCCTGGTTGGGCAGGGCTTCACCGTAGAGGCCCACGCACAGGATGGCCAGCGGATGCATCGCCTCGTCGAGGCGCAAGCCCTCGACGTAGGGCCAGTCCAGGATTCGAGCTCGCTGGCCCGGCATCTGTTTCGGATCGAGGATGGTGGTGAACTCCACGTATTTCGCTTTCCCCAGCAGGTCCAC
Organism: Terriglobales bacterium; assembly: GCA_035632755.1. Lineage (GTDB taxonomy): Bacteria > Acidobacteriota > Terriglobia > Terriglobales > Acidobacteriaceae > JAHFUA01. The sequence goes on from DASQGF010000168.1 coordinate 49,514, forward strand.
CTGCTTCAGCAGCTTGCTCAGCGGGTAACCCACCCAGGGGATCACCATTGACCAGCCTTCCACGCAGCGATGGCGGTACACGCGCTCTTCGAGCGGCGCCAGCTTCAGGATGTCGTCGATGTCAAACGTGCGCGGCTTCTGTACCAACCCTTCCACCTTCACCTGCCAGGGGCGCGTGCGGAAGTCCTTGGCCAGTTGTGCCGGCCCGTCCTTGTCGGTGGAGAACTCGTAGAAGTTGTTGTAGGTGGTCACGTCTTTGTACGGCGTAAGCTTTTCATCGGTGCCAAACGGTCCTTTGACCGTGCTTAGCTTCGCGCCCGCGTGCGCCACTTGGGCGGGAGACGCCATCTCCAGCAGCCGTCGTCCGGCGAGCAGCGAGGCGCCGGCCGCCGCCGCTCCCGCCATGAAGGTGCGCCGGCTCAGGTAGGCGCGCTTGGGCGTGATCTGGGACGAAGGTATGTCGGCAGTTTTTTTGATCAGCATGTTCCCCCCACAACCCCAGTACGTATTCCAACGGCTGGCGGATTGCCCCCAGTCAATCAGACTCACAGGACGGCCAAAAGTTTCGCGCACCCTCTCGATGCCGGGGATTTCGCCTTCGCCATTCTTTCAGAGATGGTCATACCGACCCTCTGCCAGATCGGTCCCCGGGAAGCGCGCTCTTAAACAGTATTGAATCGACGAATCATATCGTATTAAACTGCACACCATTATGGATCTCATTCGTCCCCGCGACGCCGCCACCGTGCTGGGCATCAGCTATCCCACGGTGAAGCAATGGATCTACAAAGGCAAGCTGCGCACCGTCAAGACCGCCGGCGGCCATCACCGCATCCCGCAGAGCGAACTCGATCGCTACCTGCACCGGCTGCACGAGAAGCCAGGCCCGAAGCGCCGCCGCAACTTCCGCCGCATCAGCGGGCGCAACCAGCTCGTCGGACGGGTCCTCGAAGTGCGCACCAGCGGGTTGATGGCCCAGGTGAAGCTCTCCATCGGCGGCCAGACCATCACCTCCATCATCACCGCCGACGCTGTACGCGAGATGCGGCTGAGAAGAGGTGATACTGCCGCCGCACTCATCAAGTCCACCGAGGTGATGATCGTCCGGGTGTGAAGCGGACGTGAACCCGCATGACGACCTCGCCCCCAAACATCGCCGAACCCAGGGCCCGTATACGCTTCGATCGCAACGAACTCTCCGGCGCCTTCGGCGATATGGGCACTGACTTCCCCCTCATCGCCGGGATGATCCTGGCTGCGGGCCTGAACCCTGCCAGCGTGCTGACCCTCTTCGGCGGCATGCAGATTCTCACCGGACTGCTGTACGGCATTCCCATGCCGGCGCAGCCGTTAAAGGCGATGGCGGTGATTGTCATCAGCCAGAAGGCAAGCGGCGCCGCGCTGTTCGGAGCCGGTTTGGCGATCGGCGTGGTGATGCTTGTGTTCGCCGCCACCGGGCTGCTGACATTGCTGGCGAATACCGTCCCGAAGTCGGTGGTTCGCGGAATCCAGTTCGGCCTGGGCCTCCAGTTGGCCACACTGGCGTTGCGGGATTATGTGCCGGCGGAGGGCGCTGCCGGTCTCGTTCTGGCGGTAGTCGCTTTTTTCCTTACTCTGTTGCTGCTGGGGAACCGGCGGATGCCTCCAGCGCCATTCGTGCTCGCATTAGGGCTCGCCTTCGCGCTCCTGTTTCGCGTTCACCCAAAACTGGTCATGCAAGGCGTCGGATTCGTCCCACCCGCACTGCATGTGCCCACCCGGCACGATATTTGGGTCGGCTTCTATCTGCTCGCCATCCCGCAGCTCGCGTTATCGTTCGGCAACTCGATTCTGGCGACGTGGCAGGTTGCCGCCGACCTGTTCCCCGGGCGGGATCTCACGATCAAGAAGATTGGCCTGACGTACTCCGCCATGAATCTAGTCAACCCGTTCTTTGGCGGCGTTCCGACCTGCCACGGATCGGGTGGGATGGTGGGCCACTACACCTTCGGAGCGCGGACCGGTGGCTCGGTCATCATCTACGGTTTTTTCTACCTGATACTCGGACTTTTCTTCTCCGCCGCTTTTCAGCAGGTCATTCCCCTGTTTCCCAAACCTGTGCTCGGGATCATGCTGCTGTTTGAAGCCCTGGCCTTGCTGCTTCTCTGTCGTGACATGGCAGCGTCGCTCGCGGATTTCGCCGTGGTTCTCATGGTGGGGCTGAGCGCGGTGGCGCTGCCTTACGGGTATGTGATCGGACTCATACTCGGGCTGCTGCTTCACTACCTATTCTTGAACCGGCTTCGGCGCTTCAGGCGCGAGCAGACGAAGTAGCCAGAGATCTATTCTGCTGGGTTAGGGTGGAAGCAGCTCAGCATTTTACTATCGTCAGGAGTCCCTCACTGTGTGGATGTCGGGGCATTGTTTTCAATCTCCGCCTTAGCGCTGAGAAACTCCTGGCTCCATTGCTTGCCTGAACACTCGGCGCACTCATCTATGGTGTTTCCTACAGCGAAACAGTGATAGCAGGGCTGGCCCTGGTTGCTGGGAAATTTCCCACACTGCGGACAAGGATCAAACGGCCCAGCTTCGCCGTTGCGGTGCTCCTCATAAAGCTCGTGTTCACAAACGATGCACATTGCATCCTCCAACTCAGTTGAGGCACAAAACTACCACAAATGGACGATGTCGGCTTGGAAGGTAATCGCGGTAGAGAAGGACAACTCAAGGCCATTCTTCCGCTGCATTCGCCGCCACCAGGTTCAATTGGTCGAAGCCAACGAACACGGGCTCGGGCTGGAGTTGGATGCCGAACTCGTCGAGTACGCCCTGCTGAATCTCGTTTTTCAACGCGACGATGTCGGCGGCGGTGGCGCCGCCGCGGTTGACGATGGCCAGCGCGTGCCTGCGCGAAATACCCACCGGACCGCGCTCCAGACCCTTGGCGAAGCCCGCATGCTCCACCAGCCACGCGGCCGCCACCTTGACCATGCCATCTTTCGCAGGGAAGTTGGGGACGGGGTCCACGCGGGCTTGCAGTCGTTCGAATGCCTCATGCGTGAGAACCGGGTTCTTGAAGAACGATCCTGCACTGCGGCAGTCGTCGTCGCCGGGAACGATCAACATGGCCTTGCTGAGGCGGATCGCGCGCACTGCCTCGCGCGTCTCGGCCAGCGTCGGCGGGCGGCTGCGGCCGGCGAAGTGGCGTTTCAAGTCGGCGTATTCGATGCGCGCAGCGCCTCCGGGCGCGAGCACGAACGTCAATCGCAACACGATGTAGCGCCCGCGCTCCCGCGTGTTGAAGATGCTGGTGCGGTAGGCGAAGCCGGAGTCGGCATTCTCCAACTCGCGGAAGTCGCCGCTCGTCGTGTCGAGCACGCGCACGCTGGTGATGGTGTCGGCGACCTCCTGCCCGTAGGCACCGACGTTCTGTACTGGCGTGCCCCCGACCGTCCCCGGGATACCGCTCAGGCACTCGATTCCCGCGCAACCGCGTGCGACCGCGTGCGCGACGAAGCCGTCCCAGTCTTCGCCCGCGGCGGCTTCGAACATCATGCGCGCGCCGTCGCGCCGCTGCGAGATCCCGGTCAGCGCGATCTTCAGCACCAGGCCCGGCCAGCCCGCGTCGGAGATGACGAGGTTGCTGCCGCCGCCCAGCACGAACAGTGGCCATCCACGCGTCTGCGCTTCTGCGACGGCCGTGCGCACGTCCTCCTCACTGCGTGCTTCCACGAAATAGCGCGCCGGCCCGCCGACCTTGAAGGTGGTCAGCGGGGCGAGCTGGACCTGCTGCTGGATCTGCATGCGGGCTCAGAATAGCAGAGGCAAAACCGCGTAGCACTCGCGTCAGGGCGTCGGTTCCTGAGCGATAAAGGCCTTCACGGCGATCTGGTTGGGCTGGATGCCGACCGGGACCAGGGTATGCAGCGCGAAGGGAGCGGGGTTGGTCTTGGTGGTCTTATCACGCTTCAGGATCACGGCTACGTCGCCGGCGAGCGTGTCGGTGACCAGCAGGAAGTGCTGGTTGGGACTCAGTGCCAGCGTATCGGGACGGCTGCCCACCATCACCGAGGCCACCAGCCTGCCGGTATCGATGCTGTAAACCGCCACCGCGTCGGCCCCGAAGTTGCTCACGTAGAGCAGGGAATTATCGCTGCTGACGACTGCGTGCGAGGGGCGCGTCCCGATCAGGAATGTGCTGCCGACCTCGTTGGTCGAGGTCTCGATGACGGAGACGCTGTCGGAATCGAAGTTGCACACAAACAGTTCGCCGCCATCGGGTTTGAGCGCCAGGCTGGCCGGCGTCTTGCCGACGTCGAGCAAGGTGAGCAGGCTCCCGGAGCGCAGATCTACGGCCGCCACCTGGTCCGAGCCGCTGCAGGCCACGAAAGCTTTGCTGGAATCCGGCAGGATGGCGACATCTCCCGGCTGGTGGCAAACGGCGACTGTGCTGTGGACCTGGTTGCCGTCCGTGTCGATGAGCGAGACCGAATCGCCGCCGCGGTTGGAGACGACCACCGTCCTGCCATCCGGCGAGACGCGCGCCACGCCCGGCGCTCCGCCCACGCCCACCGTCGCCAGCACGCGCCGCGTTTCCAGGTCGAGCACCGACACATTGGCCGAGCCGGAATTGGCCACGTAGCCGCGCTTGCCGTCCGCCGACACATCGATAAAGTAGGGCGTGCGCTGCACGCCGATGGTCGCCACCACCAGGTTGCGCTCGGCGTCGATCACGCTGACGTTGTTCGAATCCGTGTTGACGACGTAGACCTGGTTGCGCGCCGGGCTGGCGGTGACGCCGGTGGGATTGCGTCCGACGGGAATGGTCTGGATGGCGCGAAAGCTGTAAAGGTCGATGACGCTGACGCTGTTGCTCCTACCGTTGGTGACGTAGGCATACTGGCGCAGGTCGGGAACCGGCTGGCTGTGGCAGCCGCCGAGCGCAAGCAAGGACAGGCCCGCGAGGGCGGTGGCGATCTGCTTTCCGAGACTCAACGTCTAGCGCGCGGCTGCGGTTGCGGGCGCATCCGGGGTCCCCAGCGCGCGCCGGTTTTGCGCGGGCTGGGGTGGCAGTTCGCGGCGCACCACGGCGGCGATCTGCCGCACTTCCGACATCAATTCGTCGAATTGGTCGGGATAGAGCGACTGCATGCCGTCGGAGAGCGCGCGGTCGGGATCGTTGTGGACTTCGACGATCAGGCCGTCCGAGCCCACCGCCACCGCCGCCCGCGAAAGCGGGGTCACTTTGTTGCGCTTGCCGGTGCCGTGGCTGGGGTCCACCAGGATGGGCAAATGGCTCAGGCGATGCACCGCCGGCACCACGCTCAGGTCCAGCGTGTTGCGGGTGTGGTCGGCGAAGGTGCGCACCCCGCGCTCGCACAGGATCACGTTGTAGTTGCCCTCGCACATCACGTACTCGGCCGCCATGAGAAACTCTTCCAGGGTGGCCGCCATGCCGCGCTTCAGCAGCACCGGTTTCTTCGACCGCCCGGCGCGCTTCAGCAGCGAGAAGTTCTGCATGTTGCGAGCGCCGATCTGGATGACGTCGGCGTACTCTTCCACCAGCTCCAGCGATTCGTTGTCGATGGCCTCGGTGACGATGCGCAGGCCCCAGCGCTCGCGCACGTCCGCCAGGATCCGCAGGCCCTCCTCGCCCAGTCCCTGGAATGAGTAAGGCGAGGTACGCGGTTTGTATGCGCCGCCGCGGAAGAACTGCGCCCCGGCGCGATGCACGCGCTCGGCGATGGCGAATGTCTGCTCGCGGCTCTCTACGGCGCACGGTCCGGCGATGATCGCCAGCTCCGGCCCGCCCATGGTCGCGGCGCTGCCCGGGAAGCGAACGACGGTGTTCTCCTCCTTCACGTCGCGACTCACCAGCTTGTAGGGTTTGCTGACGCGGATGACCTCGGCCACGCCCGGCATTTCATCCAGGCCGATCTCCACCTCGCCGCGGTTTCCGGTGATGCCGATGGCGGTGCGCTGCGCCCCGGGGATGGCGTGTGCGCGGTATCCCGCCGCTTCGATCTTTTCGCAGACCGCACGCACCTGTTCTTCGGTGGCGTGCGCTTGCATGACGACTAGCATGGATGACCTCTGAGAAACTCCATAGTGTACCGCAGAGGACGGCGAAAACGTTGGGTTCTCGCGCACATGTCGTTCGTGCGCACCGAATATACTGGCCACTGACCACTGACCGCTGGTCACTGTTTTTATGCCCATTCCCATGGCTCGCGAACAGGACATCCTGAACCTGCCGCCGCCGAAGCGGCCGCCGCGCCGGACCCCCCGCCGCATTGGCATCCACACCTCAACTGCCGGCGGTGTCGAGAATGCCGCCGAACGCGCCTGGCGCCTGGGCTGCAGCACCTTCCAGATTTTTTCCTCGAGCCCTCGTCAATGGAAGCCGTACGAACTCGGCCCAAAGCAGTGCGCGGAAATGCGCCGCCTGCGCGAGAAGTACGACCTCAGGCCACTGGTCATCCACGCCAGCTACCTGCTGAACCTGGCCGGCGGCAATCCCGAGTTCTACGCCAAGACCATCGCGGCGTTCCGCGGGGAAGTCGAACGTGCGCTGGCGCTCAGCGCCGAGTACCTCGTTGTCCATCCGGGATCGTTCCGCGGCGCGAGCCGCGAAGAAGGACTGGCGCGAGCTGCGTATGCCATCCGTGAGGGCGCCGCGGGTCTCGACCTGTCCAAGGGCGGACTGACCGTGCTGGTCGAGAACACGGCCGGCGCCGAGTACTCGCTGGGCGCGAGTTTCGAGCAGGTAGCGGCGCTAGTGGGCGTGCTGCGCGAATTCATCCCCGTGGCCGCATGCATGGATACCTGCCACATCCACGTGGCCGGCTACGACATTGTCACCCCAACGGGCTACGAGGCGACGCTGCGGCAGATCGATGAGACCATTGGCCTCAAGAATGTCCCAATTTGGCATTGCAACGACGCCAAAGCCGCCTTCGGCTCGAAGCTCGACCGCCATCAGCACATCGGCCAGGGCACAATCGGCACGGCGACCTTCAAGCGCCTGTTGAATGATCTTCGCCTGGCGCACGCCGCCTTCATCGCCGAGACGCCGATTGACAGGCCGGGAGATGATCGGTGGAATGTCGATGCATTGAAGCGGCTGGTGGGAAACAGCCAGTCTCGGCGTCACAAATCTCTCTAGAGACGCAGCATGCTGCAGGCTTGTCCAAACTAGATTTTCGTCCCGGAGTGTCATCCTGAGCCGCCCGAGCCGAGCACACGCGAGGTGAGGGCGAGCGAAGGATCTGCGCAATTTTTATGCCAGTCCATACTGGCAGAGGAGGCTCAGCAAACGTTCGGCGTGAGGAATGGCAGTGTCGAGATCCTTCGCTTGCGACCGCGCGGCCCAGAAACAGGGCCGCAAACAGGAAACCACGCGGTCGCAAGCTCAGGATGACACCGCCCTGGGGGATTGCTTGCAAGTCCGCGGGCAATTTGGACAGCCCTTACAGCCCTGCTGCGTCCTACCAGGGTGTGTCGCCCATCCGTGTAAAATCAAGGGACTGAGTGGATATCTTTGGACATCATGCCTGAACGCCAAACCTCAACGGCCGCCGAACCTCGCGACGAGCGCTACGATCCGCAGCGCATCGAGGAGAAATGGTCCGCCCGCTGGCAGCAGCAGCCGGAACTCTTCCGCGCTGAACCCTTCGACTCGCCGCGCCCGAAATACTATGTCCTCGAGATGCTGCCCTATCCCTCGGGCGCGCTGCACATGGGGCACGTGCGCAACTACTCCATCGGCGACGCGCTGGCGCGCCACATGTGGATGAAGGGCTACAACGTCTTGCATCCCATGGGCTGGGACGCCTTCGGCCTGCCCGCCGAGAACGCCGCCATCAAGAACAACACGCCGCCCCGGCAGTGGACGCTCTCCAACATCGCGCACATGAAGGTGCAGATGACGCGGCTGGGCTTCGCCTATGACTGGTCGAAGGAAGTCACCACCTGCCTGCCCGAGTACTATCGCTGGAACCAGTGGTTTTTCCTCAAGATGTACGAGCGCGGGCTGGCCTACCGCAAGAAGAGCCGCGTGAACTGGTGTCCGGAGTGCGCCACCGTGCTCGCCAACGAGCAGGTGGTGGACGGCTGCTGCTGGCGTCATACCGAGACTCCCGTCCAGCAGCGCGAGTTGGAGCAATGGTTTCTGCGGATCACCGATTACGCCCAGGAACTGCTCGACGATCTCGATCGCCTTCCCGGCTGGCCGGAAAAGGTCCGCACCATGCAGCGCAACTGGATCGGCCGCAGCGAAGGCGCGCTGGTGGACTTCAAGCTCGACGGCCCCGCCGGCCCGGCGGGTGACAAAATCCCCGTGTTTACCACGCGTGTGGACACCATCTTCGGCGCCACCTCGGTGCAGCTTGCCCCCGAGCATCCCGTGGTCGCCGACTTGGTGGGCAACGATTCCGAGCTGCGCGCCAAGGTGGACGAGTTGATGGCCGAGCAGCGCCGCGCCAAGGAAGCCGGGGATGTCGGCGAGATCGAGAAGCACGGTGTCTTTACCGGGCGCTACGCCATCAATCCCTTCAACGGCGAGAAGCTGCCCATCTGGGTGGCCAATTACATCCTGATGGATTACGGCACGGGCGCCATCATGTCCGTGCCAGCGCATGACGAGCGCGACTACGAATTCGCGAAGAAGTATGGGCTGGAGATCCGTGTGGTCATCCTGCCGCGGCGCGAGGGCGAACCGCCCGAAGCTGGCCAAGAAGAGACGCCAGTGCTGCCCTTCACCACCACCGATAGCCTCTTGATCAATTCCGGCCCCTACAACGAGCTCTCATGCGAAGAGGCCATGCAGCGCATGGCGCAGGACGCCGAGCGCGGCGGCTTCGGCAAGGCTGCGGTCACGTATCGTTTGAAAGATTGGGGCATCTCGCGCCAGCGCTACTGGGGCACGCCCATCCCCGTGCTGTACTGCGACCACTGTGGCATCGTGCCCGTGCCGGAGAAAGACTTGCCCGTCGTGCTCCCGGAAAACGTGGACATCACCTTGACCGGCGGTTCGCCGCTGAGCAAGGTCGAGGAATGGGTGAACACGACATGTCCGGCGTGCGGCGGCCCGGCGCGCCGCGAGACCGATACCATGGACACCTTCGTGGATTCGTCCTGGTACTTTTATCGCTATACCGACCCGACCGTCGCCACCGCACCCGTGGACCGCAAGACCATCGCCTACTGGTTCGAGATCGACCAGTACATCGGCGGGGTCGAGCACGCCATTCTGCACCTCATCTATTCGCGCTTCTGGACGAAGGTCATGCGCGACCTGGGTCTGATCGCCAACTCGGAGCCGGTTGCACGCCTGTTCACCCAGGGCATGATCATCAAAGATGGCGCCAAGATGTCGAAGAGTCTTGGCAACCTGGTCATTCCCGATGACATGATCACGCGTTACGGGGCGGACGCCACGCGCATGTACACGCTGTTCGCGACCTCGCCTGATCGCGAGCTCGACTGGCAGGACGCCGGACTCGACGGCATCAGTCGCTTTCTCTCCCGCGTACACCGGTTTTTTGCCGCGACGCATGAATCTCCGGCTGAGCCGCAGGCCGCAGATCGAAGGGTTCTGCGCAAACTGCACCAGACCATCTGCCGCGTCACGGAGGATTTCGACGGCCGCTGGCATTTCAATACTTCCATTGCTGCCCTGATGGAACTGCTGAATCTTGTCTTGGAGGAGCGCTCCGGCGGCGACACGAAAGACACAGTTGCGATTGAGAAGCGTGCTTTTCTCAGCGGGAGCGCGTTGAAGGCCTTGCAGCGGAATTTCGTGCTGATGTTGCACCCGTTTGCGCCCTATCTTGCCCACGAGCTCTGGGAGAGGCTGGGCGAGACGTCGAACCTGCTGCGCGCGCCCTGGCCGAGGTACGATCCCGCGCTGGCCAAGGAAGACGAGATCGAGATCGTGGTGCAGATCAACGGCAAGATTCGCGACCGGCTCTTCGTTCCGGCCGATTCTTCGGAAGAACAGGTCCGGCGGCTGGCGCTCGCCGCTCCCAAGGTCCAGGCCACGCTCGACGGCAAGCAGGTGGTGAAGGCCATCGTGGTGCCGGGCAAGCTAGTCAACATCGTAGTGCGGTAAGGGAAAGACGCCACAGATTCTCACGGATTGAATGCATGGCTTCCGAGTCTCCCATCAGCGAAGGGTTCCGCCGGGCGTTCCGCGAGCCGGCGATCGTAGTGGCCGAGATCGTCTGGCGATGGACCTTTGGCCTGGCGGCACTGGCGCTCGCGGCCGCTTCGTTCGGTGCCTATCTGGACACGCTCCGCGTCACCAATCTCGAACTTCTGGCGCTGCGCGGCCACCCGCGCTGGCTGATCGCCGATGCCGTTGGCCATATCCTGCACGGCGGTCCGCGCCTGGTAAGGGCCGCAGCTATCGTGCTGCCGGCGATCTTCGTGCTGTGGGTTGCGGCGGCGACGATCGGGCGCGCCGCCACCCTGAAGGCGCTTCTTCGCCGCGAGAGCACCGTGGCGCTGGGACCTCAGTTCGGGCTGAATCTCCTGCGCGCCAGCGTGACGTTGGCTTCGCTGGTCGGATACCTTGGCGCGGCCATCCTTGCCGGCCGTGCCGCTTCTGGCGCTGCCGATGTTCGTGGGGGCATCTTTCTGGTTATCTTCGTCGTGCTCGGTACGGCAGTCGCCATGGTGCGCTCGCGCGTGAACTGGTTTCTTTACTTGGGAGCGATCCCCGCTGCTCGCGACGGTCACCACACCTTCTCCGCCATCAGCGAAGCCGTCGGCCTTTTCCGCCGCCACCCCGGGAGATTTGCAGGCGCCGGAGCCGTTTTCGGCACAATCCACGGCGTGCTTTTCGCTTTCTGCACCGTGGTCTGCCTGCTGGCGTTGTCTCTCGCTGGAAAAGTGCCGCCTGTGGTCACGCTGTTCTTGCTGGCTGTGATCACGTTGGCGTACTTCGCAGCCGTGGATTTCCTGTACATCGCGCGTCTGGCTGCCTACGTCACACTGGACGAGAGCGACCGCATGCCGCCGCCCGTAGCCGTCGCGCCGGAATCTCCACCACCTGCGCCGGAGCCACTGCCAGTGCCCGAACTGCCACCCGTATCCGAGCCGGGATTGCCCAGCCCGGAAGGGGCTACCAGCTAGAGCTAGTGGCTAACGGCAGCCTTCTCCCTTTACACTGTCCTCAGGTTCTGGCATCTTTATTTATGGAAGCGCAATCCATCGTTGTCCTCGACTTCGGCGCGCAGTATTCCCAGCTCATCGCGCGCCGCATCCGCGAACAGAAAGTCTTCTCGGTAGTCCTGCCGTGCACCGCTTCGGTGGAGGAGATCCGCAGCTATTCGCCGGTGGGCATCGTGCTCTCCGGCGGGCCGTCGTCGGTGTACGACCAGGACGCGCCCACGACCGACGATCGCGTCTTCGCGCTCGGCATGCCGGTGCTCGGCATCTGCTACGGGCTGCAGCTCATGGCACACAAGCTCGGCGGCAAAGTCCGCGCCGCGGAGAAGCGCGAGTACGGCCACGCGACGGTCCAGGTGCTGAACGGGTCGCGCTTGTTCCAGGAGCTGCCGGCCGAGATGTCGGTCTGGATGTCGCACGGCGACGAGGCGCTCGAGCTTCCGCCCGGCTTCAAGCTGGTGGCTCGGACGCAGAACGCCGCCGTCGCCGCCATCGAAAACCCCAAGCGCAACCTGTACGCGGTGCAGTTCCATCCCGAAGTGCACCACACCCGCCAGGGGACGGAGATCCTGAAGAACTTCATCTTCGGCATCTGCCACGCGCGGCCGGAGTGGACGAACCAGCACTTCATCGACGAGACCGTAGCCTCCATCCGCCGAACGGTGGGCAACGGCTGCGCCATCTGCGCCCTCTCCGGCGGCGTGGATTCCTCGGTTGCAGCCACGCTCGTGCATCGCGCCATCGGCGACCGTCTCACTTGCGTCTTCGTCAACAACGGCGTGCTGCGCAAGAACGAGTTCGAAAAAGTTCAGCAGACCCTCCGCGACAAGCTCGGCCTGAACCTGCTGGCGGTGGACGCGACCGAGCGCTTCCTTGCGAAACTCGCGGGTGTCACCGACCCGGAGCGGAAGCGCAAGATCATCGGCAACGAGTTCATCGCCGTCTTCGACGAGGAAGCGCACCGCATCGCGCAGGAGCAGGGGCACGTGGAGTGGCTGGTGCAGGGCACGCTCTATCCCGACGTGATCGAGTCGCGCTCCGTGCGCGGCCCCTCGCAGACGATCAAGAGCCACCACAACGTCGGCGGGCTGCCCGAGGAAATGAAGCTCAAGCTCATCGAGCCGCTGAAAGACCTGTTCAAGGACGAAGTGCGGCGCATCGGTCGCGACCTCGGAATGCCGGAGGAAATCCTGCAGCGGCAGCCGTTCCCGGGGCCGGGTCTGGCGGTGCGCATCCTGGGCGAGGTCACGCGCGAGCGCCTGGAGCTGCTGCGCGAGGCCGACGACATCGTGGTCGGCGAGATCAAACGCGCCGGGCTGTACACCAAGATCTGGCAATCGTTCGCCGTGCTGCTCCCGGTGATGTCGGTGGGCGTGATGGGCGACGCGCGCACCTACGCCTACACCTGTGCCATCCGCGCCGTGCACTCCGAAGATGGTATGACCGCCGACGTAGTCGAGTTGCCCTGGGA
>DASQGF010000169.1:0-10339 GCA_035632755.1 Terriglobales bacterium
GAGAATTTGTAATTGGTAATTGGTAATTTGTAAATTGCAACGCGCTAGGTGCGCTCAGACCACGGTCGCGGGCTCGCGCCGGTGCGCGCCACTGGCAAAGTACTCGGCCAGGGCCTGTCCGGTGTAAGACTTCCGGCAGCGCATTACCTGCTCAGGCGTGCCCTGAGCCACGATGCGTCCGCCCTCCTCGCCGCCTTCCGGCCCGAGGTCGAGGATCCAGTCGGCGTTGCGGATCACGTCCAGGTTGTGCTCGATGATGATCACCGTGTTGCCCAGATCGGTGAGCCGGTGGAGCACGTCCAGCAGTTTCTTCACGTCGTCGAAGTGCAGCCCGGTGGTGGGCTCGTCGAGCAGATAGAGGGTGCGTCCGGTCTGGCGCTTGGAGAGTTCGCGCGCCAGCTTGATGCGCTGGGCTTCGCCGCCTGAAAGCGTGGTCGAGGACTGCCCGAGCTGGATATAGCCCAGGCCTACATCCACCAGCGTCTGCAGCTTCTGCCGCACCTGCGGGATGTTCTCCAGCACGGGCAGCACGTCGGCAACGGGAGTCTCCAGCAGGTCGGCGATGGAATAGCCTTTGAACTTGACCGTCAGCGTCTCGTGGTTGTAGCGCTTGCCGCCGCAAATGTCGCAGAGCACGTACACGTCGGGTAGGAAGTTCATCTCGATGCGCTTCTGGCCTTCGCCCTGGCAGGCTTCGCAGCGTCCGCCGGGAACGTTGAACGAGAAGCGCCCCGCCTTGTAGCCGCGTTCGCGCGACTCCGGCAGCATGGCGTAGAGCTCGCGGATCTGGGTGAACACGCCGGTATAGGTGGCAGGGTTGGAGCGCGGGGTGCGACCGATGGGCGACTGGTCGATGCGGATCACCTTGTCAATGAGCTCGGCGCCGGTGATGGACTTGTGCTCGCCGGGATCTTCGCGTGAGCGGTAGAGCTGGCGCGCCAGGGCACGATACAGGATGTCGTTCACCAGCGTGGATTTCCCTGAGCCCGATACGCCGGTGACCACGGTCATCACTCCCAGCGGGAAGCCGGCGTCAATGTTCTTCAGGTTGTTCTGGCGCGCGCCCACGACGGCCAAGGCATGACCATTGGGCTTGCGGCGCTGGGCGCGCATTGCGATCTGCATCTCGCCGGACATGTACCTGCCGGTGAGCGATTCGGGAGCGTGCACGATCTCGTCCGGACTGCCTGCGGCTACGACAGCGCCGCCGTGGCGCCCCGCGCCCGGGCCTAGGTCGATGACGTAATCGGCGCGGCGGATGGTCTCTTCGTCGTGTTCGACCACCAGCACGGTGTTGCCCAGGTCGCGCAGCGCTTCGAGCGCAGCCAGCAAACGGTTGTTGTCGCGATGATGCAGGCCGATCGACGGCTCATCGAGCACGTAGAGCACGCCGCGCAGCCGCGAACCGATCTGTGTCGCGAGGCGTATGCGCTGTCCTTCACCGCCGGAAAGCGTGGCCGCAGAGCGATCGAGCGAGATGTAGCTCAGGCCCACGGCATTCAGGAACTGCAAGCGCTCGATGATCTCGCCCAGGATGCGCCCGGCGATCTGCTGCTCGCGCTGGCCCAGGCGGATGGCGCGCGCCGCTTCGATGGCCCGCGATACCGGCAACGCGGTGAATTCGGCGATCGACCGGCCGCTGACTTTCACCGCCAAGCTCTCCGGGCGGAGGCGCTGGCCCTGGCACGCCACGCATTCCGTCGCCGACATGTACTCCAGCAGCCACTCGCGGTAGCTTTCGGATGAAGAGTCTTCCAGGTTCTGTTTGAGGAAGGCGAGCACGCCTTGCCATCCGGCGCGCTTCGGCTCGCCCTTGTCTGGCCCGTAGAGGATCAGACTCTGCGTTTTCGCGGGCAGCTTCTCGAACGGCGTGCGCAGGTCGAAACCGTAAGCCTCAGCCGCGATGTCGAGCATGCGTTGCAGGTAGGTCGAGCCGGAGCCGGGCCCCAGTCCGCCTTCCAGCAGCGGCTTCGACCAGTCCACGATCAACTTGGCGGGATCGAAGTCGAAGCGGCTGCCCAGCCCGTAGCACTCCGGGCAGGCGCCATACACGCTGTTGAAGGAAAACGAACGCGGCTCCAGCGTGGGCACGTTGATGCCGCACTCGGTGCAGGCCATCTTCTCCGAGTACAGGCGCTCTTCGCCGCCTACTACCGCCACCAGCACCAGGCCTCCGGCGAGCTTCATGGCGGTTGCCACCGAATTCTCCAGCCGCCGCTCGATGCCGGGTTTGACCAGCAGCCGGTCCACAACCACTTCGATGGTGTGATTCTTGCGCTTGTCCAGCCGGATGTCTTCCTCCATGCTGCGCAATTCGCCGTCGATACGCGCGCGCACGAACCCCTGCTGGACGAGCTTCTCCATCTCCTTCTTGAACTCGCCTTTGCGCCCGCGCACGATGGGGGCGAGGATCATCACCCGGTCTTCGGGCTTCAGCGACATCACGCGCTGCACGATCTGCCCGGCGGACTGGCGTGTGATCTCGCGCCCGCAGTTGGGGCAGTGCGGAGTGCCGATCGAGGAATAGAGCAGGCGCAGATAATCGTAGATCTCGGTGATGGTCCCCACGGTGGAGCGCGGGCTGCGCGAGGTGGTCCGCTGCTCGATGGAGATGGCGGGGCTGAGACCGTCGATGGAATCCACGTCCGGGCGCTCCATCTGGTCGAGGAACTGGCGCGCGTATGCGGAGAGCGTCTCCACGTAGCGGCGCTGGCCTTCGGCGTAAATGGTGTCGAAGGCGAGCGACGACTTGCCCGAGCCGCTCAGACCGGTGATCACGGTCAGGGTGTTGCGGGGGATCTCCACGTGGATGTTTTTGAGATTGTGCTGGCGTGCCCCGTGAACCGTGATCTTATTAATGGCCATCGAAGAATGAACTGCGTTGCCCTTTGCCCAAAACTTTCACCCCAGCAAACCAACTGCAGGCGTGCCGGGAGCCCCGAATTCAGGGCAATCCCCCTAGAAGTTTCAGCGGCGGCAGGACACAAATGTACTCCGTATCTTAGTTGTTAACCTCGGGAGGCGTCAACGCGAGTTAAGGTGAGCAGTTCCATGACCGAGCACTGTTGCGACATGTTGCAGACGGCGGTGGAGGGCGAGGCGGTCGTGCACGCACCCAAGCAGCAGATGCATGGACGGATCCTGAACGAGGTGGATTCCGACTACGCGGTGCGCTCGCCCGACGACCGGCCGAACGTGTATCCCATCAACTATTGCCCGTTCTGCGGGAGAGCAATTTCCAGGACGATCTGGAATGCGGAGAAGAAAAAGTGAACACCGCCGCCAGTACGATTCGCCCAAGAGTGCTGCGGCTGTCGGCCACTGGCCGACCGGCATCTTCAGCCGGATGCGGGCGGCAAGTTAAGGTGGTAGCACGATATCCAAGTCAGGGCAGCGCAGCTTCTCAAGAAGGACGGGGCCAAGGTGAGAACGATCATAGTTTCATCGACACTCTTTCTAACGGTGGTTTGTTCGGTTTGCCTGGGGATTTTTTCGGCCTACATTGCCATCCAGGGATTCTTCCACATCTTCACCCGTCAGCCTAGCCAGGTGGAAGAGCCGGCGCCCGCGCTCATCACCCAGGAAGCCACGCTTCAGCAGTAGCCATCCCGGCGATCGGCAGCATGCGGCGATCGCACTTTCTTGTTGTGAATGATTAGCGCTGCGGCTCGTTCTGTTGCTGCTGCTGCATCCTGCGGAGTTCTTGCAGCAACTGCTCCGGAGTCTTGACCTGCGGCTGCTGCTGACCCTCCGGGGAGGTGCCGGGTTGCCCGCCAATCTGATCCGGCGGTTGTTGCGGCATGAACGGCCGCTGCCTCGGGCCTTGCCGGACGGGCGGCGCAGGCTCCGGTTCGGGCGGGATTTGCTGGTCTTCCCCGACTTCCTCCTCCATCTCTTCCTGTGGAGGCGTCACCGGACGCGCCCGCGGCTGAACCTGCGCCACGGCCGCGCTGGCAGGGGGCGAGGATCGGTTCGGGGTCAGGATGATGCTGCGCACCCCATTGGGATCGCCGTCCGACCCAAGCAGGATGTAATCGAAGCGCGGACCACGCAGCAGGTCGGAAAGCACCTCGCGTGGGTTACCCGGACCGATGCGCGCGGCCACCCGTTCGCCGGTGAGTTGGGCGGGCGCATCCACGGTGGCACCGGTGCGCACCGACACCGCATGCAGGATATCGTCGAGCGTGGAGTTGGTGGCCACGATGGTTAGCAGACCGTTGCGGTAGGTCACCTGCGGCGGCACGGGGGGCATCTGTTCGGGAGTAAGCGGCACAGGCGGCGGCGTTTCCGGCGCCGGTGCGGGAGATAGCTGAGGTGGGACGCCCTTCCGTACCCGAGCATGGGCTGGCCTGGGTGCTGGCGGAGCCGCCGAAGCACCCGGCACCCGGGCGGCCGGCGTTTGCCCCGCCGCGCCACACGGCAGGAGAAAGAACAGCGAAGCTGCGATAACAGCTACTTTGCGCCCCAAAAGGATCATCCCAACCACGCCAACGGAAACACGATCTGTGCCTTGATTGTAACCCAGGGCCCCCTGCCATTGGCCACACCGAAGGACAATACTGACATCGGAAGTCAACCCTTGAACATCTAAATTCATAGTAGCTTTACATTGAACGAGATGGCCATGTACCGCACCCACAAGTCCCTGGTGTTGATGGTGTTCCTGCTGCTCGGGCTGGCGCTGCCCCGGGCCGTGGCGGAGACCTGCTCGTCCGCCTCGGAGATGGATGAGGCCACGCGCTCGGCCCTGGAGCGCACCGCCCGCCAGTTCTTCGATTACGCTTCGAAGGGAGACGTTTTCGACCTCAAGCAGTCGGCCATCGCCAGCCTAGCTTCGAACTTCGGCAATATTGAGGCGGTGGTGGTCGATCAGCGGCCGATCTACGCCGGGGCCCAGGCGACGGTGCGCGCTTCGTATCTGCTGGAGGCTTCCGGCGCCGCGCCCATCGCGCGCGCCGAGTTCCTGTGCGGCGTGTGGGCGACTCCGGGTTGGGCCAGTTTTGCCATCAACAACCTGCCTCCCGGCCGCTACGGTTTGGTCATTCAGGACATCGGCACGCCCAGCGGGAAGTACGCGCTCACCACGGTGCTGAAGCAGGAGGGTGGGGCGTGGAAGCTTGCGGGCTACTACAGCAAGCCGGCGGAGGTCGGCGGCCACGATGGCCAATGGTTCCTGACCAGGGCGCGGGAACACAAGGCAAAGGGCGCCAATCACAATGCCTGGTTCTACTATCTGACGGCATGGGACCTCACCGCGCCGGTGGACTTCATAAGCACGCCCCGGCTGGACAAACTCAGCGATGAGATGCAGAGCGTGCGCCCCTCCGACCTGCCCACCAGCGATCATCCCCTGGCGCTCGGGGCCGGCGGCGGCCGCACCTACCAATTGATTCACCTCTCCGCTCTGCCGGTGGGCAATGACCTGGATCTGCTGGTGAAATACCACATGCCCGACGTCTCCAACACCCAGCAGACGTTCGATGACAACATGGCGGTGATCCGGGCCATCGTTGGCCGCTATCCCGAGTTCCGCGATGCCTTCGCCGGAGTGGTGGCGCGGGCGACTGAGCCTTCCGGGCGCGATTACGGCACGCTGCTGGCGATGAAGGACGTGAAATAACGTTTCAGGGCTTCACGTTTCAGGTTCAGGCAGCCGCGCCAAAAATATCGCTCTCCCAAAATTGTCATCCCGAGCGAGTCGAGGGATCTTGGGTTTGATTGTCGTCAACCAAGAACCAAGATCCTTCGCTCGCCCTCCCTTCGCAAGCGCGGTCGAGCGTCGCTCAGGATGACAATCAATCCGAGCCCTGTACGGCACGCCTGAAAGGCACGCCCCTTCAAAGAACCTGTGTACATCTATTGTGCCCGGTTCCCTAAACTCTTTGTGGCCTCGAACGTCTAATAACATCAAATGAGCAGACCGCGCCGAGACTGAAACGTTCACCATCACCGTCACGTATCGAACTTCTGGGGGTTTTCATGTTGGGTGTGACGATCGAGAATTCTGGAAACGTAGCCGTCTTGTGTTGCTCAGGCAGGATCGTTGCGGGCGAAGAGGCTTGGACTCTCTATAACACCGTCATTTCTCTAAAGAACAAGCGTGTTGTGGTGCTTGACCTTACAAGGGTGAGCGGGGTTGATGCTCGCGGTTTGGGCGTTCTGGTGTTTCTGGAACAATGGGCTTGCGGCGCCGGAGTGAAACTGCAACTCATCCCGTCGAAGCCTGTGCAGGAGCTGCTTGACCTGACGGGTTTGCATTCTTTGTTTGACATTCGTTCATCCGAGAGTGTTCCGCCAGCTTCCGACTTCTTGGTTGATCCGCGGGAGGACAGCACGCCTGGGATCGCGGCCGACGACTGAGGAGCACGGCGGCGCGGCAGAAGCGGGAACGGCAATCAGTGCACCAACAACCCCGTCGCGGCGACGATCACCCCTACCGTTGCGAACAGTATCCCCATCACCCAATAGCTGCGGCTTGTGGTCAGAAGCGTGATGGACGTCACCACCAGCGCGATCTGCAGAAACACCTCGCCCAAGTTGAAGCGGTTGGCCTTGCGGCCGGCCACCATGACTTCCTGCTCAAGTTTGCGGGCTTCGGCCTGGATCTCATTCTGCTCATCGCGGTAGCGCTCGGCCTGGTGAAGAAACTTCTCGCGGGCTTGTTCCGCCCTAGCTTCGTCCTTGGACGTGGTGGAGGACATCAGTTCCGCGAAGATCTCGTAATTGTGGCGGCGGATGCCCTTGGCTTGGTAGTACGCCCACTGGTCGCTGGCTTTGGCCTGGGCCAGCACCTCCTCGATGTGGGTGCGATGACCAAGCAGTGACACCGCAGCCAGCAGCACGGCAAACACGGCCATGGTGAGACTGACGGGCTTCAAGCTGGGGTCGCGCCGAGCTTCCTCGGCATGTTCGTGTATCTCGTGGATATCGCCTTCAGGCATGGGGAGAGGATAACAGAGCGGTCACGCGACGTCGCCGGATTCGGCCTTCCTGGCTTCTTTCAGCGCCGAGCGCGGCTCGACGAAGATGCACTCGCGCGGGTTCTTGTCGAAGCGCAGTCCTTCATAGACGGGGGCGCGCATCTTCAGGCCACCGCCATCGGTCTCATGCGTCCACTCCGTGAACTTGATCTGGGCCACCAGTTCCGGCTTCACCCAGTGCATGCCTCGGCCGGTCTGCACTCGGCCATGGAAGGGGCTGCGGCTGGTTTTGAGTCTCTGCAGCCGTTGCCACATGTCGGCGTGCGTCTCCTGGGTGAAGCCGCTGCCGGCCTGGCCGACGTGGATCAGCCGTCCCTGGTCGTCATAGAGCCCCAGGATCACGGAACCGAAGTGCTCGCGACTGCCCTTGGGATCGGTGTAGCCGCCGATCACGCACTCCTGGCGCTGGGTGATCTTCATCTTCAGCCACTCACGGCTGCGTTTTTGAAGGTAGTGACTGCGGCGGCGCTTGGCGACTATGCCTTCCAGTCCTTTTTCGGCGGCGGCGCGGAACAGGGCCGTGCCCTGGCCGACATAGTGATCGGAGTAGCGGAGGATGTCGCTCGCGGCTGCGATCCCGGCCAGCAACTCCTTGCGCTTCTCCAGGTCCACCTGGAAGAGCGAATAGCCATCGAGGTAGAGCAGGTCGAAGGCGTAATAGAGGATGGGGATCGCAGGATTGTGACCGCCGCGCCGTGCAGGTTCGCGGAAGCCGGTGCGCTGCTGCATCAGGCTGAACGAGGCGCGCCCCTGCTCATCGAGCGCGACGACCTCGCCATCGAGGATGGCGGTGTGTGCGCGCACATAATCCGCAAGGCCGCGCAGCTCGGGGTATTCGCCTGTAAGGTCGTTCTGGTTGCGCGAGACCAGGCGGACCTTGCCAGCGTCGAGAAAAGCCACCGCGCGGTAACCGTCCCACTTGATCTCGAAAAGCCACTCGTCGTCGTCGAAAGGCTTGTCCACCAGCGTCGCCAGCATAGGGTGGATGACGGCCGGCATCGGCTCTTTCACCGCGCCAGCAGTTTTGCTGATAACCGCCGGGGCCGTCTTAACCACAGAGGGCACAGAGGACACGGAGGAATTCCTTGCATTTTTCTTGGCCCGCGCCCCCCGTCTGGGTGAAGCCTGGGAGCGCGTAGCTGCGTTAGTTTTGTTCTCCCCCTCAGTGACCTCTGTGTCCTCTGTGGTTCGCTTCTTCGTCCGAACTTTCGCGAGCGTGTCAGCCAGCCATGCGTTCTTCGAGGTCGTGGACGCGGCGCGGCTGCTCCGCCATTCCGCAGAACTTGCATCGGAGGCGATCTCGGCGAGCGAGCGCTTGGTCAGCGCCGAATAGTCGTAATCGTCGACGTTGTAGCCGGGCACGACATTCTCGTCGCGGTGCTTGATGAGCAACCATTCCGTGCCCTTGCTGCCCGGACGGCGTGAGCGCATTCGCGCCAGCACGAACCCACCCTTCAGCTTCTTCCCGTGCAGGCGAAACTTGAGGTCGCCCTTCGCCAGCATTTCCGACGCGTTGCCCTCGGCTTCCCACGTCCCGATGTCCCACACCATCACCGTGCCCGCGCCGTAGTTGCCGGGCGGGATGATGCCCTCGAAATCGAGATATGAAACCGGGTGATCTTCCACCTGCATGGCCAGGCGCTTATCGGCGGGGTCGAGCGACGGTCCCTTGGGCACGGCCCACGACTTGAGCACTCCTTCCATTTCCAGGCGGAAGTCGTAGTGCAGTCGCGACGCGCGGTGTTTCTGCACCACGAAGCGATGCTGCAATGCCTTCTCCACCTTTGGAGGAGGCTCAGGGGTCTGCTCGAAGCGCCGCTTGCGTTGGTATTCCTCAAGGGCCATGCGGGGTTAGATGAGCGGGCACTCCCCCCGGACAGAAATAGGCTGCCCCACCCCTCCTCATGCGGGGACGGGCACCACCTCGTTGCGTTTGTGCCTCAACCTCCACTGCCCCCCAAAGCCCCGTTTTCTCAGACGTTTTGAGGCTTTCCAAGCTGCTGAATTTGCTTGCTTTCCTGCTTCTTTGATGTACCCTGATGCGGCGTTTCCGCAAGAGCATAAAGAGGTACCAAAAGGGGTCCGTTGACGGGCGCTTTCGCAGAATGACTCTCCCCCCAAAGTCCAGTCAACAGAGCTCATTACAGTCGAGATGGGCCCTGAGCCACAGGTGTCGGATGCGAGTGCTCCTAGGTCTTTGCTGCAGCTTGATCTGGGCGGCCACGTTGGCCGCCCAGAATCCTCCCACTCCCTCCACGGATGCCGGTCAGCAGCAGCCGCAGCAGCCGCAGAATCCCTTGCAAGAGGCACCGAAGCCGGCGGACCAGCCGCAGAAACCCAGTGCTGCGACTTTCGAGCTGGGCGGCGCCGCCAGCGCCGGCAAGGACCAGGAACTGGGTGAAGTAAGGCTAATGACCCGTTACACCCAACTCAACGGCGATGAGACCAAGTCGTTCTATGTCCCGGGCGAGAACAACCTGGCGGAATTCAACTACTTCCTCGACCGCCACTTTCTGGACACACGCCGCCTGCAAGTGCTCACCATGTTTCGCGCCACCGACGACAAGAGCATCGATCCTGAGCACAACAGCCTGCAGAAGGGCTACATCCGCCTCTACGGTCCGCGCGACGAGTACATCATCGGCGACGCTTTGGTCAACTTCTCGCGGCTCTCCTTTAACCAGAACATCCGTGGCCTGGATACCTCGTGGAAGCTGGGCGACAGCTGGAAGCTGACCACCGTGGGCGGCGTTTTTATCGACCGTTGGGGCTCGATCTGGAACGACATTTTGGGACGCCCCTATCTGGCTTCGGTGGCGGGCAGCCGCCTGGAATACCGCTTCAACAAGCGTTCCACCCTGGGATTCAACTTCTCCTACAGCAAGGACAATACCGGTACCCTGCCGCCGCCCTGCGATCCGACTAAGCTCAACCAGGGTGCCTGCCTGATCGGCGCGCCGCCTGAGCCCGCGGATAATAAAGTAGGATCCATAGACCTAAAGCTACAGTTCCCCTGGGGACTGCGTATGGACGCGGAGTATGCGTACTCGTTCACAGATTTCGATATTCGCCGGCCGTTCACAGCCACGCTGCCGCCACCGTGCGACCCGTCAAACCCCACCATCAGTCCTTGCTTCACGCCGTGCTCTTCCATTGACGCTCGGGCACCGGCGCCGGGCTGCGGCACGCAGGGGGATTGGGGTGGACGCGTGGAGGCCACGTACCGGCTGCACAAGCTGACGCTGCGCGGCTCGTTCGTGCGCTACCAACCCAACTTCACCTCCGTCAACGCGCGCCAGATCAATGACCTGCAGGACGGCATCTTCCGCGCCACCTACGACCTGACGCACTTTCTGACG
>DASQGF010000170.1:0-33179 GCA_035632755.1 Terriglobales bacterium
CTCGACAAGCTCGGGTCGCGCTTCGCTCGGGATGACATTTCTTGAGGGTGATCTTTCGGCACGACTGAAGTCGTGGCCCTGACACGTGATCCCGCACGAAACATCAGCTTTCTTTTTTCGCCGCTTTTGCCCGCTCCCGCACCCAACCTTCCTTGTTGGCCTGGCGGCTGCGGGCGATGCCCTTCGCAGAGCGGCTGAGGCGAAATTCACCGCCCAGCCGGAATCAGGAATGCCCCCGGAATTCTGCCATCCAGAGTTGCAAGAATCGCGCTGTTCGCCTTGGCGAGTTGCGCGAAATGGCCATCGGTGACTTGCTTCGGAGCTTTGACCCAGCCGGGCAGGTGCGAGATATCGTGGGCGTCTGGGATGAATGTGAATTTCAGCGTGTTCGCTGCCTTAAGGCGGAGGAGAAGATTGCGCGCTTGTGAAATGGCGAGTCCGTACTGCGGCGCCTGGGCGAGGACCCGGACGAAACCGAGTTCGGTAATCGCGCAAGTCGCCAATTGCGGAACTGCCTTCAACGCCAGAGCGTGCACCCAGCCAGCGACCCGCTGGTGAAATTCGTGTTGTAGGAATCCCAGGGCGACCAGCGCATTCACGTCCAGGAGATACTTCATGGAAAGTCCGAAAGGATCTCCTCGACCTGGTCGCTGCTCAAGAGCGGGGCCAGCGGGCCCGCGCTCAGGACCGGCAGCCCGGTGAGCGGATCGGCGAGGATGCTTACTTTTAGCGGGTGGGTCCTGCGAGGCGTTAACACGATGCGTCCGCGATGCACCCTTGCGTCGAGCGGGTCGCCCGCCCGGAGACCAAGTCTGCGGCGAATCGGCCCCGGCAGAACAACCTGGCCCTTGGTGGAAACTCGGGTTTCCATGGTAAGACGATCTTACCACAAGTATTAGGTTTTCTTCGCCGCCGCCGCCCGCGCCTTCACCCAGCCTTCCTTGTTCGCCTGGCGGCTGCGGGCGATGCCCAGCGCTTCCGCAGGAACGTCTTCTGTGATCGAAGATCCCGCGGCCACGTATGCGTTTTTGCCGATGCGCAGCGTCGCCACCAGGGTGGCATCGCTGCCGATGAACGCTCCATCTTCGATGATGGTCTGGTGCTTGCGCTGGCCGTCGTAGTTGCAGGTGATGGTGCCGGCGCCCACGTTGACGTTCTCACCGAGTACGGCATCGCCCAGGTAAGTGAGGGGGTTGGCCTTGGAGCCGCGGCCGAGCTTGGCTTTCTTCGCTTCGACGAAGTTGCCCATGTGGACTTCTTCGCCGATGTCGCATCCCGGACGCAGGTGGGTGTAGGGACCGAGTTGCGCGCGCGAGCGTATGCGCGAGGTCTCGAGCACGCATCCCGGCTTGATCCACACCCCGTCACCGAGTTCGCAATCGCTGAGGACGGAATAGGACTGCAAGCGGCAGTCGGCGCCGACGCGGGTCCGCCCCAGCAGTTGCACGTAGGGCTCGATGACCGTGTCCGCGCCGACCTCCACCTCCATGTCGATCACGCAGGTGTGCGGATAGTAGATGGTGACGCCCTGCTGCATCAGGTCGGCGCACTTCCAGGCGCGCAAGCGCGCGTCCAGCGCCGCCAGCTCGGAGCGGGTGTTGCTGCCCAGCACTTCGTGCGGATCGGTAGCCGCGCTCGCCACCACACGCTCGCCCTGCTTCACCAGCAGCGCCGCCATGTCAGTGAGGTAATACTCCTTGTGGGGATTGTCGGTGCCGAGGCGGTCGATGTAGCGGTAGAGCGGCTTGACCGCGAAGACGTAGATGCCGGAATTGATCTCGCGCAGTTCGCGCTCCGCGGGCGTGGCCTTGCTTTCTTCCACGATGGCCCGCACCTCGGGACCAGCGGCGCGCCGCCGCACGATGCGTCCGTATCCCTGCGGGTCGGCGACCTCGGCGGTGAGGATGGTCATGGCCGCTTTCTGCGCCAGGTGGAAGTCGCGCAGCTTTTCGATGGTCTGCCACCAGAGCAGCGGCACGTCGCCGGAGAGCACGATGACGTGGTCGTAGCCGGCGAGCGCCTCGCGGGCCACCATCAGGGCGTGGCCGGTGCCGCGCTGCGGCTCCTGCACGACGAAGTTGATGCCCATGCCGCTGACGGCGTCGCGGACGCGGTCCGCCTCGTGTCCGATGATGGCGTACACATCGGCCACCGGCACCACCCGCGAGGCCGCCGCCGCCACATACGCCAGCATGGGCTTGCCGCCCACCTGGTGCAGCACCTTGGGGTGCCGCGACTTCAGACGAATGCCCTTGCCCGCTGCCATGATGGCGATGGCGAACTTGGGTCTGGTTTCGGTGCTGACCTTGGGGGGCTTTCTGGTCTTCGGCATCAGTGGACTATCTTAACTCGCTTGCGGAGCGTCACGTAGAGCAAGGTCCCTCGCTGCGCTCGGGATTTCGGCAGCGGGCTCCCTCTCCCCACCCCATCACGCTGCGCGTGCCGGGGACCCCGGGTTCGCTCACGCCCGCTAAACGCCTCAACATCAGTGGACTATCTTAACGTGCTCGCGGCGTGCGGCGTTAGATGGGGATGGTTCCCCGCGTGGCGTCCCTGACGGGATTCGGCCCGCGGCCAGGGCCAGCAGGTCGCGCGCGGCACGGTCGGTGGCGTGGCGCGCGACTTCCGCGGTTTCGTCGAGATAATCGCCTTCGATCGGCCGCACCCCGAGCTGCTCGATCTCGCCGAGATCGTTCACGATCTGCGCCGCCCCTTCCAGCGCGTACTTGGCTTTGAGCGCTTCGGAGACCGGCGTGCGGTTCAGCAGCGCGTAATCGAAGATGCGGCGCCCGGCAGTGTGCTTGTAGATGGCTTTGATGTGGTCGGCGGCGCTGAGACCAAGGCTTTCGTTGGACTGCGTCATCAGGTTGCAGACGAACACCTTCACCGCCCGCGAGCGGGCGATGGCCTCCGGCACTCCGTGCACCAGCATGTTGGGAATGAGGCTGGTGAAAAGCGACCCCGGCCCGATGGTGATCAGGTCGGCCTGGGCGATGGCCTCCAGCGCCTGCGGCAGCGGCTGGGGATCAGCCGGCACCATGTGCAGGTCCACGATCCGCCCCGTGCTGGCGGTGATGCGCGTTTCGCCCTGCACCCGCGAGCCATCGGCCATCAGCGCTTCCAGAGCCACATTGGCGTTGGTTGCGGGGTAGATATGACCGCGCGTGGCCAGCACTTCTGAAGAGAGCTTCACGGCCTGCGCGAAGTCGCCGGTCACCGCCGTCAGCGCCGCCACGAACAGGTTGCCGAAGTTGTGGCCTTCCAGTCCCTTGCCGGAAGCGAAGCGATACTGGAACAGGCGCGAGAGCAAGGCCTCGTCCTCCGACAGCGCCACGATGCAGTTGCGGATGTCGCCCGGAGGCAAGATGTTGAACTCACGCCGCAGCCGGCCGCTGGAACCGCCGTCGTCGGTGACGGTGACCACGGCGCTCAATTGGGCGATCGCGGCCGCTCCTGTAGCCGGCGCGGCTTCTCCCGGCGGCTTCACGTAGCGCTTCAGCCCCTTGAGCAGCGTGGAAAGGCCGGTGCCGCCGCCCATCGCTACCACGCGCAGCGCGCTCGGCGCAAAGCCGTTCTGCTTCTTGTTCTCAGCCACCATATCGCTCGGGTCTATTATCGCTCGCTTGCCGGGAGAGAATCCGCATTGGGCTTATCTCGGCAGCGGAGGAGTAAATTCCGTCCCCGGCTCCGGGTAGAGCAGCTCGGTGAAGCGCGGGTCGTCCGCGAGATTGTGAAAGTCGGAATCGTTGCGCGCCTGGAAGCGCAGCGCCGGGTTCAGGCGGATGGCTTCGTCCAGGTGGCGGAGCGAGTCCTCGACTTTGCTGGTCAGGCAGTCCAGCACGGCCAGCCCATAGAGGGCATAGTCGGCCTTGGGATGCTGCTTTCGGATCTTCTCCAGGTGAGTGCGGGCGTCGTCGTACTTGCCCTGATTCATCAGCGAGACCGCGAAATCGTAATGCTCTTCCGGGGTCCTGAAGGCGGTGGCGGGGCGCGCCATTTGCTGATGGCAAAGCTTCAGGTGGACGGCGGCGCGGTCGGCCAGTTCGGTCGAAGATCCGTCAATTACCTTCTGCAGCAACCCCTTGGCCCGCTCGAATTTGCGCTCCTGGATGGCCTTGAGCCCGGCCTCATAGTTTTCCACAGCCTGTGCAAAACGTGGATCTTCCTGTAGCGGGCGCTTGGGATGGGGGCGCGGTGCCACTCCGAGGCCGCCGCCCCGCGAGCTCTTAACAGTCTTTGTTTTCTTTCTGCTAGAGCCGGAACGCTTAACTTTTCCTGCACTTTTCTTCTTCATCGGGCTGTGGGCTCACCGGGACTCCGGCTGCTTGAGCCTTGGTGCCCTGTGGAAATCCTCTAGCCGCCGCCCTCATCCCTGGGGAGCACGCGTGTTTATACGCACAAAGTGGGACAGGCGTCAACTCGGGGAGTACCGAGTACTGAGTACCGAGTACCGAGTACCGAGGAAGAAAACCCGCTGCTGCGCCACTCGGTACTCGCAACTCGGTACTGGGTACTTCTAGTTAGAGGCAGATGCCTGCAGATCCACCTTCTCCCACTCACCCTTGATGATGCCTGCTCGGATCTGGGCTGCGGTCTTGCCCGCCTTGTGCTGCTCGTAGCTGTAGAACAGCTCCTTCAGGCAGGCGGCGCAATGGGCGCCGTGGGTGGATTCGAAGCAGCTATGCAGGCTCTTGTGTCCGACCGAGCGGTCGCAGTGGCAATAGCAGGGTTGCTGATAGATGACGTTGGGGATCTTCGCCGCCAGCTCGTAGGCGCGTACCTGGAAGGGATTCTGGAAGCTCGCTCCGCCAAGGTCCAGCCCGCCCAGGATGGGCGGCAGCCTCTCGCCTTTCTTCGGCGGCGCCGGGTGATACGCCGGAACGTCCAGCCACTGCGCCGATGTGGTAATCGCCGCCAGCGCTAGCACGGCCAGGATCAGGGCACGCTTCATGAATCCAAACCCCCAAAGTGTTTTTCCTATTCTACCGGAATCGTTCCCGTATTCAGATGCTCTCACAAGGCTCGCGGTTGTGGCGTTGGCGTTACCTTGGTGCAGAGTGACCGTGTGAAATCAATGACCCAATGACCCGATCTCACGATGACCCGATGGCCCGGGCAACCTTCCCCGGCAACCCTGCTCTGTATTTTCGTATAATGCAGGGCGGGATGAGCAACGGCGCGATATCCCCTCGTGTGGAACCGGTGGTTTCGGCGATCGCTCCACGTTCGCGCGTGCGTGCCTTGCTGCGCAGTTGGGCGCGCGACCTGGTGATCTCGCTCGCCATCTCCGGATTCATCATCCTGTTCCTGTATCAGCCGGTGAAGGTGGAAGGCACCAGCATGCTGCCCGGCTTGCAGGACCAGGAGCGCATTTTCATTAACAAGTTCGTCTATCGCTTCGAGTCGGTATCGCGCGGCGACGTGGTCGTCTTCCGTTATCCCCGCGATCCGGCGAAGAGTTACATCAAGCGCGTGATCGGCGTCCCCGGCGACCGCATCCGCATCGAGCGCGGACGCGTGTACGTCAACGGCCGCCGCCTCAGCGAGGACTACGTGCCCCGCGACTTCGTCGATCCCCACTCATACCCCGAGTTCATCGTGCCCGACCACTCTTATTACGTGCTCGGCGACCACCGCTCGATGTCCAACGACAGCCGTGAGTTCGGCCCCGTGGACGAGGCCTTCATCTACGGCAAGGCCGTCTTCGTCTACTGGCCGGTAGACAAGCTGGGCGTGCTGCGCTGAGAACCTTCTTCTGCTAAAATCTTAAAAATCCACTCCTTGGAGTCTGAATGCAGGCCATGCTTGCGCTGGAAGATGGACGCATCTTCCGCGGCAAAGGCTACGGTGCAAAAGGCGAATGCTACGGGGAAGTTGTTTTTAACACCTCCATCACCGGCTACCAGGAAATCTTTACTGACCCTTCTTACTGCGGGCAGATCGTAGTCCTCACCAACCCTGAGATCGGCAATTACGGCACCAATCCCGACGACGCCGAGGCTACGCGCCCTTACATCGAGGGACTGGTGGTGCGCGAGTTCTCGCGGGTCAGCTCCAACTGGCGCTCGCAGCAAGTGGCCGACGAGTACTTGGAACGCTACAAGATTCCTGTAATCTCCGACATCGACAGCCGGGCCCTGGTGCGCCACCTGCGCGACCACGGCTGCCAGCGCGGCGTCATCTCCATGCTGGAGAGCGATCCTGAGAAGCTGGTGGCCAAGGCGCGCGCGCTCCCTAAGATGGAGGGCACCGACCTTGCGAAAGTCGTCTCCACCAAGCAGCGCTACCTGTGGGAGACCGGCGAGCGCTCGCACGAGCCCACCGAGGTGGTGGGCGTGAAGGACGAGCCGCCGCGCTTCCACGTGGTGGCCTACGATTACGGCATCAAGCACAACATTCTGCGCAAGCTGACTTCTGAAGGCTGCGGCGTGACCGTCGTCCCCGCCGAGACCAGCGCCGAGGACGTGCTCGCGCTCAATCCCAACGGCGTCTTCCTTTCGAACGGTCCCGGCGACCCCGAGCCTTGCACGTATGCGCAAGACAATATCCGCCGCCTGATGGGACGCGTGCCCGTCTTCGGCATCTGCCTCGGACACCAGCTCATCGGGCTCGCCCTTGGCGGCAAGACCTACAAGCTGAAGTTCGGACATCACGGCGGCAACCATCCGGTGAAGCAGCTCCGCACGGGCAAGGTCGAGATCACCGCCCATAATCACAACTTCGCCGTCGATCCCGACTCGCTGGACCTGGGTGACGTCGAGCTGACGCACATGGACCTGAACGACCAGACGCTGGAAGGCCTGCGCCACCGCTCGTTGCCGCTGTTCAGTGTGCAGTACCATCCCGAAGCCTCTCCCGGGCCGCACGATTCGCACTATCTGTTCAAGGATTTTGTGAAGATGATGGAGGAGTGGAAGGGAAGATGAGACCGGCCTTGAAAGGGCGCGGTTTCAGCTGTGCTGTTATAGGCAATACGGTTTGTCCGGCCAACACTCTCTAGGATTGTCATCCCGAGCGCAGCGAGGGATCTGCAGTTGAATCGTGAACCACGCTATTACGTGTACATCATGGCCAGCAGGTCGCTAAACCTCTATACGGGCATTACAAACAACCTTTATCGCCGCGCTCTCGAGCATAAACGTGGCGACCTAGAAGGATTCACGAAGAGGTATCGCATCGAGCGTCTCGTCTACTGTGAGACCTTCAAGTATGTCGGGAACGCGATCCGTCGCGAAAAACAGATCAAGTCATGGACTCGTGCCAAACGACTCGAACTAATCAAGTCCACGAACCCGACCTGGCAAGACTTGGCAGAAGATTGGGGCAAACCTTTCAAACTGCAGATCCCTCGCTTCGCTCGAGATGACAATCCTAAAGATAGTGGCGGCACGCCTGAAGGCGTGGCCTTTCAAAGCGTCCCTCAGGGGCTAAAGCCCGTTTCAAGTGCTAAGGCGAACGGCGCGGCTGAAGCGCGCCCTTTCAAACCACGGGAACGACCAACGACTAATGCCCAAGCGCACTGACATCTCGAAGATCCTGATCATCGGCTCCGGGCCCATCATCATTGGGCAGTCGGCCGAGTTTGATTACTCCGGCACGCAGGCCTGCAAGGCGCTCAAGGCTGAGGGTTATGAAGTGGTGCTGGTCAACTCCAATCCGGCCACCATCATGACCGACCCGGAGACGGCTGACCGCACCTACATCGAGCCGCTCACCCGCGGATATCTCACCGAGATCATCCGCCTGGAATCAGAGCTCTCCGATGGCCGCGGCTTCGCTCTGCTGCCCACGGTCGGTGGCCAGACCGCGCTCAACCTCTCGGTCGAACTTGCCGATAGCGGCGTACTCGAGAAGTACGACGTCGAGCTGATCGGCGCCAAGCTCGAAGCCATCAAGAAGGCGGAAGACCGCCTGCTCTTCAAGGACGCCATCGCGCGCATCGGCCTCGACGCCCCGAAATCGGCGCTGGTCAACAATCTCAAGGACGGCCTCGAATTCTCCGGCAAGATCGGTTTCCCGGTGATCATCCGCCCGTCGTTCACCCTGGGCGGCACCGGCGGCGGCCTCGCCTACAACCGCGAAGAGTTGCTGGACATCCTGGCCCGCGGCCTCGACCTCTCGCCCGTACACGAAGTGCTGATCGAAGAGTCGGTGCTGGGCTGGAAGGAGTTCGAGCTGGAGGTGATGCGCGACCTCGCCGACAACGTCATCATCATCTGCTCCATCGAGAACTTCGATCCCATGGGCGTGCACACCGGCGATTCCATCACGGTGGCGCCGGCGCAGACGCTCACCGACCGCGAATACCAGGCCATGCGCGACGCCGCCATCGCCATCATCCGCGAGATCGGCGTCGAGACCGGCGGCAGCAACATCCAGTTCGCGATTCACCCCACCACCGGGCGCATGGTGGTGATCGAGATGAACCCGCGCGTCTCCCGCTCCTCGGCGCTGGCTTCGAAGGCCACCGGGTTTCCCATCGCCAAGATCGCCGCCCGCCTGGCGGTGGGCTACACGCTCGACGAGATCCCCAACGACATCACGCGCAAGACGCCCTCCTGCTTCGAGCCCACGCTCGACTACGTGGTGGTGAAGATTCCCAAGTGGCAGTTTGAGAAATTTCCCGGGGCGGATGAGACCCTGGGCCCGCAGATGAAGTCGCTGGGCGAGGTGATGGCCATCGGCCGCACCTTCAAGGAAGCCCTGTTCAAGGGCATACGGTCGCTCGAGACCGGCAAGCGTGTGGGCTCAGAGTCCATCGAGCCGCGCATCCTTACTCAGCGCCTGGTGACACCGCATCCCGAACGCCTCACCTACCTGCGCTACGCCCTGCGCCAGGGGCACACGGTGAAAGAGCTGGCGCGCATGACTGCCATCGATCCCTGGTTCCTGCACCAGTTGAAGGAGGCCACCGATCTCCAGGCGGAGCTCGAAAAGCATCCTTTCGAGTCGGTGCCGCCAGACTTGGTGCGCGAGGCCAAGCGAATGGGATACTCCGACGCGCGCCTGGCCGACCTCTGGCGCATGTCGAATGGCAAAGGCGCGACGGAGAAGGTCCGCCACTTCCGCAAGACCCACGGCATCACGCCGGTGTACAAGCGCGTGGACACCTGCGCCGCCGAGTTCGAGAGCTACACCCCCTACCTCTACTCCACCTACGAATCCGAGGACGAAGCCGAACCCACGCCGCACAAAAAGGTCATCATCCTGGGCAGCGGGCCCAACCGCGTGGGGCAGGGAATCGAGTTCGACTACTGCTGCTGCCACGCCGCTTTCGCCCTGCGCGACGACGGCTACGAAACCGTCATGGTCAACTGCAACCCGGAGACGGTCTCCACCGACTACGACACCAGCGACCGCCTGTTCTTCGAGCCGCTGACGCTGGAGGACGTGCTCGCGGTCTATGAGCACGAAGCCATTGGTGGCGCACCCATCGGCGTTATCGTGCAGTTCGGCGGGCAGACGCCGCTCAATCTGGCGCTGCCGCTCAAGGCCGCGGGCGTGCCCATCATCGGCACCTCGCCCGAGTCCATTGATCTCGCGGAGGACCGCAAGCGCTTCGGCAAGCTGCTCGACGAGCTGGCGATCCCGCAGCCCCTGGGTGCCATCGCCACCAGCATCGAGGAAGCGGTGGCGGGCGCGAACCGCGTCGGCTATCCCGTGCTGGTGCGCCCGTCGTACGTGCTCGGCGGCCGTGCCATGCAAATCGCCTACGACGACGAGACCGTCATTCGCTATATGAAGGAAGCCGTCGAGTACTCGCAGGAGCGCCCCGTGCTCGTCGACCACTTCCTCGAGGCCGCCACCGAAGTGGACGTGGACACGCTTTCCGACGGCGAAGACGTGGTCATCGGCGGCATCATGCAGCACATCGAGGAGGCCGGCATCCACTCCGGCGATTCCTCCTGCGTGCTGCCCGCGGTGGACATCCCCGAGCGCCACCTGGTCACCATGCGCGACTACACCTTCCGTCTCGCCCGCGCGCTCAAGGTCATCGGGCTGATGAACATCCAGTACGCCATCCATCGCGACAAGGTGTATGTGCTGGAAGTGAACCCACGCGCCTCCCGCACCGTGCCCTACGTCTCCAAAGCCACCGGGGTGCCGCTGGCCAAGATCGCTGCCCGCCTCATGACCGGGCGCAAGCTGCGCGAGTTCCTGCCGGAGTACATCGAGCGCGAAGCTGACCTCTCGACCGGGAGCTGCTATTACGTCAAGTCGCCGGTTTTTCCCTGGTCGAAGTTCCCGGGTGTGGACACGGTGCTCGGTCCGGAGATGAAGTCCACCGGCGAGGTCATGGGCGTGGCCGACAATTTCGGCGAAGCCTTCGCCAAGGCGCAGCTCTCCGCCGGCCAGAAGCTGCCGCGCGGAGGCACGGTGTTCATCAGCGTTACCGACCAGGACAAGCCGCACGTGGCCGAGGTCGCACAGCGCTTCCTCGACTTGGGCTTCCGGGTGGTATGCACCCACGGCACCGCCGACGTGCTGGCGACCAAAGGCATCATCACCGAGCGGGTTTACAAAGTGAAGGAAGGCAGGCCCAACGCAGTGGATTTGATCAAGGGCGACAAGATTCAGCTCGTCATCAACACGCCGCGCGGGCCAGACCCGTATTTCGACGAGAAAGCCATACGGCGCGCGGCTGTGACCCACCACATCCCGTGCATCACGACCCTCTCCGCGGCGCGCGCCGCCGCCGAAGGCATTGCCGCCATCCAGCGCGAAGAAATCAGCGTCCGCGTCCTGCAAAGCCTGCACGCCGAGCGCGTGGCGCTGACCTAGCGGTGACGTCTCATGACCAATGAATCTGTGTTTTAGGAAGCGGCATTGAAGCACCTGACTTGACTTATGCTTGCTATGCATGCATAATTATCTAGGGGAGTTTTGCATGGTTCAAAAGACCGCAAGCCGCTCTGACGACGTTCGGTCACACGCCGAGGTTCAGTACGTAAGGCCTGCACGCGCGCGGGGAAGGGAGCGCTTCTCCATCACCGTGGGAGAGGTGCACAAGGCTCTGCATCTTCACAACCGCGTTCCGTTGGTCTGTGCGGCGCTGAAATCGGAGAAATTTCTGCGGCGGAATGGACTCCGGCTTGTCGACGTTAGCGGTCCTCCCTCCGGCCAAAGCACGACGGTCATGCTGACCTATGAGTTCGAGCATCCAGAAACGCCGGGTGAAGGCAACACCCTGGCCAATGCCCGTGGTATTGCGCGGGACGTCTTCCGGTCACTCGGCGGGGGGGAGCGCTTCATTAGGGCAGAACGGGCAGCCTTCGCAGCCAGTGTTGCCCCTGTGAGCGGAGCTGGACGAGATAGCAAATGAGCCGTGTTTATTGGGACACGATGCTATTCGTGTACTGGCTGGAGGATCATCCAGCATATGGCAAGCGAATGTCCAAGATTCTTTCGCGTATGCAGGCTCGCGGCGACACCCTTTACACGAGCACGTTTACTCTTGGCGAGATTCTCGTCGGCCCCTACAAGCTGCGAGAGGACGATACCGCCCACCGCATTCGGGCCCTTTTTCGCAGCCCTGAGATCTCGCTGCTGCCGTTCACCTCTGAAACTGCTGACCATTATGGGCGCATACGTGCCCAACTGAACGTCTCACCGGCAGATGCCATACACCTGGCGTGCGCCGCGGAAGCCGACACTGACCTTTTCCTGACAAACGACGCTTATCTGGTTGGCAAGATAGTTCCTGGCATCAAGTTCATTGCTGGGCTGCAGACCGACGTGTTCTGACAGCGCGTTATCCCAATTTCAGCCCAAGGAGTAGAATACCTCGCCATTTCATCCGTGAAAGCAAGAAATGGCAATTTCCAGGCTGACAGGTTCACGCAACCATGCGAACTCGATTTTGCGCGCTTTTGCTGATTGCAGCGTTCATATCCATTCACACGCTAGCGCAGGCGCCCCCCCGAGTGGCGCGACGACTTCGTTGAACAGATGGCCGGCGCGTGGATCCTCACCGGCCAGGTGATGGGCCGCGACGCGCACCACGACGTCCAAGCCGAGTGGGTGCTGAACCACCAATTCCTTCGCATTCACGAGAAGACCGCCGCCAGCGCGCCCGCCACCGAGCGACGCTACGAAGCGATCTGGTTCCTCGGTTACGACGCCGTCAGCGAGCGCTACGTGCTGCACCTGCTCGACGTCTTCGGCACGCGCTACTCCGAGACCCTCGGCTACGGCACCCGCGACGGCAACTCCATCCGCTTCGTCTTCGAGTATCCCGACGACGGCCCCTTCCACACCACCTACCGCTGGTCGCCGGAAACGGGCGCCTGGCAATGGCTGCTGGAGCAGAAGGACAAGGACGGCAAATGGACGAACTTTGCCGACTTCAAGCTCACGCGTGCATCGCCGAAACAGTGATCTCTGGGCTCTGTTCCCGGCGCTATACTTAAGAGTTAGATACTTCTGCGGCTAGTAGCTAGAAGCTAGCAGCCAGGAGCTGACCATGCTTCTTCACGGCATTCTGCCGCCTATCACGACGCCCTTCTATCCCGATGGCAGCGTTTACTTCAAGAAACTCGAGCACAACGTAGAGCGCTACTCCAAGACGCCCATCGCGGGCATCGTCGTGCTGGGCTCGACCGGCGAGTCCATCCTGCTCAGCGATCAGGAGCGGCGCGACGTCTTCAAGTGCGCCCGCGAGCACGCCGCGCCGGAAAAGGTGCTGGTCGCCGGGGTCGGCATCGAGTCCGCCATCGAAACCCTGCGCCTCGCCGAGTACGCCGCCACGCTCGGCTACGACGTCGCCATGGTGCGTACGCCCCACTACTACAAGCGCCAGATGCTGTCCGCCAACCTGCTGGCCTTCTATCGCACCGTCGCCGACCACTCGCCGCTGCCGGTGATCATCTACAACTTCCCACAGGCCACCGGCTACGACATCCCCGCGGAGGTAGTCATAGAGCTCGCCGAACATCCCAACCTTATCGGCATCAAGGAATCCGCCGGCATCATTGAGAAGGTGAAGAAGATGGTGGAGGGCACGCGCCACATCCAGCGCACGGCTACGGTCACCGAGGTCTTCAATGCCGTGACCCCGCGCATGCTCGCCGCCGTGGGCTCAGGGAACGGCGGCTCGGACGTGGTTCCCACATCGTCACTCGGGGGGGCCGCCGTCGCCGCGCCGCCGCGACTGAAGATCCGCAGCAAGGAAGTCGGATACCAGGTGCTGGTGGGCTCAGCGCACCTACTCAAGGAGTCGCTCGACGTGGGCGCCGTGGGCGCGATTCTGGCCTTCGCCGATGCCGCTCCCACTGCCTGCTACGAGATCTATGCTGCGTGGAAAGAGGGCGACATGGCGCTGGCGCGCGAGAAGCAGCAACGCATCGTCGAGGCGTCGCTCAAGGTGGGCG
The DNA here is from genome assembly GCA_035632755.1 of Terriglobales bacterium. Taxonomy (GTDB): domain Bacteria; phylum Acidobacteriota; class Terriglobia; order Terriglobales; family Acidobacteriaceae; genus JAHFUA01. The sequence goes on from DASQGF010000170.1 coordinate 13,371, forward strand.
GAGAACTCGGCGTCCCCGGCATCAAGTACGCCATGGAGTTGAACGGCTACTACGGCGGGCCGTCGCGTCTGCCGTTCTTGCCGCTGACCGCGGAGCAGAAGGCGGAAGTCGCGCGCCTGATGGCCGACATTCGCAACTGAGACTAACCACAGAGAGCACGACACAGAGCAGAGGGAGTACCGAGTACCAAGTACCGAGTACCGGGTGCTGCCGACTTGACTCCGCTCGCAAGGGATCCTATCATAGGGATACTCGAACGAACGTTCGGTAAGGAGTGGGGGCCTCAACCGGGGAGGTCTGCAACACCTCCAACTGCGCTCAATCGCCGTCCGCGCGGGCTGGGCGGCACCGCCCTGGGCGCGCGCAAGCGCTTCCACCGCCGCCTGGGCGAGATCCTCGACCACGCGACCGCCGTCTTCTGCGACAAAGGATACGATGCCGCCTCCATGCGCGACCTCTCCCGCGCTACCGGCATGTCCCTCGCCGGTCTTTATTACTACTTCGAATCCAAGGAGAAGCTGCTTTACCTGATCCAGAAGCACGCCTTCGAGACCATCCTTGCTGGCCTGCGCAAGGGCTTGGAGGGTGTCAGCGACCCGGAGCAGCGAGTGCGCGTCCTCATCCAGAACCACCTCGAGTATTTCCTCGCCAACCAGAAAGCCATGAAGGTGCTCTCCCACGAGGACGAGGTGCTGAAGAACAGCTATGGCGCCGAGGTGCGCGCCATCAAGCGCGAGTACTACCGCATCTGCCTGGGGCTGGTGGAAGACTTGATGCGCGCGCGCGGAGTAGAATTCTCCGCGCGCATCGCTGTGCTCAGCCTGTTCGGCATGATGAACTGGATCTACACCTGGCACAACCCGCGGGTGGATGCCGACGCCGGCGTCCTCGCCCGCCAGATGGCCGACATCTTTCTTAACGGCTTATTGGGCGCAGGCAAACGGAAACGCAGTGCGCGCCCCACGCAATGATCCAATGACTCAATGAGTCAATCACTCAATAGGAGTTTCTGATGGCCACCACAACACAGCCCACCACCGAGACCCGCCAGCTCATCAACTACCGCACCGACGCCGGCATCGCCGTCATCGAGTTGAACGATCCCCCGGCCAACACTTACACCTACGAGATGAACCGCCAGCTCGACGAGGCCATCCTGCGCGCGCGCATGGACAACGACGTCCACGTCATCGTGCTCACCGGCGCGGGCGAGAAGTTTTTCTGCGCCGGGGCCAACATCAAGATGCTCTCCACCGTCGACCCGACCTTCAAGTACTACTTCTGCCTGCACGCCAACGAGACGCTGTTGCGCCTGGAACACACGCCCAAGCTGGTGATCGCGGCGCTCAACGGCCACACCGTCGGCGGCGGACTGGAGATCGCTATGGCGGCCGACATTCGCATCGCCCGCCAGGACGCCGGCAAGATCGGCCTGCCCGAGGTCAACCTGGGCGTGCTCCCCGGCACTGGCGGCACGCAGCGGCTCTCGCGGATGATCGGCAAGTCGCGCGCCATCGAGCTGATCGTCACCGGCAATACCTTCACGTTCGAGGAAGCGAAGGAGCTGGGCATCGTCAACGACGTGTACGAGCGCGACAACTTCATGGCGAACGTGATGGAATACGCGCGCCAGTTCTGTCCGCCCAACAAGGCGTCCAAGGCTGTGGGACGGATCAAGCGCGCTATCCAGACTGGATGGGAGATTCCGCTCGAAGCCGCGCTGGCGCTGGAACGCGAGAACCAGCAGCTCCTGTTCCAGTCGGACGACGCCAAGGAAGGCCTGAACGCTTACGTGGAGAAGCGGCCGGCGACCTTCACAGGGAAGTAGAGATCCACGTGGCGACGGCCGCCCCTTCGACTTCGCTCAGGGCAGGCTGTCGGGCGCCGCGCAGCGGCGCTGAAAGAGGATCTGACATGGCGACAACTCTGATCGTGCCTACCAAGGCTCACATCAAGCCGGGCAAGCTTCTCATTAACGGCGAATGGGTCGAAGCGGGGAAGACCTTCGACACCATCAACCCCGCCACGGGCGAAGTGCTGACTCAGGTCGCCGAAGCGAGCGCCGCTGACGTCGATCGCGCCATCGTCGCCGCCCGCACCGCTTTCGAGAAGACCGGCAAGGGGGCCTGGCGCTCGATCTCCGCAAGCGAGCGCGGACGCTTGCTGTGGAAGCTCGCCGACCTGATCGAGAAGAACATCGAAGAGTTCGCCGAACTTGAGACCCTGGACAACGGCAAGCCCATCTTCGAGTCCCGCTACGTGGACATGCCGATGGTCATCGACGTATTCCGGTACTACGCGGGATGGGCCACCAAGATCCATGGCGAGACCGTCAACACCTTCGACAATGCTTTCACCTACACGCTGCGCGAGCCGGTGGGTGTGGTGGGCGCGATCGTAGCGTGGAATTTCCCGCTGTTGCTCGCGTCCTGGAAGCTCGGCCCGGCGCTGGCCTGCGGCAACACCGTAGTCCTTAAGCCCGCCGAGCAGACGCCGCTCACCGCCCTGCGCCTGGGCGAACTGGCCGCGGAAGCCGGTTTCCCCGGGGGCGTGCTCAACATCGTTACTGGCGGCCCCGAGACCGGCAAAGCGTTGGTGGCGCATTCCAGCGTGGACAAGGTGGCGTTTACCGGCTCGACCGTCGTCGGCAAAGAGATCATGCGCTCAGCCGCCGACACCCTGAAGCGTGTGACACTCGAACTAGGCGGCAAGTCGCCCAACATCGTCTTCGCCGATTCCGACATCGACTCCGCCGTGAAGGGCGCCATCAACGGCATCTTCTACGGCAAAGGCGAAGTCTGCTGCGCCGGCTCGCGCTTGTTCGTCGAGAGCAAAGTGCAGGACGAATTTCTGGGCAAGCTGGTCGAGCGTACTAAGAAGCTTCAGCCCGGCGATCCACTCGATCCCAAAACGCGCCTGGGCGCTATCGTCAGCCAGCAGCAGATGAAGCAGATTCTCGGCTACATCGAAGCGGGCAAGAGCGAGGGCGCGCAGCTCATCGCCGGTGGGAAGCGTGCCACAGTGGGCAATGGCAACGGCTTCTTCGTCGAGCCAACCATCTTCGGCGGCGTCAAGAACGACATGACCATCGCCCGCGAAGAGATCTTCGGTCCCGTGCTGGCGACGCTGAGTTTCGATGACATGGACCAGGTCGCCGAACTCGCCAATCAGAATCCGTACGGTCTGGCCGCTGCCATCTGGACGAAGGACATCAAGAAAGCGCACGCGCTCTCGCGCCGGCTGAAAGCGGGTACGGTTTGGATCAACACTTACGGCCTGATGGACGCGGCGTTGCCCTTCGGCGGCTACAAGCAGTCCGGCTTCGGCCGCGATTTAGGCACGCAGGCGCTTGAGAGCTACACGGAAGTAAAGACCGTCTGGCTCGGGTTATGAGTTCTGTCTTGAAACGTGAAACGTAACTGGCAACTGACAACTGAGGTTTTATGCCTGGCAAGGTTCACAAGATCGGCACATTCAGCGACTGGGTCGGACTCTTCGAGGAATGGCGCAAGGAGATCGGCGTCAACCCGAGGGAGATGCAGGAGTTCAAATTCGAGACGCTCTACGGCGCGATCGAAGAGAAAGAGATCCAGTTCGGCCACTACAAGGGGCGCCCCAAGTGGGAGACGGTGCGCCAGATCCCCACGCAGAACATGCGCGACGCGCTGCTCAACATGATCGTCTACCAGGGCGACACCGAGTTCGCTTCGGTCGAGCAGCAGCGCTTCCTGTTCGAAACCGCGCCCACCGACTGGGACCGCCGCGCGCTCACCCGCATCATGATCGAGGAGATGCGCCACGGCTGGCAGATGTGCGCGCTGCTGATCGAGCACTTCGGCTCGACCGGCAAGGTGGAAGCGCAGAAGATGCTGGAGCGGCGCGCCTTCGAGAACCGGCGCCTGCTCAATGCATTCAACGAAGAGGTGGACAACTGGATGGACCTGTTCGCCTACACCGACTTCGTCGATCGCGACGGCAAGTTCCAGCTCCAGATGCTGAAGTACTCGGGCTTCGCGCCGCTGGGCCGCTCCGTGTCCTACATGCTGCGCGAGGAGGCCTTCCACATGGGCACCGGCGACAGCGGCCTGCGCCGCGTGGTCGAGGCTGGCGTCGTCCCCGGCTGGCTCATCCAGAAGTACCTCAACAAGTGGATCTCGGAATCCTACGACCTGTTCGGCACCGACCATTCCTCGTCGGCGCATTGGGCCTACGTGTGGGGCATCAAGGGACGCTATGACGAGCCCAAGAACCAGAAGCAGCCTGACCTCGACGACATGAACGACTACAACCGTCACCTGTATCACGATGAGGTCGCGGGGTTGGTGGCGCACTTCAACAACGGATTGAAGCCGGGCGAGCCGCGACTCTATGCGCCGGACATTCACTTCAACCGTACCATCGGCCGCTGGGCGGGCAAGAAGCACCATCCGCAGACCGGCGAACCGCTCGAAGACAAGGTGTACGGCCAGCAGGTGAGCGAATGGCTTCCGACCGCGGCCGACAAGAAGCTGCTGAAGGAGACCCTCGCCAACGAGAAGAAGTGGATCACGCCGCGCACCGGCGCCCGCGATCCGTTCGAAACCATCGCCGAGCCGCGCAAAGCGGCGATTAATGTTCCTTAACTGTCACCCCGAGCGAGCGCTTCAGCGCGAGTCGAGGGGCAATGCCGTTGCTTTTGCCTGACGGACGATGATCGAGTCATGACCACGCCTGCCATCCCCGAAACACGCGCTGCTTACACCCTCGGCGAACTCATGGTCGCCGCCGCAGCCCGCGAGATCCGCGACGGTGAAGTGGTCTTCGTCGGCATGCGGCTGCCAATGATCGCCTTCGTCGTGGCCAAGAAGACGCACGCGCCCGGCGCCATCGGTCTGTTCGAGAACGGCGTCATCCGCTCCGCGCCCTCGCCCGAATTGATCTACACCATGGCTGATCCGCCGAACCTGCTGGGCGCCACGCAGACCGCCGACATGCTGACAGTGATGTCGCTTTTGCAATCCGGCCGCGCCAACCTCGGATTCCTTGGCGCCGCCGAAGTGGATCGCTTCGGAAATCTGAATACCACGCAAGTGCACGCGGGAGGACACGACTTCAGTCATGCCGAAACGGTTGACAAAAAGACGGGGGCTTCAGCCCCTGCGGGAAAAATCACCCGCCTGCCCGGCTCCGGCGGCGCCTGCGATATCGCCTCGCTTGCGCACCGCTTTGTGGTGCTGCTCGAACATTCGCGTCACCGTCTGCCTGAACGCGTGTCGTTCATCACCAGTCCTGGCAATGGCGAGGGCCACGGATGGCGCCAGCGCGTCGGCCTGCCGCGCGGCGGACCGGCGGCGGTCATCACCACCAAGGCGGTGCTGCGCTTCGGCGACGATGGCGAAGCCTATCTGGATACAATCCATCCCGGCGTCACTCGTGAAGATGTGCTCGCCAACACCGGCTGGAAGTTGCGCGTCTCGCCCGGCGTGTGCGAGACCACGCCTCCTAACGTGGCCGAGCTGACGGCCATCCGTGAATATGACAAGGAAGGATTTTGGACGAAATGATGGCCACACAAACACAAACTGCCTTCGCCAAGATCACGCTCGACCTCGCGCCCCCGGTCGCGCGCCTCACGCTCGCTAACCCGCCGGTGAACGTCATCGACTTCCCCATGATGGATGAACTCGTCGCCGCGCTCGAACAGATCGAGCAGCGCGCGGACATCTCCATCGTCGTGCTGGCCGGTTCAGAGCGGGCCTTTTCCGTCGGCGTGGACGTCAAGGCGCACACGCCCGACAAGGTCCCCGAGATGCTCGGCAAGTTTCATTCCGTGATCCGCTCCCTGCTGGCGACCCGGAAGCTGACCATCGCCGCCGTGCGCGGTAGCTGCCTTGGCGGCGGGGCAGAGCTGGCGCTCGTCTGCGACCTGGTTTATACCGCGACCGCCGCCACCTGGGGTTTTCCGGAGATCACGCTGGCCTGCTTCCCGCCCGTGGCCGCGGTTGCTCTCTCGGCGGTGGTGGGACAGAAGCGCGCCTCCGACCTGGTGCTCACCGGCCGCACTTTCAAGGGCGACGAAGCCGTCGCCATGGGCCTGGCCAATACCGCCGTCGTCGACGCCGACCTCGAAGCAGAAGTCCAGAAGGCGGTCGCGCGGGCCGCGAAGCTCAGTCCTGCCGCCCTGGCCATGGCCAAGAAAGCGTTCTACGCCTGGGACGCCATCCATCTGGACAAAGGCCTGGCCCGCGCCGAGAAGATCTACCTCGACGAACTGATGGCCACCGACGACGCGAAGGAAGGGATTCAAGCCTTCATCGAGAAGCGCCCGCCGGTGTGGAGGGGGAAATGACAGCTGAGATCAGGACGACTGCTTTACCACAACTGTCACCCCGAGCGAGCGCTTCAGCGCGAGTCGAGGGGCAAGGCCTCTGAGCTATGTGGGACCGTCGCTATTACGTTTACATCATCGCCAATGCCACTCGCATTCTGTACACCGGCATAACGAACAATCTTGTGCGGCGGGTGTGGGAGCACAAGACGAAGCAAACCGATGGATTCACCAGCCATTTCCATGTGTGCCGACTGGTGTATTACGAGAGCTTTGATGATGTCCGAAACGCTATTAATCGCGAGAAGCAGATCAAGGGCTGGCGCCGCGAAAAAAAGATCTGGCTGATTGAGCGGGTGAACCGGAACTGGAAAGATCTAAGTGACGGGTGGTACGAACACATGGAAGGCAAGGACAACGGCCTTGCCCCTCGACTCGCGCCAAAAGCGGGCGCTCGCTCGGGGTGACAATTAGGTTGAGCAAAAAGCTCGCTCGGGGTGACGGGCGGGATGACAGCGAGGAATGACTAAACAAACAACAATGCGCTCGGCCATCGCCGAACTAGTGCCCGACGGCGCCTCGATCGCGCTCGGCTTGCAGATGGAGCAGATGATCCCCTTCGCCGCCGGGCATGAGATCATCCGCCAGAAGCGGCGCGGGCTCACGCTCATCGGGCCCATCTCGGACATTCTCTTCGATCAGCTCATCGGGGCCGGATGCGCGGAGCGCGTGATCGCCGCCTGGGTGGGCAACGTCATGATGGGCTCGGCCTACAACTTCCGGCGCGGCGCCGAATCTGGCCACCTCAAGATCACGAACCTTACGAACTTCGCCGTGGCGCTCGCGCTCCAGGCCGGCGCCATGGGTGTGCCTTTCCTGCCCACGCGCACTGCCCTGGGCAGCGACCTGGCCAAAGACAACGAGTTCTTCACACAATTTCAATCACCGTTCACCGGCGAAAAGCTGCACGCCGTCAAAGCTCTGGTGCCCGATGTGACCATCGTCCACGTGCAACGCGCCGATCGTGAGGGCAACGCGCACTGCTGGGGCGGCTTTGGGGTGATGCTGGAGGGCGTGCGCGCGGCGAAGAAGGTCATCGTCATCGCCGAGGAGATTGTCGAGCCCGAGGTCATCTCGAGCGATCCGAATCGCACTGTCATCCCGGGGTTTCTGGTCACGGCGGTGGTCGAGTGCCCATGCGGCGCGCATCCATCGCCGGTGCAGGGCTATTACAGTCGCGATAACGCGTACTTCCGCAAGTATCACGAGCAGACCAAGACCCCGGCGGAATTCGCCGCGTGGAAGTCGCGCTGGGTGGACGGCGTGAAGGATCGCCGTGAGTATTTGAATCTGCTAGGCGCTTGCCGCCAGGAGGAGCTGACGGTGAAGAAGCACGCCTACGCCGCGCCGGCGGATTTTGGATATTGAACGATTCTTAACCACAGAGGACACAGAGGTACACAGAGGAATTACAGCCAAAAGCCAAGAGCTAAGAGCGCACCGTGAAGAAGGAACTAGTTGAACTTAAGATCAACGGCCGCAGGTACGAGCTAGCGATCGAGTCCAGCAAGCTGCTGCTCGACGTGCTGCGCCAGGACCTCAGTCTCACGGGATCGAAGCGCGGCTGCGACGATTCCTCCTGTGGGGCCTGCACCGTGCTGGTGGAGGGCGTCCCCATGATGTCCTGCACGCTGCTCGCGGCCAGTTGTGAAGGCCAGGAGATCACCACGGTCGAAGGCGTGGCCGAGCACGGCGCGCTGGCCGCCATCCAGAAGGCCTATGGCGATTGGGGTGGCGCCCAGTGCGGCTACTGCACGCCTGGGTTCATGATGACGGTCAAAGCACTGCTCGCCGCCAATCCCGATCCCACGGAAGACGAGATCCGCCACGCCCTCAGCGGCAATCTCTGCCGCTGCACGGGATACACCCAGATGTACGAGGCGGTGAGAGCTGCCATCGAAGCGGAGCAAGAAGCAGGGAGTAGGGAGTAGGGATCCAAGCTAAAAGCCAAAAGCCAGTAGCCAATGAGCGACTTTTCAATTATCGGTAAACGGATTGCGATGGTGGACGCTGCCGGCAAGACCACCGGCGCCGGAAGATACACCGACGACCTCACGCTCCCCGGCATGCTGATCGGCAAGATCTTGCACTCGCCCTATCCGCACGCGCGCATCAAGCGCGTAGATGCGAGGCGCGCGCTCGAACTCGAAGGCGTGGTCGCGGTGGTCACCGGCAAGGACGCGCCCAACAAGTACGGCATCCTGCCCGTGGGCCACGACGAGACCGCGCTGGCCGTGGATAAGGTCCGCTACGTTGGCGACAACGTGGTCTGCGTCGCCGCTGTGGACGAGCCCACCGCCGAGAAAGCGTTGGAGCTGATCGAGGTCGAGTATGAGCCCCTGCCCGCGTATTTCGATCTCGAAGAGTCGATGAAGGCGGAGCGGGACCTGATCCACGAGAACCGTCCGCACAACCTCGAGAAGGATTACCACCACGTTTTCGGCGATCCCGAGAAAGGTTTTGCCGACGCCGACTGTGTCCGTGAGGCGCGCTACATTGCTAACGAAGTGACGCACGCCGCCATGGAGCCGCACTCTACGCTGGCGTCGTTCGAACTTGACCCGCACACGGGCGAGCTTGGCCGCCTGACCGTCTGGTCTTCGACGCAGGTTCCGTACTACCTGCAGCACAAGCTCTCGCTCGTCCTCGAGATGCCAATGTCGCAGATCCGCGTGATCAAGCCGCTGGTGGGTGGCGGCTTCGGCGGCAAGAGCGAGGTCATTCCGCTGGAGATCATTGCCGCGGTTGCCGCGCGCGCTGCCAAAGCTCCGGTGAAGATCACCTACACGCGTGAGGAAGTCTTCTGGGCGCACCGCGGACGCCCGCGCACCATCATCGACATGAAGATCGGCGCGAAGCGGGACGGCCGCCTGACCGCCGTCGCTGCGCGCGTGGTGCAGGATGGCGGCGCCTACTGCTCCTACGGTGTGGTCACTATCCTTTATTCAGGCGCGCTCTTGGGCGCGATCTACGACATCCCCAACGTGCGCTGGGACGGCTACCGCGTGCTGACCAACAAGCCCGCGTGCGGCGCCATGCGCGGCCACGGCACAGTCAACGTGCGCTTCGCCTTCGAGTCGCAACTGGACGAAGTCGCCGCCGCCCTCGCGCTCGACCCGGCCGAGATCCGTCGCATCAACCTGCTCCAGCCGCCGTGCATCACGGTCAACAATCTGCGCGTCACCAGCTACGGCCTGCCGGAGTGCATCGAGGAGGTGGTCGAGCGCTCGGGATGGAAGGACCGTCACGGCAAACTGCCGCGCGGACGCGGCCTCGGCATCGGCTGCTCGCATTATGTTTCCGGCGCCGCGAATTCCATCATTCGCTCCGACATGCCGCACTCGACGGTGAACATCAAGATCGACCGCGACGGCGGCGTGGTGGTCTATACCGGCGCGTCAGAGATCGGGCAGGGCTCCGACACCATGACCGCGCAGATCGCCGCCGAAGTGCTGGGCTGCACCTTGCAGCGCGTGAAGATTGTGGCCGCCGACACCGATTTGACGCCCATCGACATCGGCTCCTACTCCAGCCGCGTCACTTTTATGGCCGGCAATGCTACCCTACGCGCCGCCGAGGAAGTGAAGAAGCAGATCACCTCCGCCGCCGCGCGCAAGATGAACTGCGTTCCGGAAGACTTGGTCTTCCGCGACGACCGCGTATTCAAGCGCGATGCCGTGCCGTCGGCGCCGGCTGCAGGTGATTCTTCTGTAGTCGCCGGTCACGTCGAAGGCCAGATCCTGCGCGGCTCGTTGCAGCAGAAGCGCAAAGAAGAAGCGCCCAAGGACTGGATGACGTTCGAGGAGGCGGTGGTTGCCGCCATCGACTTCCACGGCGCGCTCACCGGCACCGGCTCCTACGCGCCTCCGGCGGAAGCCCGCGGCGGCAGCTTCAAGGGCGGTGGCGTCGGCCCCTCGCCCTCTTATTCCTACTCCGCGCAGGTGGCCGATGTGAGCGTGGATGAGGAGACCGGCGAAGTCACTGTGCATAAGGTCTGGGCGGCACACGACTGCGGTCGCGCCCTCAATCCCGTCTCCGTCGAAGGCCAGATCATCGGCTCGGTGTGGATGGGCCTGGGCCAGGCGCTTGAAGAAGAGATGGTGTGGAAAGACGGCCTGCTGATGAACCCCGGCTTGCTCGAATACCGCTCGCCCTCGTCCATCGAGTCGCCGGAGATCGAGCCGATCATCGTCGAGAGCATCGACCCCGAAGGTCCGTTCGGCGCCAAGGAGTGCAGCGAAGGCTCGCTGGCAGCAACCATCCCGGCGATCTCCAACGCCATTTACGACGCGGTCGGCATTCGCCTGCGCGAGGTGCCCTTCACGCCCGAGCGCGTGCTGGCCGCGATCCGCGCTCGCGACGCTACCGCGAAGAAACTCGACCTGACCGAAGGCGTGGACCCGACCGCTCCCACCCGCTTCCGCGAGCACGGCGGCGCGCTGTGGTTCAAAGGCAAAGGCCCGACGCGCCATGCGATGGACCCGGCGCGACGTGCGGAAACAACCATGGGAGGCGACGATTGAGCCTTCCTGACTTCAAACTGCTGCGTCCGCGCACACTGGCCGAGGCTGTCGAGCTCCTCGGCAAACACGCCGACGCGCAAATCGTCGCCGGCGGCACCGACCTCATTCCCTCGCTCAAGCAACGCCTGTTCACCCCCGCTTGCGTGATCGACATCCGCCGCATTGCTGAACTGCGCGGCATCCGCGCGGTCCCAGGGCAGGGAATTGAAATCGGCGCGCTGACCACGCTCACCGAGATCGAGCACTCCGACCTCATCCACCGCGACTATCCCGTGCTTCACGAAGCCGCGAAGATGGTGGCTTCACCCATCCTGCGCAACATGGGCACGCTCGGTGGCAACATCTGTCTGGATACACGCTGCCTGTGGTACAACCAGTCGCTCACGTGGCGCACGTCCTGCGGCTTCTGCATCAAGAAGGACGGCGACCTCTGCCACGTCGCGCCCGGCGGTACGAAGTGCTGGGCAGTTTTCTCGGGCGACACGCCGCCGGCGTTGCTCTGCCTCGATGCGCAACTCGAGATCGCCGGCCCCGCGGGCACGCGGCGTCTTGCGCTGCGCGACTTTTACACTAACGTCGGTGACGCCCGCATGAGGCTTGCGAAGAACGAACTGGTCACACGCGTCTTCCTGCCCGAGCGTACCGCCGGATACCGTGGCGTGTACCGTAAGCTGCGCCTGCGCGGCTCCATCGATTACCCGCTGGCCGGCGTGGCCATCGTCCTCAAGCGCTCGAACGGACACGTGGAGGATGTGCGTGTCGCTGTCACCGCCGTGAATCCCGCGCCACTATTGGTCCGCGGCGTGGAGAAGGCACTGGTTGGGAAGCCTGTGAGCGAGGAGGTTGCCACCGCGGTTGGAGAGCTCACCGCCAGGACTGCGAAGCCGTTGACCACTTCGGCTTTAACTCCTGAATATCGCCGCGAGATGATTCGCGTTTTCGCTAGGCGAGCCGTGCTGGAAGCGGCAAGAAAGTGAGAAGTGGAAAGTGGTAAGTTGTTTCTGCGAAACCAATCCCAATCACCAACGAACCACCAAGGACAACTGGCCACTTACCACTGGCCACTGACCACTGACTTTGATCACCGACTGCCACATTCACATCCAGCCCATGGAGATGTTCAATCCGGGCGCGCTGGCCGCGATGAAGCGCAAGCGGCCCAACTTCGACCAGATCTGCGAATTCTGCCGCTCGCCCAAGGCGTTCCTCAAACATCTCGACGCCTGCGGCATCGAGCGCGCCGTGCTCATCAACTATGTGGCGCCCGAGGTCATCGGTTTCACGCCCGAGGTCAATGCCTTCATCGCCAATTACGTTAAGGAAGACCCGCGCCGCCTGATCCCGTGCGGCAGCCTGCATCCGCGGCACAGTACCAACTTCATGGCCGACGTCGACCACATCCTGCGCCTCGGCATACGCATGATCAAAGTCCACCCGCCGCACCAGTTGCTCTATCCCAACGATTACCTGCACGGCGTGAAGGAGCTGGAGATCCTCTACCGCGCCGCCGAAGCCAACAGCGTACCGGTGATGGTCCACACCGGGACGTCCATCTTCCCCGGAGCGCGCAACAAGTTCGGCGACCCGATCCATGTGGACGATGTGGCCGTGGATTTTCCGCGCCTGAAGATTCTGCTGGCGCACGGTGGCCGTCCGTTGTGGATGAATACCGCGTTCTTCCTGGTACGGTGCCACGCTAACGTCTATCTCGACATCAGCGGCATCCCGCCCAAGACATTGCTGAAATATTTCCCGCGCCTCGAGGAGATCGCGACGAAGACAGTGTTCGGCACCGACTGGCCGGGCCCGGGCGTCCCCGACATACGGCGGAACGTCGCCGACTTCCGCACGCTGCCGCTCTCCGACGCGACCAAAGAGCAGATCCTGACGAGAACGGCGCTGTCGCTTTGGCCGGCGTGATGGCGGCGCCTCTGCGTCGTGACTTCTTTCGCCCGCTTCGCGGGCTTACGCTTGCCTAATGTTTCCCAAACGGCTCACGCCGTGGGCTGCCCTGAGCGAAGTCGAAGGGTCTACCGCGCGCTGCGCGCGCTAATAACGACCCAATGACCCGATCATCAATGGCCCAATGGCCCAATGACTCAATGTCTCAATAAAAATGGGGAGCTCGCGCTCCCCAACGTGAAACCTGAAACGTGAAACCTACTCTCCCGGCACTCCCGCACTGCTCATCGTCACCGGACGGTTGAGTTCCAGGAAGATCTCGGTTCCGGCGGGCAGTTGGGCGGAGTGTTTTTCGGTGAGCCAATGCGCGGCGATGACGCCGAATCCGAGGCCTCCGCCGATAAACAAGCCTTTCGCGCCCGCCACCAGCGTGCCGATGATCGCGCCCGCGCCGGCGCCCGCGACCATCTCGCCATTGTCGCGGCCGCTGCGTCCCCGGCCATGGATCCGGCCTTCATCGTCCACCGTGGTGTGCGACGACCGGGCGGTATCCACCACCGTAGCGGTGATGAGGTACTCGTTGCCGTTGGGCATGACGATGCGGTCCGGCAGCAGCGCGATTGAGGGCGTGCCCGCGATGCGCCGCGGCTCGCTGAGTTTGATCACCCGGCCGGTCACCGACGCGCCTGCCGGGACCATGGTCTGGCCGTTGACCACCACCGCCTCGGTCAGACGCCCGGTGAACACATCGCCCACCTTGCTCTTGTGGGTGGAAAGCGGTGTCTCCAGTTTCATGCGCAGGCCGGTTCCCGCCGGCAACGACGCGCCCTGTTGCGCCACGGCTGCCGCCGCGAGCAGCAGCATCGTCAATGCCATACTGATTGTTCTCTTCATCACCATCCTCCTCGGCCAACCTCAGTTGTTCAATGACTCAATGGCGCAATGCTCAATCTCTCGCTGACTTCAGGTTCTGTAGTACGAGTCCGACGTCCGCCCGGTCTTTCTGGTCGGAGCTGACGTACACGAACCGCAGGATGCCTTTGCGGTCCACGACGAAGGTGGCCGGCCGCGCGATGTTGAAGGCATCGTGCGCCAGCCGGTGATAGATGCCATAGGCCTTGGTGACCGCGCGGTCTTCATCCAGCAGGAAAGGAAAGCTGATGGGATGCTCGGCGAGATACTTCTCCGGTTTGAACAAGCCGCCGCGCTTCTCGGCCGCGATGTACAAGAGGCTCCCCATCCGCGTGATCTCGTCCTTGTGTGGCTCCAACTGGGCCATGCGCTTGACGCAGTTCGGTCACCAGGTTCCTCGCAAGAACTCCAGGATTACGGGACCGCACGCCAGCACCTGGGGGAGGGAATAGGCCTCGCTGCGATTTGCTGCCGCGAGCGTGAATTCGGGCGCCCGGTCGCCGATCCTCAGAGTTTGCGAGGAATCCGGCATCCAGCCCGACTCTAAGCCAGCCGGAGATGCCCGACAACATGCGAAACCGGAATGGGAACCAGCCTAGGCACGTGAATAGTCGGTTTCTCGAAGCTAACGGGATGAAACCAAATGACGTGGAGCAGCCTCACTACCCGGCCTTCGTCCTTGCACTATAATCGCGGATCGCTGTTCATACCTGCTTCTGCGAGGAACTTATGCCCGTCCTGAACATTACTGAGATTCGCGCGCGCGAGATTCTCGACTCTCGGGGCAATCCCACGGTCGAAGCCGAAGTTTACCTCGCCGATGGCAGCATGGGACGAGCCGCCGTCCCCAGCGGCGCTTCCACCGGCGAGCACGAAGCCGTGGATCTGCGCGATGGCGACGAAGCCCGCTACAAGGGCAAGGGCGTGGTCAAGGCAGTAGAGAACGTCAACGGCGAGATCGCGGACGCGATCTCCAACATGGACGCCTCCGACCAGCGCGCGCTGGACGACAAGATGATCGAGCTCGACGGCACCGAGAACAAAGGACGCTTGGGCGCCAACGCCATCCTCGCCGTCTCCATGGCGGCGGCGCGCGCCAGCGCCGCGTCGCTCAAGCTGCCGCTCTACCGCTATCTCGGCGGGGTCGGCGCCAATGTGCTGCCCGTGCCCATGATGAACATCCTGAACGGCGGCGCGCACGCCGACAACAACGTGGACTTCCAGGAATTCATGGCCATGCCGGTGGGCGCGTCGTCGTTTGCCGAAGCGCTGCGCTGGGGCGCCGAAGTCTTCCACACGCTGAAAGGCGTGCTGAAGAAACGCGGATACAACACCGCCGTGGGCGACGAAGGCGGCTTCGCGCCCTCGCTCAAATCTAATGTCGAGGCCATCGACGTTATCCTGGAAGCCATCCAGAAGGCCGGCTACCGTCCCGGCGACGACATCGCCATCGCTCTCGATCCCGCCGCCAGTGAGTTCTATGAGGATGGCAAGTACGTTTTCAAGAAGTCGGACAAGTCGGCGAAGAGCTCCGACGATATGGTGCGCTTTTGGGCTAAATGGGCGAGGGACTATCCCATTGTTTCGTTGGAGGACGGATTGTCGGAGGAGGATTGGGAAGGCTGGCAGAACCTGACCAAGGAGCTTGGCGGCAAGATTCAGCTCGTCGGCGACGACATTTTCGTAACCAATATTCGGATCTTCGGCGAAGGCATCGAGAAGAAGATTGCCAACTCGATTCTGATCAAGCTCAACCAGATCGGTACCGTCAGCGAGACGCTCGACGCCATCGCGCTCGCCCGTCGCAACGGCTACACCTGTGTGATCTCGCACCGCTCGGGCGAGACCGAGGACACTTTTATCGCCGACCTCGCCGTCGCTACCGGTGCCGGGCAGATCAAGACCGGCTCCGCCTCGCGCACTGACCGCATCGCCAAGTACAACCAGTTGCTGCGCATCGAGGAAGAACTGGGCTCCGGCGCCCGCTTCCTCGGCCTCAAGGCGCTGAACTACCACGGCGAGCTGGCGACGAAGGTGGGGGTGTAGCCCACTGATGCATATTCTCTTTTTGAGTCATGCAGCGATTGACCAAGAGATTGCGCTGTATTTGAAGGAAATACTTCAGGCGCTCTTTTCCGAGATGGACGTTTTTGTGTCGAGCGATCCCGAAGATTTACCTTCTGGAACCGCATGGGTCGAAACCGTGCTGCATAACCTCCGCGAAGCTCGCAAAATCTGCATCTTGGCGACCACGCGTGGACTCGACCGTAAGTGGGTTTGGTTTGAAGCGGGTTCCGGTTGGCGCGAGGGTGGGTTTGTGCCCCTGGCCCTCGGCAAGGTTCGCAAGCACTTGTTGCCCCCACCATACTCTCATTACCAGGGACACAACATCGATGAAGAGGAGGACTGCAGGAAGTTCTTGCGCAGTCTCGAAGCTGATTTCGGCGTGATGCAGGGAACTCCCGACTACGGCGATATTCAGCGGAATCTCATCAGGCTGGATGTACGGTCCGAGGAGCGCTTGGCTGCGACCCAGAATCCCTTCCTTGCCGAATTGGACGCGGAAGCAGACAGACTGTTAGCGCAACTTGGGGCTTGGGAACAAGAGGCGGTTCGTTTAGTTCTAGTCCAGGGGGAACTGACTGACCGACAGGCGATGGCCCAATTGCAAAGCAAGACCCTCCTGCAGGAGAGCGTCGGTTCGGTTTTCATTTCCATAGCCGAAAGGACCAACTTCGTCCGTAGGGTCTGGCCTGTGGGCCAGACTGAACATGTCACCGGGTATCAGGGGCCTTACCAAATTTCTCCAAATTACAAGGACTCACTGGTGCGGATATTTGAGCGGCAAAAGCTGTTACGGCAAAGCAAGAAGACATGACTCGACCCAAACCTCTCGTTCTCATCATCCTCGACGGCTGGGGATACGCGCCGCCGTCGAACGCCAACGCTATCTCGCTGGCGCGCAAGCCCACTTACGACCAGCTTCAGCGCGACTATCCCAACACGCTCATCCACACCAGCGGACGCTACGTCGGGCTGCCCGACGGGCAGATGGGCAACAGCGAGGTCGGGCACCTCAACATCGGCGCCGGCCGCGTCGTTTACATGGACATCACCCGCATCGATCTGATGATCGAGAACGGCGAATTTTTCTCCAACCCCGAGCTGCTGGCGGCCATCAAGCACGCGCGCTCGGGCGGGCGCCGCCTGCACATCTTCGGGCTGCTCTCCGATGGCGGCGTGCATTCTTCGCAAGAACATCTCTACGCGCTGCTGCGCATGGCCAAGCAGAACGGCGTGGACCGCGTCTTCGTGCACTGTTTCATGGACGGCCGCGACACGCTGCCCACTTCCGGCGCCGGCTACATCGAGCAGCTCCAGCAGAAGATGCGCGAGTACGGCGTGGGCAGGATCGCCTCGGTCGAAGGCCGCTACTACGCCATGGACCGCGACCGCCGCTGGGAGCGCATCGAGAAAGCCTTCGCGGCGATGGTCGAAGGCAAAGGCGAGGGCGGCACGTACGTCGATCCGGTGCAGGGCGTGAAGGACTCTTACAACAAGGACGTGACCGACGAGTTCGTTCTGCCCTTCGTCTGCGTGGACAACCGCGGTGAGCCGCTGGCCCGCATCCGCGACGAGGACGCCTGCATCAACTTCAACTTCCGCGCCGACCGCGCCCGCCAGATCACCCGCGCGCTCGCCCGCAAGAGCCATCTGTCAGCGGAAGACGGCCGCGATCTGCCCGGCGCTGAGGATCTCGACCGCATCATTTCCCGCGAGCGCGTCCCCGCCAACCTGCACTATCTGTGCATGACGCGCTACGACAAGCAGTTCACGCTGCCCTACTTGGTGGCGCCGGAATCGCTCTCCAACATCCTGGCCAACGTGATGGCCAGCCTGCACATGCGCAACCTGCGCGTGGCCGAGACCGAGAAGTATGCGCACGTCACCTACTTCTTCAACGGCGGCGTGGAGCAGCCGTTTCCCGGCGAAGACCGGGTCCTCGTGCCTTCACCCAAGGTCGCGACGTATGATCTGAAACCGGAGATGTCGGCCAGCGGCATCGCCGACGCGGTGGTCAAGGCGGTGAACGACACCGCTTTCGACGTGATCGTGGTGAACTTCGCCAACGCCGACATGGTGGGCCACTCCGGCAAGATCCCGCCCACTATCCAGGCGGTGGAAACCGTGGACGCTTGCCTCGGCCGCATCTACAGCGCCGTGCGCCAGAAGAGCGCTGCCATGATCGTCACCGCCGACCACGGCAACGCCGAAATGATGATCGATCCCGCGACCGGCGGCCCGCACACCGCCCACACGACCAACCCGGTTCCGCTCATCATCGTCAGCGATCAGGATAGGAAGTTCAGTCTCCGCCCCGATGGCGCACTGCAAGACATTTCGCCGACGGTGCTCGGTTTGCTGGGAATTCCGCAGCCGAAAGAAATGACCGGGCACGACCTGCGCGTCCTCGCATCAGGTGATCGGGTCGTCGGGTCATCGGGAGATTGAAAAACAAATGCCGGCTCAAGAACAGCTTCGAGACCGCACCAAGCAGTTTGCGTTCAGGATCATTCGCCTGTTTAAATCGCTCCCACGCTCGACGGAGGCAGCAGTAATCGGCAAACAACTGCTGCGATCCGGGACCTCGGTCGCTGCGAATTACCGAGCGGTCAACCGGGCTCGATCGCGTGCTGAGTTCATCGCGAAGATCGGTTTAGTACTGGAAGAGGCTGACGAAACCGTATTCTGGCTCGAGGCTCTTGCAGAAGCTGGTGTGGTAAAGCCCCCATTGCTGCAGCCGCTGCTCAAGGAAGCGAACGAACTGGTTGCGATCTTCGCTGCCTCGCAGCGCACCGCTCGCTCTAATTCCTCCGCCACCTAGATCACCCGATGACCCGATCACCCGATGACCCGATGAAGTTACTGATCATCATCCAGCATCCCTTCGCCCTCTGGAATGCGCCCGAGTGGCTCGGCGAGCGCATTCATCGCGACTTCCCGCAGATCGAGGTGGACCAGCGCAACACCTACAAGGACGTGGAAGAGCACATCCGTGACGCCGAGATTTTCTTCGGCTGGTCGCTGCGCGGCGAACAAGTGCGCACCGCCAAAAAGCTGCGCTGGATCCACTCCACCGCCGCGGCCGTCCATCAGTTGATGTCGCCGGAGCTGCGCGCCAGCGACATCATCGTCACCAATGCCCGTTCCGTCCACGGACCGGTGGTCGCCGAGCACACCATCGCGCTCATGTTCGCGCTGGCCAAGTGCCTGCCGGCGGCGGTGCGCTACCAGCAGCAGCACGTTTGGGCGCAGGAGCAGATCAGCTATCAGCATCCGCACCCGAGCGAACTCGCGGGCTCGACGCTTGGCCTGATAGGCTGCGGCTCGATTGGGTCGGAAGTCGCTCGCAGCGCGGCTGGGTTGGGGATGCATGTTCTGGTCGTCCGCCAGCATCCGGACAAGGGAAACAACGCTGTGTCGTCCCGAGCGAGCGCGCCCGGGGTTGGGGCACCAGTCGAGCGGCCTGCGGTTTCGGAGGGGCATGGCTTTAGCCGTGCCGTAAAAGCCGCTCCCAAAACAGCGGCTTTAGCCGCTGGGGTGACCACCTTTGGCCTCGGCCGCCTCGACGAAGTCATTTCACAATCTGACTTCCTCGTGCTCGCCGCGCCGCTCACCGAGATGACGCGCCACCTCATCAACGCCGCGCGGTTGGCCCGCATGAAGCCCGGGGCGTACCTGGTCAACGTCTCCCGCGGCGCGCTGATTGACGAAACCGCTCTGACCCACGCCTTGCGGAATCGCCGCATCGGCGGCGCCGCCCTCGACGTCTTCGATCACGAACCGCTGCCCGCCGACTCGCCGCTCTGGGAGCTGGATAACCTGCTGATCACGCCCCACACCGCCGCCACGTCGGACAAGATGTGGGAGCGCCACTACGCGCTGATCCAGGAAAACCTTAGGCGTTATCTGGCCGGCGAGCCGCTGCTCGGGCTGGTGGACAAACAGGTGGGATACTGAATCGGGTCATCGGGTGATTAAGGACGCAACGCTTCGCTGGTGAAATGGCGATTTATCAACGACTATCTCGGCAAGAATCAGGGT
>DASQGF010000171.1:0-10242 GCA_035632755.1 Terriglobales bacterium
GGCGCGGGCGCTGGCTCTCGAGCCCAAGCTGCTGCTGCTCGATGAGCCCATGGCCGGCATGAACGCCGAAGAGAAAGAAGACATGGCGCGCTTCATCATCGACACCAATCAGGACCGCGGCACCACCGTGCTGATGATCGAACACGACATGGGCGTGGTCATGGACATCTCCAGCCGTGTCGTGGTGCTTAACTTCGGCGTCAAAATCGCCGACGGCACTCCGCTAGAAGTACAGCGCAATCCCCACGTGCAGAAGGCCTACCTCGGCCAGGAAGATGCCGAGATCGCCGTGGCGGAGGCATAGATTGGCGAGCGCGAACCATCTCGAGCATCTCGACAAGGACCTCGACACCTTCCCCAAGCTGCTGGTGCGCAAGGCCGCCGAACTCGGCCCCAAGACCGCGCTGCGCGAGAAGGAGTTCGGCATCTGGCAGTCGACGAGCTGGCAGCAGTATCACGACCACGTGCGCGACTTCTCGCTTGGCCTCCTCAGCCTGGGTCTGGAGCGCGGCGACAAGGTCGCCATCATCGGGAACAACCGCCCGGAGTGGGTTTACGGCGAGCTCGCCGCCCAGGGCGCGGGCGGCGTCTCGGTCGGCATTTACCAGGACTCCACCCTCAACGAGGTCGTCTATGTCATTGACCACTCCGAAGCGGTCTTCGTGGTCGCCGAGGACCAGGAGCAGGTGGACAAGATTCTCGACATGATCGAGAAGCTGCCCAAGGTCAAGAACATCATCTACACCGACCCGCGCGGCATGCGCAGCTACAAGCATCCGGCGCTGATCAGCTTCTCCGCGGTCGAGGAAAAGGGCCGCGAACTGGCGCGCCGGCGGCCGGAGCTTTGGATGGAGAACGTGAACGCCGGCCAGGCCGACGACGTAGCCATCATCTGCTACACGTCCGGCACCACGGGCTTTCCCAAGGGCGCGATGCTCACCTTCCGCAATCTGCTCACCATGGCCGGCAACCTCAACCAGGTGGACGCCAAGCTGCCCGGCGACGAGTTCGTCTCCTTTCTGCCGCTGGCCTGGATCGGCGAGCAGATGATGTGCATGTCCAGCGGCCTCACCACCGGCTTCACCATCAACTTCCCCGAGGAGCCGTCCACGGTGATGGAGGACATCCGCGAGATCGGCCCGCACATCATGTTCGCACCTCCGCGCGTGTGGGAGAACATCACTTCCACCGTGCAGGTGAAGATCATGGACACCACGCGCCTGAAGCGTCTGCTTTACAACCTGTGCATGCCCGTGGGGCAGAAGATTGCCGACCTCCGCTTCAAGAAGCAGCCCATCACCTTGCCTTGGAAGATCGCTTACGCGCTGGCCTACTGGACCACGTTCCGCGCGCTGAAAGACAGGCTGGGCTTCACCCACATCCGCACCTGCTCCACCGGGGGCGCGGCGCTGGGACCGGATGTGTTCCGTTTCTTCCACGCTCTGGGCGTGCCGCTCAAGCAGATTTACGGGCAGACGGAGATCAGCGGCATCTCCTGCATTCATACCGACGACGACATTCAGTTCCACACCGTCGGCAAGCCCATCCCTGGCACTGAGCTCAAGATCTCCGAGCGTGGCGAGATTCTCTCGCGCAGTTCGTCGGTCTTCGTCGGCTACTACAAGAACGAGGCAGCCACCCAGGACACGCTCTCCGAGGGCTGGCTACACTCGGGCGATGCCGGCTACCTTACTGAAGACGGTCACCTGATCGTGATCGATCGCATCAAGGACGTGATGCAACTGGCCGACAGCACCCAGTACTCGCCCCAGTTCATCGAAAACCGCCTGAAATTTTCGCCCTACATCAAAGAGGCAGTCGTCGTCGGCAAAAGCCGTCCTTATCTCACCGCCATGCTGTGCATCGACATGGGCGTGGTCGGCAAGTGGGCGGAGGGCCACAAGATCGCTTACACCACCTACACCGACCTCTCCGCCAAGCCCGAGGTCTACGACCTGGTTCATAAAGAGGTAGACCAGGTCAACCAGACCCTGCCTGCCGCGGCCAAGATCAAGAAGTTCGTGCTGCTCTACAAGGAATTGGACGCCGACGACGAAGAGCTTACCCGCACCCGCAAGGTGCGCCGCGTTTTCGTGGAGGAGCGTTACAAAGACGTGATTAAGGCTCTGTACGGCGAATCGCAGCAGGTGCCCATTGACACCATGATCAAGTTCCAGGATGGCAAGACCACGCGCATCCAGACCACGCTCCTGGTGCGCGACTTGAAGTTGGCCTAGGCGAGGAGCAGAGCATGGATTTCTTCCTGCAACTGGTGATCAACGGCATCGTGGTGGGCAGCATTTACGCCCTGGTGGCCATGGGCTTTGCCATCATCTTCAAGTCCACCAGCGTCCTGAACTTCGCCCAGGGAGAATTCCTCCTGGTCGGCGCCTACATCAGCCTGATGCTGCTGGTGCGCTACAAGGTCCCGTTCTATGCCACCATCCTGATCACGCTCGTGTTTGCCGTGGTGCTCGGCCTGCTGATCGAGCGGCTGATTCTGAGGCCCATGATCGGCGAGCCGGTGATCTCGGTCATCATGGTGACGCTCGGGCTTTCCAGCATCCTGCGCGCCATCGTGCAGGGAATTTGGGGCACGGATACGCAGCCTTATCCCGAAATTTTTCCCTCCCAGCCGGTGATGTTCGGGCTGGTGCCGGTTTCGCGCGCCCACTTGTGGAGCATGGGATGCGTCATCGTGCTGCTGGTGCTGTTCACGCTGTTCTTCAAATACTCGCGCTTCGGCATCGCCATGCGCGCCACCGCGTTCTCCCAGCAGGTAGCGCTTTCCATGGGCATCTCGGTGCGGTTGATGTTTGCCCTAGCCTGGGCGATCGCCGCTGTGGTGTCGGCGATCGGTGGGATTCTGCTGGGCGCCATGCGGACGGGAGTTGATCAATCGCTCGCGCTCATCGGCTTGAAGACCATTCCCGTAGTGATTTTGGGCGGACTCGACAGCATTCCCGGCGCCATCCTGGGCGGTCTGCTGATCGGCATCATGGAGAACCTTGCAGGCGGCTATCTGGACCCGGTCTTTGGCGGCGGCGTGAAGGAAGTAGCGCCCTTTGTGATCCTGGTGGCGATCCTGATGATCAAGCCCTACGGATTGTTCGGCAAAGTACACATCGAGCGGGTGTGAGGCAGCATGGCAACGATTAGCTGCGGCGATTTCAAAACCTCCTACGCGAAGGACATGGCGATATTCGACTCCGCCTTCGCGCGCTGGTGCCTCGCCATCTTCCTGCTCGCGCTCTTGACCGTGCCGCTCTACGCCTCCAGCTACTGGATGGACGTGATCAACCGCGTCGGCATTGCCGTCATCGGCGCCGTCGGGCTCAACATCCTTACCGGCTTCACCGGCCAGATCTCGCTCGGCAACGCCGCCTTCATGGCCGTGGGAGCTTACACCACGGCGTATCTCGGCGCACACGTTCCCGGCGTGCCGTTTGTTGTCACCATCCTCCTCTCAGGACTCGTTGCTGCGGTGGTGGGCATGGTCTTCGGTGTGCCCTCGCTGCGTCTGAAGGGACTCTATCTCGCGATGGCGACCCTGGCGGCGCACTTCATCATCGAGTTCGTCGCCACCCACTGGAACGACGTGACCGGCGGCGTCGCCGGCGTGAGCGTAGCGCCTGCGTCCTTCTTCAAGTACTCCTTGGATACCGACCGCCAGCTCTTCTACCTGATCTTCGGTCTGATGTTCTTCATGGTCTTCTTCGCCAAGAACCTGTTCCGCACCAAGGTGGGCAAGGCGTTCGTCGCTATCCGCGATCAGGACATTTCGGCGGAAGTGATGGGGGTGAACCTGTTCAAGTACAAGCTGATGTCATTCGGCATTAGTTCGTTCTACGTGGGCGTGGCCGGGTCGCTGCTCGCCTACCAGGCCAAGTACATCAGCCCGGAGAATTTCCCCATCACGCTCGCGATTGACTACCTGGCGATGATCATCATCGGCGGGATGGGGAGCATCCTCGGCTCCATCCTCGGCGCCGTCTTCATCACCTGTCTGCCGGAACTGCTGCGGCTTGGAGCATCGTCGCTGAGCGGAACATTCCCGTCGCTGGTCGGACTGTTTGCTTCGCTGAAGCTGGGAGTGTTCGGGCTGGCGATCGTGCTGTTCCTGATCTTCGAGCCCGACGGCATGGCCGAGCGTTGGCGGAAGATCAAAACGTATTGGCGGCTGTATCCGTTCTCGTACTGAGGACGCTACGTGCGGTCCGCGTCCAACCCCGTGATCCTGATTCCCGCTGACTGCTTCTTGGCGCGCATGTTGATGGCGATCAGCAGCGCGGTAATCTGCTCGACGATGCGCGCGTTCTCGAGCCTCCCGCCGTCCACCGGACGCACGCCGGGGATCTTCCGCGCCAGCTCGAATGCCACGGCGCGCGCTGGCTCGTGATCGGCGCAGACGATCACATCACAGTCCACGGGACCGTCGCCTTCGAGCAGCGTGTGCGACACGTTGTGAAACGCGGCTACCACGGCCACTCCCGGCGGGACCAGTTCTGCGGCCTGCTGCGCTGCCGAGCCCTGCCACACGCCGAGGGTGCGCGTGGCGCGTCCGCCGACTTCGGCCGCCAGCGGGACCGTGGCGTCGATCACCACGGCGTTCGGCCGGAACGCAGGTTTCAGCTTTTTGAGCAACTCGGCCTGCCCCGCGAATGGGACGGTGAGCATCACCACGTCCGCCTGCGCGACGGCGGCGGAGTTCTCCGCACCCTCGACGCGCGCTTTGCCGTCGCACTGTGCGTGGATCTCCGCTGCTGCCCGGCGCGCGCGTTGCTCGTCGCGGGAGCCGATGATGATGTGCACGCCGGCGCGCGCCCAGCGCAACGCCAGACCGCGTCCTTCCGGGCCAGTGCCGCCAACCACCGCCACCGGACCGTTCACGATGCGCGCTCCTCGGGGTCCCCAACACGCCTGCTTTTGGCGTGTTGGGGTGACTGCGCGGCCAGCCTCATCACAGCCAAACGCTCGCGGATGCGCCACTCGTCGAGCAGGCGCTGAGCTCTGGTGTCGCCGGGAGCTGCGAGCAGGTCGGCCAAATCCGCGGGCTCATCGATGTCCACGCCGATCCCGGCAAGCCGCAGCACTTCCACCGGCTTGCCCGTGGCGCGCGCAGCCGCCAAGTGCGGCAAAAAGCTGTCGTTGCCGAAACGCAGCGGGAACAGGCCGGGCGGCCGTTGCAGGACGGCGTTAGTGCCGCGGCCACTGGCGGAAGGCACCAGCATCGTTCCCTCGGGCGGGGCTGCGCCGAGAATCTTGTTCACTTCAGCCGCTGTGATCAGCGGAATGTCCGCCGGCAAAACCAGCGTGAACTCCGCCCCGTGCTCAATTGCGGCCCGCGTCGCCATCTCGATGGCGCTGGTCTCGCCGGGATCGTCCGGATCGTCGATGATTCCAAAGCCGTACTGCCTGGCCAGCCGGTGCGCTCGCTCGTCGCCGGAGACAAGGGCGACGTGCTCGCGATGGCGGCACACATCCAGAGCCGCGAGCACGTCCTGCAGCATGGCCTCAGCCAGCGCAAAGCGCTCGGCGGGACTGAGCAGCGGCGACAGGCGCTGTTTGGAGGTTTCCAGGTGCTTGACCGGAACCAGAATCATGGGGCCGCAAACATACATTCCCCCCTGGCACGAGTCAATCACGCTGCTTGTGGAATCAGAACAGGAAGCATCGCTTCGCCACGCCGAGGGCCCGTTTGACTTGGCTGTGCGCGTGACGTAACATGCGCCGCTTATGGCCGCGTCGTTCGTTGGAAGGACCGTTGGGCACTACCGTGTGGTGGAGAAGCTGGGCGGCGGCGGCATGGGCGTGGTGTATCGCGCCGAGGACACCAAGCTGGGACGCAATGTCGCCCTGAAATTCCTGCCTGACGAATTCGTCGCCGACTCCCAGGCCATCGAACGGTTCCAGCGCGAGGCCCGGGCTGCCGCCGCGCTCAACCATCCCCACATCTGCACCGTTCACGAGATTGGCGAGCACGAGGGGCAGCCGTTCATCGTGATGGAACTGCTGGAAGGGGAGACGCTCAAGCACCAGATCGACGGCCGTCCGCTTCGCATCGAGCAGGTACTGGAATTCGCCGTACAGATCGGCGGAGCGCTGGAGGCAGCGCACGCCCGCGGTATCGTGCACCGCGACATCAAGCCCGCCAACATTTTTGTCCTGGCCTCCAGTCAGATAAAAATCCTCGACTTCGGGCTGGCGAAGCTGCAACGCCGCGTGGCCGAAGCGATCGGCGTTTCTGCCGACGCCACTGCCGCCGAGCACCTGACCAGCCCGGGTTCTACAGTGGGCACTGTGGCCTACATGTCGCCCGAACAGGCGCTCGGTGAGGTCCTCGATGCGCGCACCGACCTCTTCTCCTTCGGTGCGGTGCTGTACGAGATGGCGACCGGCCAGATGCCGTTCCAGGGCAGCACGTCGGCGGCAGTCTTCGACGCCATCCTGCACCAGGCGCCGAAGTCCATCGCGCGCCTGAACCCGGAGCTTCCTCCTGAACTCGGGAGGATCATCAACAAGGCGCTGGAGAAGGACCGCCGTCTGCGCTACCAGAGCGCGACGGAGATCCGGACGGACCTGCAGCGGCTCAAGCGCGATCTGGATTCAGGCAAAGCGCGCGTGGCCTCAGGACGGGTCGCGGCGGGAGTGCAGGAAGAAGGGAAGTCCATCGCTGTTCTCTATTTCGAAAATCCCGGCGGCACCAAAGAGGACGAATACTTCCGCGACGGCATCACCGAGGACGTGATCACCGAGCTGACCAAGATCAAGGGCCTGCGCGTGTTTTCGCGAGCGGAGATGCTGACCTATCGCGACAAGAGCGTCACCCCGCCGCAGGTGGGACAGGAATTGGATGCGGAGTACGTGCTGGCGGGAAGCGTCCGCCGGGCGGGAGCCCGGCTGCGCATCACCGCGCAACTGGTGGAGACGCGCACACGCCACACGGTCTGGGGAGAGCGCTACGACCGGCAGATGGAAGACGTTTTTGAGGTGCAGGACGAAATCGCGCGCAACATTGCCCAAGCCCTGCGCATCAAGCTCTCGCCACAGGAGGAAACAGCTCTCGCCCGCAAGCCCACCGAGAACGCCCAGGCGTACGACTATTATCTGCGCGGAAGGAATTACACTCGCCAGTACACCCGGCCGGACCTGGAGTTCGCCATCGACATGTTTCAGCGGGCCATCAACCTGGATCCGGGCTTTGCCCTGGCTTACGCCGGCTTGGCCAGCGCCTGCGGCCTCTACCACGACTGGTACCAGCGCGACGCGCACTGGGTGGAACGAGGTCTGGCCGCATGCGAGCGTGCCCTGGTGCTCGACCCCAATCTTCCGGAGGTGCTGGCGGCGCGGGCGCTGATCCTGGAAGCGCAGCGCAAGTACGACGATGCCATCCACTACGCGCGTAAAGCGCTGGAGCGCAAGCCCGACTGTGAAGGCGCCTACCTGGTGCTGGGTCGCGCCTGCTTCGAATCGGACCGCTGGCAGGAAGCCGCTGACATCGCCGAACGCGCCATCGAGGTCTGCGCCGACGACTACAACATCTACATTCCGTTCATCATGGCGATGGAGGCGCTGGGCAAATCGGAAAACGCGCGGGATCTGAGGAAACGCTCTATCAGCGCCATGGAGAAGCAGCTCGACCAGGTCCCGGAGGACGTCCGAGCGCGCATCCTGCTGGCGGGAAACTATGCGTATTTCGGTAACGAAGAGGGCGCAATCCGTGAGTTGCAGAAGGCCATCACCCTGCGGCCAGACGACACCAACATCCTCTACAACGCTGCCTGCGCCTACGGCGTCCTCGGTAAAAAGGCCGAAGCCATCGCTATGCTGAAGCGGGCGAAGGCCGTGGGATTCCCCAACCTGGACTGGGCGGCTCGCGATCCCGACCTGGCCTGCATCCACAAGGAGCCGGAATTCCTCGAGTTGCTCGCTGAGGGAGATCCGAGCCGCTGAAGTTCGCCGCTACCTCGCCTGTCGATTCGATAGAGAGGAAAAGTGTTATTTCGCCGTCTGGAGGTTGAGCCGCTTGAGAATGCCGCTGGCCGGGTCGAGCAGGATGACGTAGGGTTGCGGCCGATGGATCGCCTGGGGATAGAAGGCGATCAGGCCGCTGGAGATTCTCACCGCCTCAAAAGCCCGGCGAGTGGTGCGGCTGCGAGGCTCGCCGCGCCGCAGGACAGCGGATGAAGCCTTGTAGGATGGCATGTCCAGGATTGTGGCAGAGCTTCTCGTTACCGGCAAGAAACTGCCGTAACCACAGGCCCGTTACCGACGTGACGTTTACGCACGGCGCGCGCGGGATTATTGTGGAGTCGTTGTAAGGCAGTTCTGGGGGAGGGCTGCCATCGGCGTCCTGGATCTAAACGGGTCCAGGACGCTCTTATTTTGCCTGCACCGCGGGATGTTATGATGGCCTGTTTCGCGGAGGTCACATGAGCTTAGGCATCGCGCGCGTCGCATGCATATTGTTCCTGATGGGTCTTATGGTGTTTGCGGAATCGCAGTCGGGTGGTCCGCCGCCGGTCAGCGGCAAGCCCGTCACAACCGCGGACGGCCTTAAGTATTGGGACGTCAAAGTGGGCACTGGCGCCACCGCCACCGCCGGCCATAAGGTGAAGGTGCACTACACCGGATGGCTCACCAACGGCAAGAAATTCGACAGCTCCGTCGATCGCAAAGAGCCCTTCGAATTCCAGCTCGGCGCAGGCCAGGTGATCAAGGGCTGGGATGAAGGCGTCGCCGGGATGAAGGTCGGAGGCAAGCGCCGGCTGGAGATCCCGTCCTCGCTCGGCTACGGCGACCGTGGCGTCGGCGGCGGACTGATCCCGCCCAAGTCGACCCTGATCTTCGACGTCGAATTGCTCGATGTGAAATGATAGAAAGTGGAGGGCACACTTTGTGCCCCCCGTTCGTTTTTCACCGCTCCCTAGGGCAAAAGGCCGCATCCAAAGTAAGAGATTCTGTGTAGTTCGGCCGCCCGCTTCTGGGATAAGGTTGAAGGCGACTCTCGCCACCTCGTCCAAGGTCAGGCCCCGGTCGGCCGTCCGGGCAAGGCCCTGAATTCCTCGCTGCTTCGCCGCGCCAACCCGTCCCGGAGGCACCAATATGCGGATCCTCAAGCTGTTCGTTCCCGTGCTGCTCGCCGTCATCGCCGTGTCTCTGCTGTTCACCGGCTACCAGGTACGCAGGGACCGCAGGATCCAGGAACGCGATCTCTCGCGGCGCGCAGAATTGCTCGCCGACAGTCTGGAAGAGAGCGTGACGCCGGTTCTAGGCTCGCCCCAGGAGTTGCGGCGGCTGGTTGAGCGCTTCGGCAATCGCGAAGGTCTGGTCGGGATCGCGGTGTACGACCGCCGCGGGCGCGTGCTGGCGGTGAGTTCCGGACTCGCCAAGCGGCTGGCGGGGACTCCCGCCACGGTGCTGCGCGCCATCGAGAAGGACGCCGGCACCGGCGAGTTCATGACCTTGGGAGACAGTCCGGCTTACATCTACGCCATGCCGCTCACGCGTGACCAGGAGGTCGCCGGCGGTCTGGCCATCGTGCAGGATGCGGCTTACATCACCCGTCAGGGCACGCACCTGTGGCGCTATCTGCTGTTTAGCATGGCGGTGCAGGTGGTGTTGATCCTCCTTATCAGCTTCCTCATCGTGCGGCGCAGCATCCTGGCTCCGGTCGCCCGGACCGCGCAGTGGATGCGGGCGCTGCGTATGGGCGCGGCCACGGTTCCGGCCGCGGCTGGGACCGACCTGCTCAATCCCCTTACCCGCGAGGTGGCGACCTTCGCCGCCAGTCTCGCCGCGGCGCGTGCCTCCGCCGAGAATGAAGCGCAACTGCGCGCCGCCGCTGATTCCTCCTGGACGGCCGAGCGCCTGAGCGTGTCCCTGCGCACCAAGCTGGCGGAGAGCCGTCTGTCCGTGGTCGCCAATCGCGAGCCTTACATGCACGTGAGGCGTGGGAAAGGAATCGAAACCATCGTCCCGGCCAGCGGCCTGGTGACGGCGTTGGAGCCTATCCTGTGCGCCTGCGACGGTACTTGGGTGGCGCACGGCAGCGGTGACGCCGACCGCGAGATGGTGGACGAGCGCAACTGCGTCCGCGTCCCGCCCGAGCAGCAGCGCTACACCCTGCGGCGGGTGTGGCTGAGCAAAGAAGAGGAAGAGGGATACTACTTCGGCTTCTCCAATGAAGGCTTGTGGCCCTTGTGCCACATCGCGCACACCCGGCCGGTGTTCCGGGCGAGC
>DASQGF010000172.1:0-9471 GCA_035632755.1 Terriglobales bacterium
GCAGCTCCTGCGTGAAGGGCTTCACGGTCCCAGGCGCAACGGGAACGCAGTTGAGATTGCCTTGGGGATCCAGGCTCAGGCTGGGGCAGCCGAAAGGGGCGTTGTTCAGTGTGGTGAAAGCAGCGTCGGAGATACGGAGCTGCGAGCTGCGCGCCGCAAAATTCATGCCGAAATCCACGAAAGGAGCCAAGTTGACCGGCCCCACCAGCGGGATGCGGTATTCCAGGTTGGAAACTATGTTCGTGTCGCCTCCCGGGAAGACGATACTTTGGATCGGGATCGGAATGCACCAACCCAAGCAGCCGGGCGGGGGCGTGGTCTGGCGAGTATTGGCCGGATTCGGAGGAACCAGTGTGCCGTCTGGGTTGGTGAGGACGACCGTGGCGGTCCCGGTGAGGAAAGCCACGGGCGAGACCGAGCGGATGTCGAACCCGCGCAAGTCCTGGTCGCCGCCTGGGTAAAAGCGCTCGAACGGAGGCGCCACAAGCCCGCCGTAGCCGGTGAGAAACGAGCCTTGCACCCGGAAGCCCAGCACCTGGTGGCCTTCCTTGCTGGGATGCAAGCCCTTCATGCTCATGAACCGCTTGTATTCCGCAACCGGCCGCACCGACTTAACATTGCCGCCGAGCCCGGCTATGTCCGCCCCGATAAAGTAGCTTTGGCCCGAAGTCGGCCGGAACGGGCTGTTGATCGAGCTGTAGGTCAGGCTGGGGACAACCTTGCTGGTGATCACGCCGTGCAGCGCATTCGGTCCAGAGAGGCCGCGGAACGCCAGCGTCTCGAAGTATTGCTGCGAGGCTTGGCTGAAGACGGTGAGCGACGAGGTGTCGTAGCCGTAGGTGATGCCTATGCGCTTCAGCGAATGCCGCAGCGGATAGCTGGCCGACACCGTGAACCCGGTGCTGGACTGGCTAAAATTCTGCAAGGTGTTCAAGACACTCTGTGGCAGGTTGAGGGCCTGCCCGGCCAGGATGTTCGCCTGCTGCGCCTGGTTGTAGTTGAACCGGCGCGTATACACGGTGAAACCGAGCTGCAGCGGGCGGTCGAAGGTGTAGGGCTCGGTGAAACCGAACATCAGGTTGCGCTCCAGGTTGCCGATGTTGGCCTGCACCGTCAGCGTCTCGCCCAGCCCGAGGAAGTTGTTGGTCTGATAGTTGATGCCGATGAACGAGCCGGCCAGCCCGCTGACCCCGCCGGTAAGCCCGATCGAGTTTTTCCCCTTTTCCTTGACCTTGAGCGTGAGGTCAACCGTGCCTTCCTGGGGGTTCTGCTTAGTGTCGGTGTCCTGATCCGGCTTGAGCGGCTCGAAATAGCCCAGCTGGTTCAGGCGCAGCAGACTGAATTCCCAAAGCTTGGCGTTATACACCCCGCCTTCCTCCAGCGCCAGTTCGCGGCGGATGACCTTGTCGCGGGTGGTAGTGTTCCCCTGGAACTCGATGCGGCGCACGGAGAACTGCTTGCCCTCGTCAAGGTCGAACTTCACTGTCACCGTCTTGTGCTCGTCGTCGATCTCGGTGTCCGGGACGGGAGTGAAGTTGATGTAGCCCAGAGTGCCATAGGCGTCGCGCAGGTTCTTGATGCCTTTGCGCATCAGCTCGGTATTGAAGATGTCGCCATCCTTCATGGGGATCTGGGCGCGCAGGGCCGGTATGTTGGTGATGGCCTTGTTGCCGCTGAACTTCACCTCCTTCAGGCGGTAGCGGTCGCCCTCCTCGATGGGCAGGGTGATGTCCACCGACTTGCCGCCTCCCTTCCGGATCAGCGGCAAGTGGAAACCATGAGTGTCGTGGATGCTGGTCTTCGGGTCCTGCACCAGGGCTTTGAAGTAGCCCTTCTGTTGCAGGGCGTCGCGGACACGTTCGGCATCTTCGTTCAGCTTGGTGGCGTCGTAGGTGCGCGAGAGCAGGTTTTCCAGGATGATCGAGTGCGGGATGCCGATCGGCTTCAAGTTCTTCATCGCGGAGCGCAGGTAGCGGCTGCTGACGGTCTTGTTGCCCTCGAACTTGATCTTGCCGACCTTGACCTTGGGCCCTTCCTTGATCACGAAGGTGACGCCCACCGCCGCCGGCGGGATCTGGCGCACCTCGGTGCGGATGGTGGCGAACTGGCGACCGTGTTCCGCCAGCAACTCCTTCAGCGCGACCTCCGCCTTCTTGATCTTGGTGGGGTCGTACTGGTTCTCCACCGTCAACCCGACCTTGCGCTCCTTGAAGCGGTCGAGCACGTCGCTCGTGGACACCGAGCTCAGGCCCAGGTAATTGATCTCGCGGATGGTCGGCTTTTCCTTGACGTAGATGTTGATGATCCAGCCCTTGGGCCCCTGCTCGCGCTCGAAGCGGATGTCCTCGAAGTAGCCGGCGTTCCACAGCGAGTTGAAGTCGCGCTCCAGGGCAGCCTGGTCGTAAACGTCACCGGCATGGGTGAAGATCTTGGAGCGGATGGTGTCGGCGGGGATGCGGCGGTTGCCGAAGATCCGGATTTCCTGGATCAGCTCCTGTTGCCAGCCAACCATCACCCCAGCGCCGAGGAACAACACCGCCAGCACGAGGGATACAAGCCGGGTAAACCGGGAGGCATGGTCGGCGCGACCTTGTGAGGAGACCTGAAGAAACGCAGAAATATTCCACCCTCAGTCTTGAATACTGGAAAAGCGAAATTATACGGTAGCTGAGCCGTTCCCGCCAAAGCCCCGGCACGGGCAGGGGATGCCGGCCGCCCAACCTAAGTGCTTCACCTGAAATCCGCTTAGAGCGCCTAGGGGCGCACGCGTGCCACTTCCACCAGCGCCGAGTAGAAGGTGGCGCCGGCGCCCATGTCGGTGAGCCGGTCCGAGGTAAGGATGTTGATGTTCCGGCCCTGCGGCGAGAGTTTGGCCCAGTCGAGTCGGGCGGCGACCACGCCGGGCGGCACCGAACCGTTGACGCGGGCCGTCAGCTCAATCTCGCCCCGGCCGTTGAATACGCGGACCCGGTCGCCATCGCGGATGCCGCGCGGCTCGGCATCGGCCGCCGTCATCTCCAGCAGGTGGCGATCTTCCATCTGTTGCATCGCCGGGAGATTGGTGAAAGTCGAATTGAGGAAGTTGTCCGCCTTGCGCGCCAGCAGCTCAAGCGGATAGGTGTGCGCCTCCGAGCCGTGCCGGGATTCGGTGGGCGCCACGAACGCCACCACCGGATCCAATCCCTTCGCTACCAGGAATTCGCTGTAGAACTCCGCCTTGCCCGAGGGGGTTGGGAAGCCGCCTTTTGCGAACGGCAGGAATGGAGCGGGTTGCGTTCCACTCCGTGTCTCCGCGTCTCCGTGGTGGAAGTTCAGCCGTGCATGCCCCTCGCGCTCCAACCGCGCGCGATCAATGCCGGCCAGCCAAGGGTGCGTGAGGTCGAGCGTGGAGTCGATGGCCTGGTCTACCGTCTCCCGGAAGCAATCCTCGGTGAATCCCATCCGTTGCGCCAGGTCGGTGAAGAGCTGGAAATTGGAGCGGCATTCGCCCAGAGGCTCAATCGCCTGCTCGGAGACCTGGAGGTAATAATGGCCGTATGCTGTCTGCAGTTCCTTGTGCTCGAAGAACGTGGTGGCGGGCAGGACGATATCGGCGTAATCGGTCGTGTCGGTAAAGAACTGCTCGTGCACCACCGTGAACAGGTCATCGCGCTCGAAGCCACGCACCACGCGGTTGTGATCGGGAGCCACCGCGACCGGATTCGAGTTGTAAACGAAGACCGCCTGGACGGGAGGATCGGCGAGCGTGGTGAGCGCGTGCCCAATCTCGACCATGTTGATGGTCCGTGCCGGCCGGCCGAGCGCGGCCTGCATCAGGTCCGGGCGCTCGAGGCGGTCACGCCGCAGCGGGTAGGCGCCGCTGGTCGAGAGCTGCAGCCCGCCGCCGACCTCCTTCCATGAGCCGATCAGGCAGGGCAGCATGGCGATCGCGCGCACCGCCATCCCGCCGTTTTCCGAGCGCTGCACGCCGTAGTTCATGCGGATGGCCGCCGGGCGCGTGCTGGCGTATTCGCGCGCCAGCCGCACCACATCCTCGCCGGAGATGCCGGTGATCGCGGCCACGCGCTCAGGTGGATACTGTGTGGCCCGATTCCGGAGCTGGCTGAAGCCCAGCGTGTAGCGCGCAACGTAGTCCGCATCGTAGAGGTTCTCGCGGATGATCACGTGCATCAGGCCTAGCGCGAGAGCTACGTCGGTTCCCGGACGGATGGGCAGATACCAGTCGGCGCAACGGGCGGTCCGCGTCTTGTAAGGGTCGATGACCACCAGCTTCGCGCCCTGGCGCCGCGCTTCCTCGATGAACGGCCACAGGTGCACGTTGTTGCCGTGGATGTTCGCGCCCCAGGCGATGATGTAACGCGAGTGTGCGAACTGCTCCGGCTCGGTGCCGAGCTTGCGTCCCAATACGGAGATCAGGCCCACTTCGCCCGTCTTCGAGCAGATGTTACGGGCGAGCTGCGACGCGCCCAGCCGGTGGAAGAAGCGGCGGTCCATACCGCCGCCGTTGAGCACGCCCAGCGTACCGCCGTAGGAATAAGGTAGGATAGCCTCGCTGCCGAACTCGCGGCTGATGCTGCGGAACCGCTCGCAGATCTCATCCAGCGCGGCATCCCAGGAGATGCGCTCCCAGCGCGCGCTTGGACCCTTGCCGCCCACGCGACGCGCCGGGTAGAGCACGCGCTCCGGCGAGTACACCCGGTCGAGATACTTGGCGACCTTGGCGCACAGGAACCCGCGCGTGACCGGGTGCGCGGGGTCGCCCTGGATCTTCGTCGCGCGGCCGTCTTCCACCGTGATCAGCACACCGCAGGCGTCAGGACAATCGTGGGGACAGGCAGCATGGACGACGCGCTTCATGTGAGAGCCCGATTATATCCGCAAATGAAAGCGACTGAGGATGCCGAGAAACGTAGAAGAGTACCGAGTACCCAGTACCGAGTACCGAGTAATGCCTTCAACGCGCCGCGCCGTGGGTCAGCACGTCCCACGATTGCGCCTCGGCCCATTGCCGCAGATCGTGCCATCCCACCTCGGGATAATCGCTGCGCAACCCGGCGATGTCGATGCCAGTCCCCACGCGGTCAAACCATTCGAACATGAGCGCCATGTCTTTGCTCCAGGCGCGCACTTGCTCGATGGGAGTTTGGTGATACTTGACCTTCCGCCCCATGACGCGCGCCAGAATGTCGGCGATCTCGAGCGGCGTACGCTCGTCGGAAGCGATATCGATGCGCCGTCCCAGGAACCGCTCGCGCTGCTCCAGCACCAGGGCGGCGAACCCCGCGATGTCGTCCAAGCAGATCAATTGGAGCTTGCAGGCGGGCGAGAGGGCAATGGCAAAGCGGCCCTCCAGCAGCTCAGGATGGAAATAAGGCCCGAGAAAGTTTTCCATGAACATGGTTGGCCCGATGACCGTCCAAGGAATGCCCAGCGACTGGATATGGCGTTCCACCTGCGCCTTGCTCTCGAAGTGTGGGATCCGGGTATGCGTGTCCGCCTTCGGCACTGAGCTGTAAACGAGGTGCTTCACGCCGCAAAATTTCGCGGCATCGGCAACGTTGATGCCTTGGCGCGCCTCGGTCTCCGGCCCACCGGCGTCAAACGGCGTGGACACGCAGAAGACGGCATCCATGCCGCTGGCGGCGTGCGCCAGAGCGCCGCGGTCTTCCATATCTCCGGTGGCAATCTCCGCCCCCAGCGCTTGGAGCTTCCTGGCCGCCGGCAATTCGGGTTTGCGCGTCAACCCACGCACCCGGTGTCCCCGGCTCAGCAGCAACCGCGCCAGCGTGCCACCCTGGTTTCCTGTGGCTCCGGTGACCAGGACGGAAAGATGGTTCAGCATCTCGAAATCCCCCACGATTTAGGATTGTTTGAGCTAGCTTACTACGTCTCTGCCCCACCCTGACGGATTGGCCCTCCACAGGGGACCTCGAAACTCGCTCGGTACTTGGTACTCGGTACTTGGTACTCGCTACTCGTACTCGCTACTCGGTACTCGGTACTCGGTACTCCGCACCAGGTATCAAGATGGGGACTCTGCGGCGCGCAACTCCGTCGGTATGATAATGGCACGAGGCCTAAGGCTGGGGCATGAGTATGGCAACGACGCAAGTCATTCTCTACTTCGACACTCCCGCAGACGCATTGCGCTTCACCCTTGCCGCCAGTTCCGCGCTCGCGGGCGACAGCAAGAAATCCAACGACCATCCCGACCTGAGCCGCGAGATCAAGCGCGCCACCCGCATCCGCACCGAAGATGTGACCGTCACTGGATTGAAATAGGCTGACGGGCATTCTTGCTCTCATTGAGCGCGGCTATTTTGAGCGCGGCTATTTTATCTCCAGGATCTCTTTCTCTTTGGCCTTGCCCATGTCTTCCATTTTTTTGATCTCGTCGTCGGTGAGTTTCTGGATCTCGTCGTAGGATCGGCGTTCGTCGTCCTCGGTGATTTTCTTGTCCTTGAGCGATTTCTTGATGAGCTCGTTGCCGTCGCGGCGGACATTGCGGACGGCGGTGCGATGGTCCTCCAGCACCTTGTGCAGGCGCTTGACCAGCTCGCGGCGGCGTTCTTCGGTCAGCGGCGGCACCGGCACGCGGATGAGCTTGCCGTCGTTCATGGGATTCAGGCCCAGGTCGGCGGAGCGGATGGCCTTCTCGATGGTGCCCAGTGAGCTGGGATCGAAGGGCTGCACGGTGATGAGCTGGGCCTCGGGCGCGTGCACCTGCGCGATTTGGTTGAGCGGCATCGAGGTGCCGTAGTAGTCCACCTGGACGGAATCGAGCATGTGCACCGAGGCGCGGCCGGTGCGGATGGCGGCCAGTTCCTTGCGGAAGTCTTCAACCGCCTTCTCCATGCGGGTGCGGAGCTGCGCAAAGGTTTCCTTGAGGGCAGGATTGCTCGCCATGCTGGGTTGAGGCATCAGGTCCGCCTGGTCCAAGTGGCCACGGGCAGGCGCCTCCCACCCCAGCACGCCAACACCGGGCGCGCTGGGGACCCCGCCTGCGGCCAGAGATCAAGAACCGGGAATTATAGCAAGCAGGAAGCAGGAAACAGCCGGTCTCACGCGGTGACCAGCGAGCCGATCTTCTCGCCGGTCACGACGCGCCGGATGTTTCCCGGCCGGTTCAGGTTGAAGACCACGATGGGAAGGTTGTTGTCCTTGCACAGGCTGATGGCGGTGGAGTCCATGACCTTGAGCCCCAGCTTGAGCACGTCCATGTAGGAGATGCGGTCGAACATCTTGGCATTCTTGACCAGCACGGGATCGGCGTCGTACACGCCATCGACCTTGGTGGCTTTCAGGATGGCATCGGCCTTGATCTCCATGGCGCGTAGCGAGGCGGCGGTATCGGTGGAGAAGTAAGGGCTGCCGGTGCCGGCAGCGAAGATCACGATACGGCCCTTTTCCAGGTGGCGGATGGCGCGGCGGCGGATAAACGGCTCCGCGACCTGGTTCATCTCGATGGCCGACATGACGCGGGTGAAAACGCCACACTTCTCCAGCGCGTTCTGCAGTGCCAAGGCGTTGATGACGGTGGCCAGCATGCCCATGTGGTCGGCGGCGACGCGGTCCATGTCGCGGGCCTGCTCGGCGACGCCGCGGAAGAAGTTGCCGCCGCCCACCACAATGGCAATCTCGACGCCAAGCGAGTGGACATCCTGCAGCTCACTGGCGATCTGGGTGATGCGGATCGCGTCCACGCCGAAGCCCTGCCCGGCAGCGAGGGCCTCGCCGGAGAGCTTCAGCAGGACGCGTTTGAAAGCGAGAGGCAAAAAAGCAGTCGTCAGTTCCCAGTTGTCAGTTGCCAGTGTAACCCGGAACTACTCCTTGGGCTCAGCGGCAGGTTTCGTCAGGGCGATGGTCTCGCCCTGGTCGCCGACCTTGAACCGGGCGAAGCGCCGTACGGAGATGTTCTCGCCCAGTTTGCCGATCTTGGAGGCGATCAACTGCGAGACGCTGATGGTCTGGTCCTTGATGAAGGGCTGGTCGTAGAGGCAGACCTCCTCGTAGAACTTGCTCATCTTGCCCTCGACGATCTTTTCGGCGACGTGGTCGGGCTTGCCGGTGGCCTTGGCCTGGGCGCGGTAGATGTCCTTCTCGCGCTCGTAAGCTTCGGGCGTCACGTCCTCTTTGCGGACGAACTTGGGATCGCTGGCCGCGATGTGCATGGCGATGTCGTGCACCAGCTCCTTGAAGTCGTGGGTGCGCGCGACGAAATCGCTCTCGCAATTGACCTCAACCAGCACGCCGATCTTGCCGCCGGCGTGAATGTAGCTGGCTACGGAGCCTTCGGTGGTCACGCGCGTGGCCTTCTTGGCGGCGGTGGCGACGCCCTTCTTGCGGAGGACGACGATCGCCTGCTCCAGGTCACCCTTGGCCTCGGTGAGGGCCTGCTTGCAGTCCATCATGGGAGCGCCGGTCTTGTCGCGGAGCTCCTTCACTTGCGTGGCAGAGATGTTCACAGTCGTTGTACCCATAATTGCTTAATACGGCCTTTCTCAGATTATTGCAGAAGTGGTCCTACACGAATAGACCCGCAGCTCACCGGCGCGGGTCACAAGGATTTGATTCGGCAGCTCGTGCGGGCGATTCACCCGTCAGAACGTCTGGCTCTCGACCTGAGGGACTTCCTCGGTATCTTCCTTGGCTGGACGTTTGCGGGCGCCCGAGCCGAGGACGTCCTCCATGCTTACGTTGTCGCCGCCTTCGCCCGCGGAGTCGGCTACAGCCGCGCCTTCGGCGACCTCGGCGGGAGCGGCTTCCGCCTCAGCCTGGCCGACTGCGGCGGAGATCTCCACCGTCTCCTTGTCGGTTGCGGCCTGTGCGCCCTCGGCCACCGAATCGGCGATTTTGGAGGCGAACAAGCGGATGGCGCGGAGCGCATCGTCGTTGCCGGGAATCACGTAATCTACTTCGCTGGGATCGCAGTTGGTATCGACCACGGCGACGACCGGGATGCCGAGTTTGCGCGCCTCGCGCACCGCGATCTGCTCTTTGTTGGAGTCGATGACAAAAATGAGGTCGGGCAAGCGCGTCATATTCTTGATGCCGGCTAGGTTGGCCTGCAGGTGCTTGCGCTCGCGCTCCAGCTTGATGACTTCTTTCTTGGGCAGCAGCTCGTAGCGGCCGTCCACCGCCATGTCGTCGAGCTCCTTCAGCCGCTTCACGGATTTCTGCACCGTGACCCAGTTGGTGAGCAGCCCGCCCAGCCAGCGCTGGTTGACGTAGAACATGCCGCAGCGCTGCGCTTCTTCGGCGATCGCGTCCTGTGCCTGCCGTTTGGTGCCGACGAAGAGGATGACCTTGCCCGCGGCCGCGGAATCCTGAACGAACTTGCTCGCGTCCTTGAACATCTTGAGCGTTTTCTGCAGGTCGATGATGTAGATCCCGTTGCGCTCGCCGAAGATGAATTCCTTCATCTTGGGGTTCCAGCGCTTGGTCTGGTGCCCGAAGTGGACGCCCGCTTCG